>NZ_JBVIIT010000027.1:0-151106 GCF_055569615.1 Streptomyces sp. NPDC031379 | reverse complement strand
CCCCCCCCCCCCCCCCCCCCCCCCCCCCCCCCCCCCCCCCCCCCCCCCCCCCCCCCCCCCCCCCCCCCCCCCCCCCCCCCCCCCCGCCGCCGTATCCGTGGGGACCTAGCCTCTGTGGCCCCCGTTGCCGTTCCCGTTGATGCCGCCGTTGCTCTGGCCCTGGATGAAGTTGCCGGGGAGGGAGAAGGTCGGTGACGGGGTGGTGCCGCCGATGGCGCCGGTGGTCGTGCCGCCCGTGGTGGCGCCGTCAGTGGCGCCCCCGTCCGTCAGGCCGCCGATCAGTCCGCCGATCACTCGTCCCGTGTCCCCGTTGTTGCCCCCGTTCTCTCCCCTGTCGCCTTTTCCCTGGCCGTCCCCGTTGTCCTCGTCGGGGATGTCGACCAGGTTGAAGTCGGGAGCGGGTTTGCCCTCCAGAGCGCCGGACATCATGTCGCGCCAGATCGGGCCCGGGACCGCGCCACCGAAGACCTTGTCGTACGGGACGCCACCGATGGTGATGTTGACCATGTGCCGCTTGTGGGCCGGGTCGCCGACCCAGACCGCGCCCGCCATGTTCGGGGTGTAGCCGACGAACCAGGCCGCGAAGCGCTCGTCCGTCGTACCCGTCTTGCCGGCGCTCGCGCGGCTGTCCAGGCCGGCCTCCTGGCCCGTACCGTCCTCGACCACGCCCTTGAGGAGCGTGCTGACGGTGTCGGCGGTCGTCTCCGACATCGCGCGCGAGCAGGTCGACTTCGGCACTTCCAGGGACTTCTGCTCCCGGCCTGCCCGCTGGGTGATCGACTCGATGGCGACCGGGGTGCAGTACATGCCGCGCGAGGCGAAGGTGGCGTAGGCGCTCGCCATCGTCAGCGGGGACATCTCCTGGGTGCCGAGCGCCATGGAGGGCGCCTGGACCATCTTGCGGCCGTCCGCGCGTGACACGCCCATCTTCTTGGCCATGTCGACGACCGGGCAGATACCGATGTCGCTGATCAGCTGCACGTAGTAGGTGTTGACCGACTTGGCGGTCGCTTCCTTCATGCCGTACGGGCCGTGCTCCGACTCGTTCTCGTTCGTGAGCTTCTCGGGCTTCCGGGGGTCGTTGCGCCAGGTCTTGCCGTCGCACGCGGACACCGGGCTCGGGTACAGCATCTCGTACGGCGACGAGTACTGCTGCGTCGCGGGCTTGCCGCCCTCGATGGCGGCCGCCGCCACGATCGGCTTGAACGTCGAACCGGGCTGGTAGCCGGCACCGCCGCCCATGTCCTGGTTCACGGACAGGTTGATCTGGGTCTCGTTCTTGCCGAAGCCGTACGGGCGGGACTGACCCATGGCGAGGATCTTGCCGGTGCCCGGTTCGACGATGGTCGCGGCCGTCGCCACGCCGTCGCTCTTGTAGACGTGGTCCTTGATCGAGGCCTGCGCGGACTGCTGCGCCTGCGGGTCGAGCGTCGTACGGATCGTCAGACCACCCTGGTTCCAGAGCTTCGCCCGGATCTCCTTGGTCTTGCCGAAGGCCGGGTCGGTCAGGAAGACCTCGCGTACGTAGTCGCAGAAGAAGCCGGCACCCTGGACCGCGGTGATGCAGCCGTTCTTCGGCCGGCTGGGGTGGAGCCCGAGCGGCTTGCCCTTGGCCTCGTCGGCCTCCTTCTGGGAGATGTCGCCGACTTCGGCCATGCGCTGCAGGACGATGTTGCGCCGCTTGGTGGCCTCGGCCTCGTCGTTGACCGGGTCGTAGCGGCTCGGGGACTGCACGATGCCGGCCAGCAGCGCGGCCTCCTGCACTTTCAGGTTCTTGGCGTGCTTGGAGAAGTAGCGCTGGGCGGCGGCCTCGACGCCGTAGGCCTGCTCGCCGAAGAAGGTGATGTTGAGGTAGTTCTCGAGGATCTTCTTCTTGCCCAGCTGTTCCTCGATCTGGATCGCGTACTTCAGCTCGCGGATCTTACGGCCGAGGGTCTGCTGGGTGGCCTCGGCGACCTTCGTCGGGTCGTCGCCGGCCTCCTCGATGAAGTAGTTCTTCACCAGCTGCTGGGTGAGCGTGGAGGCGCCCTGGGCGACCCCGCCGCTCTGCGCGTTCTTGTTCACGGCGCGCAGCACGCCCTTGAGGTCGATCGCGCCGTGC
Organism: Streptomyces sp. NPDC031379; assembly: GCF_055569615.1. NCBI lineage: Bacteria > Bacillati > Actinomycetota > Actinomycetes > Kitasatosporales > Streptomycetaceae > Streptomyces > Streptomyces sp. NPDC031379. The sequence continues at coordinate 149,005 of NZ_JBVIIT010000027.1, read as the reverse complement.
TTGTAGAAGCGCGAGTCCTCGATCGCGACGATCGCCTTCTGCATGTACGGCGAGATGTCCTTGAGGTCGACCACCGTACGGTCGCGGGAGTAGACGGTCGCGATCTGGTTGCCCCGGTTGTCCAGGATCGTCGTGCGCTGACTGAGCTGGGGGCTCTTCAGATTGGCCGGGATCTCGTCGAAGCTCTTGACCGAGCCCTTGGCCGCGAGGCCCAGCGCTCCGGCCGCGGGCAGCGCGATGCCCGCCATCACGGCTCCCGCGAGCACACTGACACCGAGGAACTTGGCGGCCTGCTGTGTTGCCGACAGGCCACCGCCCGAGCGCTTCTTTGGCATGGGGGCAGCCTAATCCGTACTTATGAGCGTTCCGAGGGAGCGGCTCCCTGTCGGGATGTTCGGGTGCCGGATCGTGACGTACGGGCGGGCGGCGCCGGGTGGTGGCGGGCAGCACACGGCGAAGCAGGAGACCTACGTTCGCATTTTCCGGACACGCGCGCAGGCCTTGGCCTAAGCTGCTCTCAACTGTCACAGCAGTGCGGTCACGTATCAATACGTCCGGCGACCCCGAATCGTTCCGGTCGTGCCCCGTTTTTCTGAGGGGAACGTGTCCGAATCCGCCTCGTGTGTCACCTGACGCCCGATGTGGCACACCGTAGCTGTCCCGGATTGCCGGGATGTTCGCATATGTCGCCAGCTCACTCCCGCGGGTGATCTGCCGCTTACCCATAGTCCGTTCGGGCCATTCAAGATTGGGCCCGAAGGGGGTGTTGCGCTGTGCCCACCTTCCGTAACGTCCTCAACTGGCGGCGGTGAATATGCCGCTGCCGCCGTGGGGGAGCCTCGATTCGGGAGAGGACGGCGCCGGTATGGGCTGGGTAACCGACTGGAGTGCGCAGGCTGCCTGCCGCACTACCGATCCGGATGAACTGTTCGTTCAGGGAGCAGCGCAGAACAGGGCCAAGGCGGTGTGCACCGGATGCCCGGTACGCACCGAATGCCTGGCTGACGCGCTGGACAACCGCGTCGAATTCGGCGTGTGGGGAGGCATGACGGAGCGGGAGCGCCGCGCACTGCTGCGCCGGCGGCCCACCGTGACCTCCTGGCGCAGGCTGCTGGAAACCGCTCGCTCGGAATACGAGCGGGGCGTCGGGATCGTGTCTCTCGACAACGACGAGATGTACGAGAACTACGCGGCGGTGAGCTGAGGGCACGCACCTGCCTGGGGAGAAGTGGAGCGCCCGCGGTCAGGGTGGCTTCTCGGGCAACGGGAGTTGCGGTTCCCCGGCGGGAGTCGCAGTGCTCTGGGGGCGCGGGCAACCGCGCGATCGGCCGCGGTGGGCCCGCGGTCGCCGACGAGACCGCACCGCTGCCTGCCATGGGGTGTCGGAGGTGTCGATCTGGCCTTCGCCTGGGGAAGCCGCGATCGACCCGGCAGTTCCGCCCGCAGTCGCCCGCAGCCGCGCGCTGCGACCGTACGAGCGCACCTGCGCGCGGCCGGAACTGACTCCGTGGCGGTATCCGCACCCCTGCGCTGCGCACTCTGCGCGCCGCCGCCTCCGTCTCCGTGGTGGTACGCGCGTATGTGGCCCCGCCTGTACGGCTCGCCGCGTAGTCGCCCGCAGAGGGGCGCTACGACGGCTCCGTCCGCCCCGCCGTGCCCGCGGCCAGCCGGGCACCGATGTCACGCAGACCTGTGAGGTCGTGGACGTCGCCGGGCAGTGCGGGTACGTCGACCACCGCCACCTCGGGGTGGCGGGCGGTGAACCGGTCACGCGTGCGCTGCTCGCGCGAGAGCAGCTGCATGCGTTCGGCGTGCAGCCTCAACAGGCCTGCGGCGAGCCGGTCGACGGGGCGCTCCGCCTCGGTGGAGGAGTCTTCCGTTTCGGCGGGGGAGCCTTCCTCGGAAGCGGCGTCTCCGGCTGCGGCCTCGGGTGCGGAAGTTCGTGAACTGCCGTACGTGTCGGGAGAGTTACGAAGTCCAGCTTTCCCGTCCCCCTGATCCACAATGCGGAGGTCCTCAAGATTTTCCGCGGCGGCGAGCGCTCGCTCGGCCGACAGCCGGCCGGCGCCGCTGCCATGGACACGATTCAGCACCAGACCGACCAGCGGCATGTCCTCCGCGGCCAGCCGCTCCACGAAGTACGCGGCCTCGCGCAACGCGTCCCGCTCCGGGGCCGCGACCACGAGGAACGCCGTACCGGGCGCCTGGAGCAGCTTGTACGTGGCGTCCGCGCGCGTACGGAAACCACCGAAGGTGGTGTCCATGGCGGCCACGAACGTCTGTACGTCCTTCAGCAACTGGCCGCCCAGCAGCTTGCCCAGCGTGCCGGTCATCATCGACATGCCGACGTTCAGGAAGGCCATCCCCGCGCGGCCGCCCAGCTTGGCGGGCGCGGTGAGCAGGCGGATCAGCCGGCCGTCCAGGAAGGAGCCGAGCCGCTTGGGTGCGTCCAGGAAGTCCAGCGCCGAGCGGGACGGTGGGGTGTCGACCACGATCAGGTCCCACTCGTCCTTGGCCCGCAGCTGGCCCAGCTTCTCCATCGCCATGTACTCCTGCGTGCCCGCGAAGCCCGCCGAGAGCGACTGGTAGAAGGGGTTCGCCAGGATCGCGGCCGCCCGCTCGGGGTCCGCGTGCGCCTCCACGACCTCGTCGAAGGTGCGCTTCATGTCGAGCATCATGGCGTGCAGTTCGCCGCCGCCCTCGGTGCCCTTCACCCGGCGCGGCACGTTGTCGAGGGAGTCGATGCCCATCGACTGGGCCAGCCGCTTGGCCGGGTCGATGGTCAGGACGACCACCTTGCGGCCCCGCTCGGCCGCCCGCAGCCCGAGGGCCGCCGCGGTCGTCGTCTTGCCGACCCCGCCCGAGCCGCAGCACACCACGATCCGCGTCCCGCGGTCGTCCAGCAGCGGGTCGACGTCGAGCGCACGCGCGGGGGAGAGGCGGCGCGCCGTGTCCTGTGCCTCGGCCGGGTCCGGACTCATGACAACCCCTGCTTCCGCAGCTCGGTGGCGAGTTCGTACAGGCCCGCGAGGTCCATGCCCTCGACGAGCAGCGGCAGTTCGTTCAGCGGCAGGCCCAGCTCGCCGAGGACCGCGCGCTGCTCCTGCTCCAGCGCGTACCGCTCGGCGTACTCGGCTGCCTGCGCCAGCAGCGGGTCCACCAGCTTCTCGGCGTTCCCGCCCCGCCGGGCCCCGCCGAGCCCCGCGGCCGAGAACGCCTGTGCGACCGAAGAACGCTCCACGGTCCGTACGAGTTCCAGGTCGGCCGCGTCCAACACCTGCGGCCGGACCATGTTCACGATGACCCGGCCCACCGGAAGCCGTGCCGCGCGCAGCTCGGCGATGCCGTCGGCGGTCTCCTGCACCGGCATCTCCTCCAGCAGGGCCACCAGGTGCACCGCCGTCTCCGGCGACTTGAGCACGCGCATCACCGCCTGCGCCTGATTGTGTATCGGGCCGATCTTCGCGAGGCCCGCCACCTCGTCGTTCACGTTCAGGAAGCGGGTGATGCGGCCGGTCGGCGGGGCGTCCATGACGACGTAGTCGTAGACGAACCGTCCCTTCTTGTCCTTGCGGCGCACCGCCTCGCACGCCTTGCCGGTCAGCAGGACGTCCCTGATGCCGGGAGCGATGGTGGTGGCGAAGTCGATGGCGCCGAGCTTCTTGAGCGCTCTGCCCGCCCCGCCCAGTTTGTAGAACATCTGGAGGTAGTCCAGAAGGGCGAGTTCGGGGTCTATCGCGAGGGCATGCACCTCCCCGCCCCCCGGCGCGACCGCGATCTTCCGCTCCTCGTACGGCAACGCCTCCGTCTCGAAGAGCTGTGCGATGCCCTGCCGACCCTCGACCTCCACGAGAAGCGTCCGCTTCCCCTCGGTCGCGAGGGCCAGCGCGAGGGCGGCGGCGACCGTCGTCTTTCCGGTCCCGCCCTTGCCGCTGACGACCTGGAGCCTGCTCACGCCTTCGAGACTAACCAGTCCGGCCGAAGGCCACGCGGGAGGCTGTGGATAACGGCGGTCATAGTCGGCCATGTGTTCGGTGGACAGCGGTCGTCGCGATCACCTGTTTGTCCGGTGGGCGCGGCGGTCGTGATCGGCCGTGTGTCCGGTGGGCGGCGGCCGTCGTGATACGGCCGTGCGTCCGTCGGCGGACAGCGGTCGTGGTCGGCCGCCTGCCCTTTCGGCCACAGCGGCTACAGTCGGCCTCATGACCAAGAAGTGGGAATACGCGACCGTGCCGCTGCTCGTCCATGCCACGAAGCAGATTCTGGACACCTGGGGCGAGGACGGCTGGGAGCTGGTCCAGGTCGTGCCCGGGCCCAACAATCCGGAGCAGCTCGTGGCCTACCTGAAGCGGGAGAAGCAGGCGTGAGCGCGGTCGAGGCCAAACTGGCCGAAATGGGCCTGACCCTGCCGGAGGTCGTACCGCCGCTGGCGTCGTACCAGCCGGCCGTGCAGTCCGGTGTCTACGTCTACACCGCCGGCCAGCTGCCGATGGTGGAGGGCAAGCTGCCGGTCACCGGCAAGGTGGGCGCGGAGGTCACGCCGGAGGAGGCCAAGGACCTGGCCCGCGTCTGCGCGCTGAACGCGCTGGCCGCCGTGAAGTCCGTCGCCGGCGACCTGGACCGCATCGCGCGCGTGGTGAAGGTGGTCGGTTTCGTCGCCTCGGCGTCCGACTTCACCGGGCAGCCCGGTGTCGTCAACGGTGCCAGCGAACTCCTCGGCGAGGTCCTCGGCGACAAGGGCGTGCACGCGCGCAGCGCGGTCGGCGTCGCGGTGCTGCCGCTGGACGCGCCGGTCGAGGTGGAGATCCAGGTGGAACTCGCCCAGTAGTCCACCGCGGCCCCACTGACCTCGGGCACCTCTCGAACATTCGCCCTATACGGGATAGCCTCCGGCCATGGCGAACGGTCAGTGGTACCCCCCGGAGTGGCCGGACCGCATCCGCGCGCTCGCGGACGGCACCCTCACCCCGGTGACCCCCAGGCGCGCGGCCACGGTGCTGCTCCTGAAGGACACCCCGGGCGGCCCGGTCGTCCACATGCTGCGCAGACGCGCCTCCATGGCCTTCGCCGGAGGCGCGTACGCGTATCCCGGCGGCGGTGTCGACCCGCGCGACGACGACCGTCAGATCCGCTGGGCGGGCCCCACGCGCGCGTGGTGGGCCGAACGGCTGGGAGTCGACGAGAACGGCGCCCAGGCCATCGTCTGCGCGGCCGTACGGGAGACGTACGAGGAGGCAGGCGTCCTGCTCGCCGGGCCCGACGCGGACTCGGTCGTCGGCGACACCACCGGCGAGGACTGGGAGGCGGACCGGGCCGCCCTGGTCGCGCGCGAGCTGTCCTTCGCCGAGTTCCTGGACCGGCGCGGCCTGGTGCTGCGCTCGGACCTGCTGGGCGCCTGGACCCGCTGGATCACCCCGGAGTTCGAGGCCCGCCGCTACGACACCTGGTTCTTCGCGGCCGCCCTCCCCGAGGGGCAGCGCACCCGGAACGCCTCCACGGAGGCCGACCGCACGGTGTGGATCCGCCCCGAGGAGGCCGCCGCCGGCTACGACAAGGGCGAGCTGCTGATGATGCCGCCCACCATCGCCACGCTGCGCCAGCTGCTCCCGTACGCCACCGCCGCCGAGGCGCTGGCGGCCGCCCCCGCGCGCGACATGACGGCGGTGCTGGCGAGCGCGCGCCTCCAGGACGGCGAGATCGTCCTGTCCTGGCCGGGGCACGACGAGTTCACCAAGCACATCCCCACGGCCGGGACGACCGCGCAGACGCCCGCCGGGACGACCGCTCCGACGACGACCGGCGGAGGCCCCGCATGACCGACGCAGCAGCCCTGCCGGGCCAGCCCCGCGGCACCGTCGTCTCGGGTCCCGCCACCGAACGGGCCGTCAACGTCCTCGCGCCCAACGCCTCCGCGATGACCCTGGACGGCACCAACACCTGGATCGTCGCCGAGCCGGACTCCGACCTGGCCGTGGTGATCGACCCGGGCCCGCTGGACGACGGCCATCTGCGCACCGTCGTGGACACGGCGGAGAAGGCCGGCAAGCGCATAGCCCTGACCCTGCTCACCCACGGCCACCCCGACCACGCCGAAGGCGCGGCCCGCTTCGCCGAGCTGACCGGTACGCGCGTGCGTGCCCTCGATCCGGCGCTGCGCCTCGGCGAAGAGGGCCTGGCCGCCGGGGACGCGGTCACCGTCGGCGGCCTGGAGCTGAGGGTCGTGCCGACCCCCGGGCACACCGCGGACTCGCTGTGCTTCCATCTCCCGGCCGACCGGGCGGTGCTGACCGGCGACACCATCCTCGGGCGCGGGACGACGGTCGTGGCGCACCCCGACGGGCGGCTCGGCGACTATCTGGACTCGCTGCGGCGGTTGAGGTCCCTCACGGTGGACGACGGCGTGCACACCGTCCTGCCGGGTCACGGTCCGGTGCTGGACGACGCCCAGGGCGCCGTCGAGTTCTACCTGGCCCACCGCGCCCACCGGCTCGCCCAGGTGGAGACGGCGGTCGAGGACGGCTACCGCACCCCGGCCGAGGTCGTCGCCCACGTCTACGCCGACGTGGACCGCTCGCTGTGGCCGGCGGCGGAACTGTCCGTGCGGGCCCAGATGGAGTACCTGAGCGAGCACGGCCTGATCTAGGAGCCGCCTCAGTCCGGCCGGGCGGTCTTGACGCCGTGCACGCGCGTGTACTCCCCGGCGATCCAGGGGCCGAGGTCGTCGACGTAGGACCGCAGGACGCCCGGGTCGCCGACGGGCTCGTAGCCGTACTCCGCCGCGGTGCGCAGTTGCGCGGCCCGCTCGGGGTAGTACGTGCCGAACGCCTCGGCCATCTCCCGCAGATCGCTCGTCCAGCCCTGCCAGCGCGGCATCACGAGCGTGAAGCCCGTGCGGACGAGGTGCCGGGACATGAAGCGCACGAGCGGCCGACGGGCCTCCTCGGTGTCCTCGGCCCGCCCGATCCGCTCGCGCCAGCGCGGCAGCCACCGGGCGAGGTCGCCATTGGTCTCACGGGCCAGCAGGGAGTCGGGGCGGTAGCGGGGCAGACGGGCGGCGAGATCCTCGCCGAGCAGCGGGGTGCACAGGCAGGCGACGAACCAGCCCAGGTCGTACCGCTCCAGGTCGCTCAGCAGCCGGTCCCGGCCGTAGAGCAGCGTGCCGACGCCGTCGATCTGCGGGAACTCCTTGTCGACGGCCTCGCCGAGCGCCCGGACGGCCTCCCGGTCGGCCTCCCTGGGTTCCTCGCCGAGGGCGACGAACAGATCCAGGTCGCTGCGTCCCACGCGCGCGGTGCCGCGCGGGATCGAGCCGTAGAGGTAGGCGCTGTGCAGGCGGGGGCCGAACGCGTCCACGAGCCGGTCACGGGCGGCGGCCACGACCGGGCGGAAGACCTCGGGCACGCGCGCGAGGGAGCCTTCGCGGGCGAGGTAGCCCTGGGCGTCCAGTCCGGGACGGCGAACGGTTTCGGCCATGCGCCCACTGTGCCGCGCACGCCTGCCTCGGGCAGCTGGTTTTCGAGGTGCGGGGGACGGCGGCCATGACAGTGGGGCCCGGCTTCCAGGAAGCCGGGCCCCACTGTCATGGGCCGAAACCGGCGTCAGCGCGACCGCTTGGCCAGGCGCTCGACGTCCAGCAGGATCACGGCCCGCGCCTCCAGGCGGAGCCAGCCGCGCTGCGCGAAGTCCGCGAGGGCCTTGTTCACGGTCTCGCGGGATGCGCCGACCAGCTGGGCCAGCTCCTCCTGCGTGAGGTCGTGGACGACGTGGATGCCCTCCTCGGACTGCACGCCGAAGCGGCGGGAGAGGTCCAGCAGGGCACGCGCCACGCGGCCGGGAACGTCGGAGAAGACCAGGTCGGACATGGCGTCGTTGGTCTTGCGCAGCCGGCGGGCGACGGCGCGCAGCAGGGCGCCGGCCACCTCGGGGCGTACGTTCAGCCAGGGCTGGAGGTCGCCGTGGCCGAGACCGAGGAGCTTGACCTCGGTCAGCGCGGTCGCGGTCGCGGTGCGCGGGCCCGGGTCGAACAGCGACAGCTCGCCGATCAGTTCGCCGGGGCCGACGACGGCGAGCATGTTCTCGCGGCCGTCGGGGGAAGTGCGGTGGAGCTTGACCTTGCCCTCGGTGACGACGTACAGCCGGTCACCGGGGTCGCCCTCGTGGAACAGGGAGTCGCCGCGTGCGAGGGTCACCTCACTCATGGAGGCGCGAAGCTCCGCGGCCTGCTCGTCGTCGAGAGCCGCGAAGAGCGGGTTGCGCCGCAGAACGTCGTCCACGAGTTCTCTCCTTGTCGACCTGCTCAGGGGATCTTGCTCCCCCGTGTGCCAGGGGTCCGTGTTCCCCATTTTGCCGGACGGTCCAAACAGTGTGATCTGTCACAAGGATGCCGCACAGGTGTCCCGAGGTACGCGGCAGGGGTCCAATCGGGGGCCGATCTTCCGCTTCCGGGGCCGTGCCCGCCGCCCGGCCGCGGGTCGGCCGAAGGCCCCAAGTAGCCGGTGGGAGCACGGCGTAGGGGGCTGTCCGGGGTCGCCCGAGGGGGGACGCCCGATGATTCCGCTGTGGGCGAACAGCGTGTCGCTGATGTGATAAACCGAATGAATCGGACCAGCAGCCACCGGTGATCACCTCGGTCGGCGGCACCGGATGGCCGGTTTCGGTGCCCGCTCCGTGAGCGGTGCTCCGAAGGGCCGGTCGTCCTGGTGATCCACCACCGGCGCCGGTCCCGTCGGCGTAGCCTTCGTCCATGGCAGTGAGCAAGGTGCGCAAGGCGGCCACGGCGGTGACCGAGGCCGTGAAGCCCTGGAAGCCGGAGTCGCGGACGGCCCTCGTACGACGGGCACGCAAGATCAACCGCGAACTCGCCGAGGTCTACCCGTACGCCCACCCCGAGCTGGACTTCGAGAACCCCTTCCAGCTGCTGGTCGCCACCGTGTTGTCGGCCCAGACCACCGATCTGCGGGTCAACCAGACCACCCCGGCGCTGTTCGCCAAGTACCCGGCCCCCGAGGACCTGGCCGCCGCCAACCCGGAGGAGGTCGAGGAGATCCTGCGCCCCTGCGGCTTCTTCCGGGCCAAGACCCGGTCGGTCATAGGGCTGTCCAAGGCGCTCGCGGAGGGCTTCGGCGGTGAGGTGCCCGGGAAGCTGGAGGACCTCGTCAAGCTGCCCGGCGTCGGCCGCAAGACCGCCTTCGTCGTCCTCGGCAACGCCTTCGGCCGGCCCGGCATCACCGTGGACACCCACTTCCAGCGGCTGGTACGGCGCTGGCGGTGGACCGAGGAGACCGACCCGGACAAGATCGAGGCCACCGTCGGCGCGCTGTTCCCGAAGAGCGAGTGGACCGATCTGTCCCACCATGTCATCTGGCACGGCCGCCGCATCTGCCACGCCCGCAAGCCCGCCTGCGGCGCCTGCCCGATCGCCCCGCTCTGCCCGGCCTACGGCGAGGGCGAGACCGACCCGGAGAAGGCGAAGAAGCTCCTGAAGTACGAGAAGGGCGGCTTCCCCGGCCAGCGGCTCAACCCCCCTCAGGCGTATCTCGACGCGGGCGGCAGGCCGGCGCCGCCGCTGGGGGCCGCGTGACGGAACGATCTCGGTGCCCTCGGGCGTTGGACAGGCAGAGCGACGGGGGTGGCGATGACGAGGGCCAGTGAGACGCGGGGCGATGCGGTGACGCTCAGCAAGGAGGGGCTGCCGGACTGGCTGGATCCGGTGGTGCGGGCCGCCGAGACGGTCGAGCCGCTCCAGCTCAGCCGCTTCCTGCCGCCGGAGAACGGCTCGGGACGGCAGTCCGCGGTACTGATCCTGTTCGGGGAGGGGGAGCGCGGCCCCGAGCTGCTGCTGATGGAGCGGGCCGGCTCCCTGCGCTCGCACGCCGGGCAGCCGTCCTTCCCGGGTGGCGCGCTCGACCCCGAGGACGGCGATCCGCAGGGCGACGGTCCGCTGCGGGCAGCGCTGCGCGAGGCCGAGGAGGAGACCGGCCTCGATCCGTCCGGCGTCCAGCTCTTCGGCGTCCTGCCCGCCCTGTACATCCCGGTCAGCGGCTTCGTCGTCACACCGGTGCTCGGCTGGTGGCGCGCGCCCAGCCCCGTCGGCGTCGTCGATCCGAACGAGACCGCCCGCGTCTTCACCGTCCCCGTGGCGGATCTCACGGACCCCGCCAACCGTGCCACCGCCGTCCACCCCCGTGGACACCGAGGTCCGGCATTCATGGTCGAATCGGCCCTGGTCTGGGGTTTCACGGCCGGAGTGATCGACCGCCTGCTCCACTACGCGGGCTGGGAGCGCCCCTGGGACCGGGAGCAGCAGGTCCCGCTCGACTGGCGCGCATGACAGGGTGATCCCCGTGCTGTGTCCCCCGGGGCCACCCCCGGACCCCCGGCCGAGCTGCTGGGAGCGGAGTGAGTAGGCGAGGCCTGAAGCGGTGAACGTGCTGGACATCCTGTTGCTGGTCGCGGCCGTCTGGTTCGCGGTCGTGGGCTACCGCCAGGGCTTCGTCGTCGGCATCCTGTCGGTGATCGGATTCCTGGGCGGCGGCCTCGTCGCCGTGTACACGCTGCCCGTCGTCTGGGACGCCGTGACCGACAACGCCGAGGTCGGCACCACCGCCGCCGTCGTCGCCGTGGTCGTCGTCATCGTCTGCGCCTCGATCGGCCAGGCACTGACCACCCACCTCGGCAACAAGCTGCGCCGCCACATCACCTGGTCCCCGGCCCGCGCCCTGGACGCCACCGGCGGCGCGCTGGTCAACGTCGTCGCGATGCTGCTGGTCGCGTGGCTGATCGGCTCCGCCCTCGCCGGTACGACCCTGCCGACGCTCGGCAAGGAGGTGCGCGGCTCCAAGGTGCTCCTCGGCGTCTCCCGGGCGCTGCCCGCACAGGCCGACACCTGGTTCGCGGACTTCTCCTCCGTCCTCGCGCAGAACGGCTTCCCGCAGGTCTTCAGCCCGTTCTCCAACGAGCCGATCAAGGACGTCCGGCCCCCCGACCCGGCCCTGGCGCGCAGCCCGGCCGCCACCCGCGCCCAGCGCTCCATCGTCAAGGTCACCGGCACCGCCCAGAGCTGCGGCAAGGTCCTGGAGGGCACCGGCTTCGTCTTCTCCGACCGCCGGGTCATGACCAACGCGCACGTCGTCGGCGGGGTCGACGCGCCGAGCGTGCAGATAGGCGGCGAAGGCCGCAAATACGACGCCAAGGTCGTCCTGTACGACTGGAAGCGCGACATCGCCGTCCTCGACGTACCGGACCTGAAGGCGAACGCCCTGAAGTTCACCAACCGGGACGCGGCCGGCGGCGACGGCGCGATCGTCGCGGGCTTCCCGGAGAACGGCTCGTACGACGTGCGCGCCGCGCGCGTACGCGGGCGCATCACCGCCAACGGCCCGGACATCTACCACCGCGGCACGGTCCGCCGAGACGTCTACTCGCTGTACACGACGGTCCGCCAGGGCAACTCCGGCGGCCCACTGCTCACGCCCGACGGCAAGGTGTACGGCGTCGTCTTCGCCAAGTCCCTCGACGACGCGGACACCGGCTACGCGCTGACGGCGGACGAGATCCAGCCCGACATCGCGCGGGGACGCACAGCGAACGAGCAGGTGGGTACGGACAGCTGCGCGCTGTGAACCGCGGAACGGGCGTTCAGCCGCGCGGGTGACGCAGACGCATCGAGACCCAGCGCGCCCGGCGGCGCAGGATACGCGGGATCCCCACCCGAAGGTCCGCTTCCGCCAGTTGCGGGGCGCCTCGCTGAGGCGTGCTCAGGCCGGTGGCCGAGCGGCGGTTGCGGGGTGCGTCACTGTAGTCGTGCGTCCAGCCCATACCCCGACGTGTGCCCCCGCCCCAAGGTCGATAACCGCCTCCGCGCCCCCCAATTGGCCTATGCGGCAGGCATGTGGCCGTTCGGGGGACAAGTGTTCAGCAATCGGATACTCCACGCGTCGAACCCGTCACCGTACGGTCACCTCCTCGGTCACCGGTCGGGCTCGGGGTCCCTGAGCCAGTTGACCAGTTCGGTGGAGAACGCCACCGGGTGCTCCTCGTGCGGGAAGTGCCCGAGACCCTCGAACAGCCGCCAGCGGTACGGCGCTTCGACGTACTCGCCCGAACCGGCCGCACTGCGCGTGCGCGTCACCGGGTCCAGCGAGCCGTGCAGATGCAGCGTGGGTACCTGAACCGGCCGCTTCATCCGGCGGTAGAACTGGACGCCGTCCGGGCGCGCCAGCGAGCGCACCAGCCAGCGGTACGGCTCGATCGCGCAGTGCGCCGTGGAGGGGATGCACATGGCCCGCTGGTACATCTCCACGGTCTCGTCCTCCGGCAGCCGCGGCCCGGACCAGTCTCGGATCAGACGGCCCACCAGCGCCCCGCCGTCCGCGGTGAGTTGACGCTCCGGGAGCCATGGCCGCTGGAAGCCCCAGATGTAGGAGTTGGCGGCCGTCTGCCGGGCGTCCCGCAGCATCGCCGCGCGCCAGCGCCGCGGATGCGGCATCGAGACGACCGCGAGCCGTCGTACGAGCTTGGGGCGCATCGCGGCCGCCGTCCACGCCAGGTAGCCGCCCACGTCGTGGCCGACCAGCGCGGCGTCCGGCTCGCCGAGCGAGCGGATCACACCGGTGACGTCCAGGGCGAGGTTGGCGGGGTCGTACCCGCGGGGCGTGCGGTCGCTGCCGCCGACGCCCCGCAGGTCCATCGCCACCGCCCGGTAGCCCGCGTCGGCGAGCGCGACCAGCTGGTGCCGCCAGGTCCACCAGAACTGCGGGAAGCCGTGCAGCAGCAGCACCAGGGGGCCGTCGCCGAGTTCGGCGATGTGGAAGCGGGCGCCGTTCGCGGCGACGTCCCGGTGCGTCACCTTCTGCCCGTGGGGCAGGTCGATCCGTACGGCCGAGGGGGCGGGGTCGGTCATGACGACGAGCGTGCCACAGCCTCGATGGCCGCGGGCGCCCGGTCCTCGGGCAGCTCCGGGCGCGGATGCGGCTTGGCGTTCTGCAGAACGCTCGCCGACTCCTTCATCGAGGCGGCCACCTTCTGCGGGCCCTGGCCCTTCTTGGCCTTCTTCGCGAACACCACACCGATCAGCGCGAGGAGGCCGGCGACCAGCACATTGGCCGCGAAGGACAGCAGGAAGCAGACCGCCAGGTTCCAGCCGCTCCAGGTCCGGATGCCGTAGGCGAGGGCGAAGTTCAGCATCGGCAGGGAGAACACCAGCACCGCGCCGGCCAGCGAGAAGGCGCCGCCGCTCGTCGCGCCGCGCTTCACGTCCTGCCTGAGCTGGGCCTTGGCCAGTGCGATCTCGTCGTGCACCAGCGCCGACAATTCGGTCGTCGCCGAGGCGAACAGCTGGCCGATGCTGCGTTCGGCGCCGACCGGGCTGCCGTCGGGTGCGCTCATCGCGTTCTCCCTCTGAGTGTTCTCGTGCCGCAAGTGTGCCGTGCCGGGTGGCCGTCGTGCTCGTACGGCCGTGTGGGTGGCCGTCGCGCCCGGCGCCCCTCGGCGGGACCGCCTCGCTCGTACGGCCGTCTTGTTTTGTACCGTCTCGTCAGATCATGCCGGACGGTCGCCCTCCTCGCCTGCCCCACCCGGCACTTCCGCAAGCCCGTGGCGCTCCGCGGCCGCCCGCTCCGCGGCCGCCCGCTCCGCGGCGATCCGCCGGTGCTCGGCGGCCTTGCGCTCGTGGATCTCGGCCATGCGCAGGTGGTACGCCGGATCGTCCTGCTCGTAGACGTCCGGGATGCCGTCGAGGTCCTCGTCGCGCTCCTCCTCCTCGCACAGCCTGCGGTACCGGGCGTTGCGTATCTTCAGCAGCACCGTCGCACACACCGCCGCGATCAGTGATCCGGTGAGCACGGCCGCCTTCACCTCGTCGGTGAGCACGGCGTCACCGTCGAAGGCCAGTTCGCCGATGAGCAGCGACACCGTGAAGCCGATCCCGGCGAGGGAGGCCACCGCGAAGACGTCCGCCCAGGCGAGGTCGTCGCTGAGCGAGGCCCGGGTGAAGCGGACGGTCAGCCAGGTGCCGCCGAAGATGCCGATCGTCTTGCCGACGACCAGTCCGAGCACGACGCCGAGCGTCTCCGGCTTGGTGAACACGTCACCGAGCGCACCGCCGGAGACCACCACCCCGGCGCTGAACAGCGCGAACAGCGGCACCGCGAGCCCGGCCGACAGGGGCCGCACCAGGTGCTCGATGTGCTCGCCCGGCGAGTGCTCCTCGCCCTCCCGGGTGGTGCAGCGCAGCATCAGGCCCATCGCCACGCCGGCGATGGTGGCGTGCACGCCGCTGTTGTACATCAGCGCCCAGATCACCACGGCGAGCGGCACGTACACGTACCAGCCGCGCACCCCCTTGCGCAGCAGGAGCCAGAAGACCACCAGGCCCGCCGCGGCCCCGCCCAGCGCGGCGAAGTCCAGGCGGTCGGTGAAGAAGATCGCGATGATCAGGATCGCGAACAGGTCGTCGACGACCGCGAGGGTGAGCAGGAAGGCGCGCAGGGCGCTGGGCAGCGCGGTGCCGATGACCGCGAGGACGGCGAGCGCGAAGGCGATGTCGGTGGCGGTGGGCACCGCCCAGCCCTGCGTGGAGCCGTGCCCGGCGAGGTTGGTCAGGGTGTAGACGAGTGCCGGTACGGCCATGCCGCACAGCGCGGCCACCACGGGCAGCACCGCCGCCTTCGGGTCGCGCAGGTCCCCGGCGACCAGCTCGCGCTTGAGTTCGATGCCGGCGACGAAGAAGAACACGGCGAGGAGGCCGTCGGAGGCCCAGTGGGCGAGGGAGAGGTGCAGGCCGAGGGCGGCGGGGCCGAAGTGGAGGTGGCTCACCGCTTCGTAGCTGTGCTGCAGGGCGGGGATGTTCGCCCAGACCAGCGCCGCGACGGCGGCGAGCAGCAGCAGGACGCCGCCGACGGTCTCGGTGCGCAGCGCGTCCGCCACGAAGGTCCGCTCGGGCAGGGACAGGCGTCCGAGGACCTTGCGAGGGGACAGCGGGGTGCGGGGCGCGGTCACGGCGGGACCTCCGGTGGCTGGACAGGACGGCTCACATGCCGACCAGACTTCCCGGCGCACCTGTGGATCTCGTTGCGTCCTTGACGCTTTCATTACCTTACCCAACGGGGGGCGGCCGGGACCGGTGGTCCTCACGGTAGACGCAGAAGGGGGCACCCGGCGCGTCGTCGTCCGGGTGCCCCCTCGCGCCGTGCCGTGCGGGTCAGTCCTCGCTCGGCGCCGCCGGGAGCTTGGTCTGAATGAGGTCCATGACCGTGGAGTCCGTCAGCGTGGTGACGTCACCGAGCTGGCGGTTCTCGGCCACGTCCCGCAGCAGGCGGCGCATGATCTTGCCGGAGCGGGTCTTCGGCAGCTCCGCCACCGGCAGGATCCGCTTGGGCTTGGCGATCGGGCCGAGCGTGGCGCCCACGTGGTCGCGCAGATCGCCGACGAGCGCCTCGTCCTCCGAGGCCGTGCCCCGCAGGATCACGAAGGCGACGATCGCCTGTCCGGTGGTCTCGTCGGCGGCGCCGACGACGGCCGCCTCGGCGACCGACGGGTGCGAGACCAGCGCCGACTCCACCTCGGTGGTGGAGATGTTGTGCCCGGACACGAGCATGACGTCGTCCACCCGGCCCAGCAGCCAGATGTCCCCGTCGTCGTCCTTCTTGGCGCCGTCACCGGCGAAGTACTTGCCCTCGAAGCGGGACCAGTAGGTGTCGATGAACCGCTGGTCGTCGCCCCAGATGGTGCGCAGCATGGACGGCCACGGCTCGGTCAGCACCAGGTAGCCACCGCCGCCGTTGGGCACCTCGTTCGCCTCGTCGTCCACGACGGTCGCGCTGATGCCGGGCAGCGGACGCTGCGCCGAACCGGGCTTGGCCTCGGTCACGCCCGGCAGCGGCGAGATCATCATCGAACCGGTCTCGGTCTGCCACCAGGTGTCCACGACCGGCGTCCGGTCGGCGCCGATGTGCTTGCGGTACCAGATCCACGCCTCGGGGTTGATCGGCTCGCCGACCGACCCCAGGACCCTGAGGCTGCTGAGGTCGAACTTGGCGGGGATGTCGTCGCCCCACTTCATGAAGGTCCGGATCGCGGTCGGCGCCGTGTAGAGGATCGTGACCTTGTACTTCTGCACGATCTCCCAGAACCGGCCCTGGTGCGGGGTGTCCGGCGTGCCCTCGTACATGACCTGCGTGGCACCGTTGGCCAGCGGTCCGTAGACGATGTACGAGTGCCCGGTGACCCAGCCGACGTCGGCCGTGCACCAGAACACGTCCGTCTCCGGCTTCAGGTCGAACACCGCCCAGTGGGTGTACGCCGCCTGGGTGAGGTAGCCGCCGGAGGTGTGCAGGATGCCCTTCGGCTTACCCGTCGTCCCCGAGGTGTAGAGGATGAACAGCGGGTGCTCCGCCTCGAACGCCTCCGGGGTGTGCTCGGCGGACTGCCGTCCGACCAGCTCGTCCCACCAGACGTCGCGCTCGCCGCTCCAGGCCACGTCCTGCCCGGTACGGCGGACCACGAGCACGTGCTCGACGTTGCCCGCCTTGTCGACCGCCTCGTCCACGGCCGGCTTGAGCGCGGACGGCTTGCCGCGCCGGTAGCCGCCGTCGGCCGTGATGACGACCTTGGCGTCCGCGTCCTGGATACGGGTCGCGAGCGCGTCCGCCGAGAAGCCGCCGAAGACGACGGAGTGCGCGGCGCCGATCCGGGCCGAGGCCAGCATCGCGATCGCGGTCTCCGGGATCATCGGCATGTAGATGGCGACCCGGTCGCCCTTGCGGACACCCAGCTCCAGCAGGGCGTTGGCGGCCCTGGAGACCTCGTCCTTCAGCTCCGCGTAGGTGATCGAGCGGCTGTCGCCGGGCTCACCCTCGAAGTGGATGGCGACGCGGTCCCCGTGCCCGGCCTCCACATGCCGGTCCACGCAGTTGTACGCGACGTTCAGCTCGCCGTCCGCGAACCACTTGGCGAACGGCGGGTTCGACCAGTCCAGCGTCTCGGTCGGCGCCTTGGCCCAGGTCAGCCGACGGGCCTGCTCGGCCCAGAAGCCGAGCCTGTCAGCCTTGGCCTGTTCGTACGCCTCCGCGGTGACGTTGGCGTGCGCGGCCAGGTCGGCGGGGGGCGCGAACCTGCGTTCTTCCTTCAGCAGGTTGGCCAGGCTCTCGTTGCTCACGACATCTCCCTTTCCAAGGGTGTCCGTTGTGTCCCAGGCCACAGCTCATCAGACGCGGGGGGCCGATGACAAGGGTCGACCGGAAAATTGGTTTAGACCTGTCGCGACTCTGCCGCTCTCACCGAGCTGGGTGCCTCCTCTCCTTTCGTGACGTCCTCGGCGTCGCCTTCGGTGACCTCCTCGACGACGCCTTCCGTGACGCCCTCGAAGACCGTGCCTCCTTCCGTCCGCGCGAGCAGATACGCCTGCGCCTCACCCACGTGGAAGTACATGCCGTGCAGTTCCAGATCGCCGCGGGCCAGCGCCCGGGCGACCGGTGCGTGCGCCCGCAGGTGATCCAGTTGCTGGACCACATGGGTCAGGCACAGCTGTTCCACCGCGTCCGCGGGTGCCCGCCCGGCCAGCCGGGGCCAGGCGCTGCGGTCACGGGCCATCCGCGCGAGGCTCGGCAGCCCGTGCCGCAGCCACCGCCGCAACGGGGTGTCCCCGTCCGCGGTGTCCCCGCCCGCGCTCTCCGCTGCCAGCAGCGCCTGCATCGCCCCGCACCCGGAGTGCCCGCACACCGTGATGGAGCGCACCCCGAGCACGTCCACCGCGTACTCGATGGCGGCCGCCACCGAGTCGTCGCCGTGCTCCTCGCCCGCCGGCGGCACCAGGTTGCCGACGTTGCGGACGACGAACAGGTCACCGGGACCACTGGCGGTGATCATCGAGGTGACGAGCCGGGAGTCCGCACAGGTGAGGAAGAGCTGCGAGGGCTGCTGGCCCTCCCGGGCGAGCCGAGCCAGCTCCTCACGCACCAGCGGCGCGGTGTTGCGCTGGAACGAGCTGATGCCGCGCGCCAGTTCCTGCGCCGCTTCCCGGCCCGCCGGGGCCGCGGGAGCCCCCACGAAGCAGGACTGGTGATTGCGCCAGGGCGTCCAGGGCCGGCACCGGCACTCGGCGTCCCCGGCCGGCTCGGCGGCCCGGATTCCGCCGCGCCGACCCGACAGCTCGGCCGTGCCGCCCCGCGCGGTGTGGGAGCTGCGCCAGTCCTGCAGTGACTCGTACGCCGCGTGGTCCATGAACGATCCGTCCAACTCCACGACGGCGTGAGCGCCTTGGGGTACGAGATGCAGGGTCCGGCTGAGCCGCGGCACCGCGAGAAACGTCAGCTGGCCACGGACACGTACATGATGGACTCCCTTCCTGTCCTCGTGAGTGATGCGGGTGCGGGTGAGGCGGTGCAGGGCGACGGCGACGGCCACGGCGACCCCGAGAAGCACGCCTTCCAGGACGCCGAGGAGGACCACGCCGAGGGTGGTCACGGCGTAGACCGGCACTTCGCGGTGGCGTGTCACCGTGCGGATGTGGTGCAGGGACACCATCTGGATGCCGACGGCCATCACCAGGGCGGCGAGGGAGGCGAGCGGGATCTCCTCCAGGATCGGGACCATCAGCAGCGCGGCGACTACTACGAGAACGCCGTGCAGCATCGTGGAGTTCCGGCTCACGGCACCCGAGTTCACGTTCGCGGTGCTGCGCACGGCCACCCCGGCCACCGGCAGGCCGCCGAGTGCCCCGGAGACGATGTTGGCGGCGCCCTGGCCGAGCAGCTCCCGGTCCAGGTCCGAGCGGCCGACACGGGACTGTGTGCCGGGGCGCGCGGAGACCAGCTTGTCCACGGCCACCGCGCCGAGCAGTGACTGCACGCTGCACACCAGGGTGGTGGTGAGCACGGCGGCCACCACACCGAGCACCGGCCCCTCGGGCAGTCCGGCCAGCGCGTGACTGCTCCAGGACGGCAGGTCGACCCGGGGCAGGCTCAGCCCGGCGAGGGCGGCGGTCGCGGTGGCCCCGGCGACGGCGACGAGAGCGGCCGGCACCTTGCGCAGTCCCCGGCCGACGCGGCCCGGGAGACGTGGCCAGGCCAGCAGCAGGGTCAGGGTCAGCGCGCTCATGGACACGGCGGCCGGGTGCAGGTCGGCCAACTGGGCGGGCAGCGCACGCAGGTTGGCGAGCACGGAGCTGTCCGGGCTGCCGCCGAGGACGATGTGCAGCTGGGCGACGGCGATGGTGATGCCGATGCCGGCCAGCATGCCGTGCACCACGGCCGGGCTGACCGCGAGTGCGCCGCGTGCCACCCGCAGGCAGCCGAGGCCGAGCTGGGCGAGACCGGCGAGGACGGTGATGCCGCAGGTCGCCCGCCAGCCGTATTGGTGGATCAGATCGGCGGTGACGACGGTGAGTCCGGCGGCGGGGCCGCTGACCTGCAGTGGGCAGCCGCCGATACGGCCGGCGACGACTCCGCCCACGGCGGCGGCGACGAGGCCCGCCTGGAGCGGGGCGCCGGTGGCGAGGGCGATGCCCAGGGACAGAGGCAGGGCGATCAGGAACACCGCGACGGCGGCCGACACATCGGCGCCTTCGACGGGGAAGCGGCGGCGCCCTGATGCGGGGCTGTGCGGGGGGTGGGGGTGCTGGGCGTGAGGGGGTGCGCAGGCGGTGGGCATGTTCCCGTCTCCTCCGGGGCGGCGCGGTCGCGGACCGGGTGGGACCCGCGTCGATGGGCGGGGCTCGGTCGCAGCCGTGGGGCACGGCGTTCAGTGGCGGGATGGATCAACGCTCGGTAAATGAACCGTAATGCAGAGTAAAGACAATGCATAACTTTCCGGGGCAAATGGCGCAGCCGATCGCCCACTCGGATGAAGTGAGCATTTCATCGGCTTGTCGTATTAATTCCCTCTCGGTCCCGTGCGACCTTGGCGGCGCTGTCGGGGCAAGCCCGGCACATGACCAGAAAAGGCCACGTCAGCGTTCGTCAGAGAGAAGGAAGAAGGTGGGCGGAACATGGCCGCCACCCAGAGAATCGCCTTCGGTGCCATGGTCGCCGCGGCCTGCGCCACGTCGCTCGCCGGTTGTGCGACCGGCTCCAACGGCTCGAAGGAAGGAGCGTCCGGCCCGCGGCAGGGGGTACCGGCGCCCAACAGTGCGCTCCGTCTGATCGGTGACGGATCCACCGCGTACACCGGTGGGCAGCCGCACCTGCCCACACCCGAGCGGTTGAAGTCCGGTGAGAAACCACCGCAGTTCGTGGTGTTCTCCTGGGACGGCGCGGGTGAGGACAGTCAGAAGCTGTTCTCCCACTTCCGCAAGGTCTCCAAGGAGAACAACGCGACGATGACGTACTTCCTCAGCGGCGTGTACATGCTGCCGGAGGAGAAGCGTGACCTCTACAGACCGCCCCAACACGCGCGCGGCAGCTCGGATATCGGCTTCAACGACGAGCAGGGGATCGCCGACACCCTCGAGCAGGTACGGCTGGCCTGGCTCGAGGGCAACGAGATCGGCACCCACTTCAACGGTCACTTCTGCGGCCCCGACGGCGGGGTCGGCGAGTGGTCGGTGGGGGAGTGGAAGAGCGAGATCGCCCAGGCCAAGCAGTTCGTGAAGAACTGGAAGACCAACACCGGCATGAAGGCGACGAACCCTCTGCCCTTCGACTACGACAAGGAGCTGATCGGCGCCCGCACCCCCTGCCTCGAAGGGCAGAAGAACTTCATGAAGGCCGCCCGCCAACTGGGCTTCCGCTACGACTCCAGCGGTGTCAACGACCAGGTCTGGCCCAAGAAGAAGCAGGGCCTATGGGACTTGTCGATGCAGTTGGTGCCCTTCCCCGGGCACACCTATGAGCAGTTGACCATGGACTACAACTTCATGGTCAACCAGTCCGGCACCCAGACCCAGGGCGACCCCGACATGTTCGACTACTGGGGCGACCAGATGCGCGACGGTCTGATCAAGGGCTTCTACCGCGCCTACGACGGCAACCGTGCCCCCCTGATCATCGGCAACCACTTCGAGTCGTGGAACGGCGGCACCTATATGCGCGCCATCGACCAGGTGGTGCAGGAGGTGTGCAACAAGCCGGAGGTGCGCTGCGTCTCCTTCCACCAGCTGGTCGACTGGCTGGACGCCCAGGATCCGGGGACCCTGAAGAGGCTGCGCAGCCTCAAGGTGGGCGAAGCCCCCCGGCAGGGCTGGGCGTCCTTCCTCTCCGGCCGTCCGGCCCCGGCGCCCAAGGGGGCTCCCGGGGCGCCGGCGCTCAAGCCGTAGGCGTCACGCGGGCGTCGCCACCCCCTCGCCGAGCACGAACCCGGGGTCGACCTGCGCCGCCAGGTCGGCCCCCGTGCGCTCGTTGCCCCACGCCTCGGCGTTCTTCAGATGGAAGTGCACCATCTGACGTGTGTACCGCTCCCAGTCCCGCTGCTCGTAGGTGGCGTCGGCGGTGGCCCTGAGGGTCCCCAGGGCACGCGAGTTGATCTCCTCGAGGAGGTCGAACCGTGGCGGTCGGCCCTTCTCCATGGCACGCACCCAGTCCGAGCGTCCGACCGTCACGAGCAGGTCGTCACCGACCTCCGCGCGCAGGAAGTCGATGTCGTCCTGTTCCTGGACCTTGTTGCCGACGACCTTCAGGGCGACGCCGAAGTCGCGGGCGTACTCCTTGTACTGGCGGTAGACGGAGACCCCCTTCCGGGTCGGCTCGGCGACGAGGAACGTCATGTCGAAGCGGGTGAACATGCCGGAGGCGAAGGAGTCCGAACCGGCCGTCATGTCGACCACGACGTACTCGTCGGGGCCGTCGACGAGGTGGTTCAGGAACAGCTCCACCGCTCCCGTCTTGGAGTGGTAGCAGGCGACTCCCAGGTCGGCGTCCGTGAAGGGGCCGGTGACCATCAAACGGACGGCACCGCCGTCGAGTTCCACCGGACGTGCGCAGGCGTCGTAGACCGGGTTGGGCTCCCGCACCCGGACCAGCCGCGAACCCTCCCCGGGCGGAGTCGTCTTGATCATGGTCGCGGCGGAGGCGATGCGCGGGTTGCCGCCGCGCAGGTAGTCCTTGATCAGCGGCAGCCGTTCGCCCATGGCGGGCAGCGCGGCCGACTCCGCCTCGTCGAGCCCGAGAGCGGGTCCGAGGTGCTGGTTGATGTCCGCGTCGATGGCGACCACCGGGGCACCGGCAGCCGCAAGGTGGCGGATGAAGAGGGAGGAGAGCGTGGTCTTGCCGCTCCCGCCCTTCCCGACGAAAGCAATTTTCATGTTCACCAAGCGTAGTCGGGCAATAGCTGTACGTGTCACAGAGAAGTGAAGAAGACCACTCCTTCGTGGGGGCGGCCGGTGGGGTGCGTACTGTCGTACCCATGAGTACGACAGGCGCGACCGCCGATCCGCTCGCGGCCCTGGGCTCGCTGCCCGGTGTGGCCGAGTCCGTGGAGTCCGTGCGCAAGGCCGTGGACCGGGTCTACGGCCACCGGGTCATGCGGCGCCGCAGCAATGCGATCACCTCCGAGGCGGCCCTGCGCGGTGCCCGCGGCTCGGCTGCCCTGTCCGGTGCGGACTGGGCGCTGGAGGAGGTGCGGCGGCGTACCGACTTCAGCGGCGACGCCGAGGCGCGCGTCGTGGGCGCGGCCCTGCGGCTGTCGGCCGAGTCGGGACAGCTGCTGTCCATCTGGCGGCAGTCGCCCCTGCGGGTGCTGGCCCGGCTGCACCTGGTCGCCGCCGCGAGCAACGACGAGCAGGTCGGCCGGCCGCGCCAGACCGGCGAGGCGGTGGACGAGCCGCTGATCGAGCTTCCGCTGCCGGACGCCGGGGAGGTCTCCGGGCGCCTGGAGGGGCTGGCGGACCTGATCATCGCGGGGACGTCCGCGCCCGCGCTGGTGACGGCCGCCGTGGTGCACGGCGAGCTGCTCGCGCTGCGCCCCTTCGTGTCCCACAACGGCCTGGTCGCGCGTGCGGCCGAGCGGATCGTGCTGATCGGCAGCGGTCTCGACCCGAAAGCGATCTGCCCCGCCGAGGTCGGCCACGCGGAGCTGGGCCGCGCCTCCTACCTGGCCGCGCTGGACGGGTACGCCTCCGGCACCCCCGAGGGCATGGCTGCCTGGATCGCGCACTGCGGCAGGGCGATCGAGCTGGGTGTGCGGGAGTCGACGGCGGTGTGCGAGGCGCTGCAGCGCGGCGCGGCCTGAGGAACACCCTGGAACACCCCGGACAGGGTTGCGGCGGTACGAGTTCTCGTACCGCCGCTGGCATGTTCACCCAGTTACCAAGCGTCCTCGATATGTGCCCATCAGGCCGGGGACTTTGCCCGTCACCTGGTGCGGCTGGCCCGTAATCGACGGGTCGACGTCGCGTGGGTGCCCGGTGTTCATGCGGGGTCCGTGGGGCCAAGTGCGTAGTAGAAGGTGATCCTCTCGGATGTCCTTTGGTCTCGCGGGCCTGAGTTCTTTGTACCGCGAGCCGGGAGCAATCGGAACCCCTGTGTGCACTTCTTTACTTGCATGTTCAAACAGGGGTGAAACGGGCGCAGATCAGGCGGTGCCGCGGCGTCGGCTCGCGTACCAGACGAGGCCGGCGGTCGCGGCCGCCGCTCCTACGGCCGCCGCGGCGACCAGTGCCGGACGGGGCGGGACGGAGAGCGTGGGCAGTCGCTTCTTGAGCGGGACCGGGTGGCGGAACTCCAGCACCGGCCACCCGCGCGCGAGTGCCTCGCGGCGCAGCGCGCGGTCCGGGTTCACGGCGTGCGCGTGCCCGACCGCCTGGAGCATCGGCAGATCGGTCGCGGAGTCGCTGTAGGCGTAGCAGCGGTCGAGGTCGTAGCCCTCGGACGCGGCCAGCTCCCTGATCGCCTCGGCCTTGGTCGGGCCGTAGGCGTAGTACTCCACCTCGCCGGTGAAGCAGCCGTCCTCACCGACGACCATGCGGGTGGCCACCACCCGGTCCGCGCCCAGCAGGTCGCCGATCGGCTCGACCACCTCGGCGCCCGAGGTGGACACGATCACCACGTCCCGTCCGGCCGTGTGGTGTTCCTCGATGAGGGAGGCGGCCTCGTCGTAGATGATCGGGTCGATCAGGTCGTGCAGGGTCTCGGCGACGATCTCCCGCACCTGCTGGACGTTCCAGCCGCGGCACAGCGCGGACAGATACTCACGCATGCGCTCCATCTGATCGTGGTCCAGGCCGCCGACCAGGAAGACGAACTGCGCATATGCGGTACGCAGTGCGGCCCTGCGGTTGATCAGACCGCCTTGGTAGAAGGACTTGCTGAAGGTGAGCGTGCTCGACTTCGCAATGACCGTCTTGTCCAGGTCAAAGAAGGCTGCCGCGCGAGGCAAGGAGTGGTTTTCCACGTCCCTGAGCATATGCGCCCACCATTCGGCGTAAGGTGGGGCGCGTGGGTTTGCCTGAGAGGGCTCTCGGGTACACCATGGAAGTCACGGATCGTTCGCGACCGTGCTAACCCGGCCCGACTCCTCCCCCCCCGAGTCGGCCGTGGGGACGACCCCCGCTCTCCCCCCCGGCGGGGGTCGTCGCATGTCCGGGTGCGTTTTCTCGCCCCTCCCCCTTCTTCACGCGGCCGCGCGGCCGGTGCTGCGACCCTCGGGCCGCCCCTCCCGCACACCCATGGACGGTTACTCAAGGTAATCGACAGGATGCGCTGCGGAAGTCGTACGGGCACCGGTACAGGCATCGCTACCGGGGTCACCGGTATGGGTGACGGAGATATTCACAGCCCCGGAGTTGTCCACCGTTTTCGACCAAGATCCACGAGATTTCGAGGATCGCTGCACCGTGATTCAAGCGCTTCCGGTCGCGGCGAGTTCATGGCCGGTTCCGATTGCCGGAGCGCGTATGGCCGGTTCCTATCGGCCGCTCATATGGAGGCCGCTTGCCGGTTCTTCACATCTTTGGGAATCGCGTGGCCGCAGGGGCTGCGCGGAACACGCAGCGAAGGGGGGACACGCGTGGCCGGAACCATCACCCACGACCCGCCGCCCGCCGGCACAGGCCGGCCCGGACGGCCGCTCATCCTCACCGAGGATGCCGAGCTGTTGGACGATCTGCTGCGGCTGTGCGCGGCCGCAGGCGCCACACCCGAGGTCCACCACGGTGTACCGGAACACGGCGACGGCTGGGAAGCGGCCCCGCTCGTGCTGGTCGGCGACGACGCCGCCCGCCGGGTCGGCGGCGCCACGCGGCGGCGCGGAGTGGTCCTGGTCGGCCGGGACCAGGACGACTCGGGAGTGTGGAAACGAGCCGTGCAGATCGGCGCCGACCACGTCCTGATGCTCCCCGACGGCGAGCAGTGGCTGGTCGACCGCCTCGCCGACGTGGCCGAAGGAATCGGCCGCCCGGCCCTCACCGTCGGGGTCATCGGCGGCAGAGGCGGCGCAGGAGCGTCCACGCTCGCCTGCGCCCTCGCCGTCACCTCCGCGCGCGAGGGACTGCGCACCCTCCTCGTGGACGCCGATCCGCTCGGTGGCGGACTCGACGTCCTCCTCGGCGGAGAGAGCGCCGACGGACTGCGCTGGCCCGCCTTCGCCGCCTCCCGCGGGAGGCTCGGCGGCGGCGCACTGGAGGAGTCGCTGCCGGAACTGCACGCGCTGCGGGTGCTCAGCTGGGACCGCGGCGACTGCGTCGCCATCCCGCCCCAGGCGGTGCGCGCGGTCCTCGCCGCCGCCCGGCGGCGCGGCGGCACGGTCGTGGTCGACCTGCCCCGCCGCCTCGACGACGGCGTCGCCGAAGCCCTCGCCCAGCTCGACCTGGTCCTGCTCGTCGTCCCCGCCGAACTGCGGGCGGTCGCGGCCGCCGGACGGGTCGCGTCCGCCGTCGGGATGATCGTGCGCGATGTCCGGATCGCGGTCCGCGGACCGTACGCGCCCGGTCTGGACGACCGCGAGGTGGCCCGGCTGCTCGGCCTGCCGCTGGCCGGTGAGATGCCCGTCGAACCGGCCCTGCTGCGCTCCCAGAGCGGTGCGAAACCACCCGCCGCCACCGGACGGGGCCCGCTCGCCCGCTTCTGCGTGAACTTCTGGGAGCGGGCCCTGGCCGAGGCGGGAGGCCCCCGATGACTCTCCCCGGACTCGATCGGGCCGACGGCGCGGCCCTGCTCGACGGCGTCCGGCGCCGGCTGGCCGAGAGCGGCGCCGAGCCCACCCCCGCGCGCGTGGCCCAGGCGCTGCGCGAACACGGCCGGGTGCTCGGCGACGCCGAAGTGCTCGGCGCGGCCCGGCAGCTGAGGTCCGAACTCGTCGGTGCCGGCCCCCTGGAACCGCTGCTCGCCGATCCGCACGTCACCGACGTCCTGGTGTCCGCACCCGACCGGGTGTGGGTGGACCGCGGCGGCGGCCTGGAACTGACACCGGTGACCTTTCCGGACGCGGCGGCCGTACGGCGCCTCGCGCAGCGGCTCGCCGCCGTGGCCGGACGCCGGCTCGACGACGCCCGGCCCTGGGCGGACGCCCGGCTGCCCGACGGGACCCGGCTCCACGCGGTGCTGCCCCCGGTCGCCGTCGGCTGTACCTGCCTGTCGCTGCGGGTGGTGCGACCCCGGGCGTTCACGCTGGAGGAACTGGTGGCGGCGGGCACCGTGCCACCGGGCGGAGACCGGATCCTGCGGGCCCTGCTTGCTGCCCGGCTGTCCTTCCTGGTCAGCGGCGGCACCGGAAGCGGCAAGACGACCCTGCTCAGTGCCCTGCTGGGCCTGGTCGGACCGGGCGAACGGGTCGTGCTCGCCGAGGACTCGGCCGAGCTGCGACCGGATCACCCGCACGTGGTCCGGCTGGAGACCCGGCCCGCCAACCAGGAGGGAGCCGGCCTGGTCACCCTCGAGGACCTGGTCCGGCAGGCCCTGCGGATGCGGCCCGACCGGCTGGTCGTCGGAGAGGTGCGTGGACCCGAGGTCGTGCATCTGCTCGCGGCACTCAATACAGGTCATGAGGGCGGCTGTTGCACGGTCCACGCCAACGCCGCCGCGGACGTACCGGCCCGGCTGGAGGCGCTGGCCACGGCCGCCGGACTCGACCGGCCCGCGCTGCACAGCCAGTTGGCGGCCGCCCTCTCCGTGGTGCTGCACCTCGTACGAGGCCGGTCCGGACGGCGCCGGATCGCCGAGGTGCACGTCCTGGAGCGGGACACCACGGGTCTGGTGCGGACGGTGCCGGCACTGCGCTGGGGCGAGCGGGCCTTCGCGCGGGAGCGCGGCTGGGAGCGACTGGAGCAACTGCTCGGCGGCTCGGCCGGGTGCGGAGACGAGAGGAAGGGGTGACGGACGTGACC
Organism: Streptomyces sp. NPDC031379; assembly: GCF_055569615.1. Lineage (NCBI taxonomy): Bacteria > Bacillati > Actinomycetota > Actinomycetes > Kitasatosporales > Streptomycetaceae > Streptomyces > Streptomyces sp. NPDC031379. The sequence goes on along the minus strand of NZ_JBVIIT010000027.1, from coordinate 121,755 downwards.
GGTGAGACGTCCATGGGGGCGGCGCTGATCTGCCTGGGCGCGATGGTCTGGCTGCTGGGCGGACGGCACTACGGGATGCGGCGAGCACGGCTGCTGCTCGCTGGCGGCGGACTGGTGGCCGCCGGCCCACCCTGCCGGGAGCGGGTCCTCGGTGAACTGCGGCGGCTGCGGGACCGGTTGAGGGCCGAGTGGTGGCTGCTCGTGGCCGGGCTGCTGCTCGCACTGCTGGGCACCTCGGTCGTTCCGGTCGTCGCGGGCGCGGCCGGGGTGCCGGTACTGCGCCGGATGCGGCGAGCCCGGCGGGCCCGGCGCACCCGGGAACGGCGGGCGGAGACCGTGATCGCCCTGTGCGGGGTCCTCGCCGGGGAGGTGCGTGCGGGACGGCAGCCCGGTGAGGCGCTGCTGCGCGCCGCGCGGGACTCCGGCGGACTCGGTGACGGGCAGGCGGCCGCGGTCGCGGCCGCGCGGTTCGGCGGGGACGTGCCCGGCGCGCTCGCCGCGGCGGCCCGGCAGCCGGGTGCCGAGGGCCTGCTGGGGCTGGCCGCGTGCTGGCGGGTGGCCGTGGACCAGGGCGCGGGGCTCGCGGCCGGCCTGGACCGGCTGGACGCGGCCCTGCGCGCCGATCGGGACCAACGCGCCGACCTCCGTGCCCAGTTGTCGGGGGCCCGGGCCACCGCGGTGCTGCTCGCCGCGCTGCCCGCCCTCGGCCTGCTCCTCGGCGCGGCCATGGGCGCCGACCCACTGCATGTCCTCCTGCACACCGGAGCCGGCCTCGGCTGCCTGGCCGCCGGAGCGGTGTTCGAGGCGGTCGGGCTGTGGTGGGCGGTGCGGATCGTACGGGGGGCGGAGGCGGTGTGAGGGGCGTGGCTGTGTCGGCGTGGTGGTGACTGCGGTGTCGGCGGGGTCGTGCGGAAGAGGTGGTCGCCCGAAGGGGCGGGTCGTGCGGAAGGGGTGGGTGGTGTGAGCGGGGAATTCGTCCACAGGCTGGGGATGGCCGGGATCGTGGTGCTGACCCTCTGGTGGGGCGTGCGACGCGTGGAGACGGCGCGGCGGCGGCGCCGGTCGCGGCGCCGGGTGGCCGAGCTGCTGGGGGTGGAACTTCCCGTGGCCAGAACACCGATCGAGGTGCCGGGAGTGGTGCGGCGATGGCTGCCGGCAGGCGGGGCGGCCTGCGGTGCCTGGGCGCTGGTCGGCGGAGTCGGCGGGGCCCTGCTGGGACTCGGCGTCGGAGTGGTGTTGTGGCGGTGGCGGGAGCGCCAGGCGGCGGTGGCCCCGGTGGAGGCGGCCGACCCCGCTCGTGCCGAGCGTCAACTCCCGCTCGCCGCCGACCTGCTGGCGGCCTGTATCGCGGCCGGCGCCGGCCCGGTGATCGCCGCGCAGGCGGTGGGGGAGGCCCTCGGCGGACCCGTCGGGGAAGCACTGGCGCGGGGCGCGGCGGAGGTGCGGCTCGGCGGCGAACCGGCGGACGCCTGGCGGAGATTGGCGGCGTTGCCCGGTGCCGGAACCCTGGCGCGGCTCCTGGAGCGGGCCGACGAGTCCGGGCTGCCCGCGGCCGGACCGGCCGCCCGCCTCGCCTCGGACGCCCGCGCGGAGTGGGCTCGCACCGCGACGGCCCGTGCGCGCCGGGCGGCGGTACTGATCTCCGCGCCGGTCGGCCTGTGCTTCCTGCCCGCGTTCGTCGCGATCGGCGTGCTGCCGGTCGTGATCGGACTGGCGGGCGGGGTGGTGGGAGGGAGGTGAGCGGTACGAGAGCGGCCGAGCGCGGTGCGTGAACCACGAAGAGGAACAACAGGAACGAACCTCACGGGGGTTGAGATGAACAGGAAGATCAAGGCAGCGGTGGCGCGGCTGCGGGGGATGTGCCGCGGGCGCCGGCAGGACGCCGGAATGGTGACGTCCGAGTACGCGATGGGAATCATCGCGGCCGTCGGCTTCGCGTTGCTGCTCTACGAGGTCGTCACCAGCGGCCAGGTCAGGGCGGAACTGCAGGCCATCGTGAAGAAGGCCCTCAGTGCGCGGATGTGAGCGGGGGGCGGACCGCGGGTTCGTGACCGCGGAGGCGGCCGTGGTGCTCTGCGTGCTGGTGGCGTTCACCATGGCGCTGGTCTGGGGGCTGCTCGTGGTGGCGGCACAGATCCAGTGCGTGGACGCCGCCCGCGCGGGCGCCCGGGCCGCCGCCCGCCAGGACCCTGCCGACGCGGTGGTGACGGTGACCCGGGATGCGGCGCCGCGCGGGGCGCGGGTGACGGTGGGGCGTGCGGGCGATCAGGTCCGGGTGACGGTGGTGGCCAGACCGCCCGTGCTCAGCGGGCTTCCGTTCGAGGTACGCGAGGAGGCCGTGGCGCTGGCCGAGGAGACGGTGGGGGCGGCGAAGGAGGAGGTCCCGTGAAGCGGGATGAGGCGCACGGTCGGCAGTACTCCGCCCGAGAGCGCCCTGACCCCGGGCAGTCCGTCCGGGAGCACCCGCGCCGAGGGCACCCCGTCCGGGGGCTCTCCCGCCGAGGGCACTCCGGTCGGAGGTGCGCCGTTCGGGGGTGCTCCGACCGGGGGAATTCCGACCGCGGGCATTCCGACCGAGGATCGGCCACCGTCTGGAGTCTGGGGGCGATCGCGTTGCTGTGCGCGGTCTTCGGCGCCGTGCTCGTACTGGGGCAGGCCGTCGTCGTCCGGCACCGGGCGGCCGGCGGTGCGGATCTGGCGGCCCTTGCGGCGGCGGACCACTGGGCCGAGGGTGGTGCGGCGGCCTGCGCGTGGGCCGAGCGGTTGGCGGCGGCTCAGGGGGTCCGGCTGGTGCGGTGCGCCATCGCGGGTGAGACCTCGGACGTGACGGCGGCCTCGGGACGCGGGCCGTTCACGGCGGAAGTGAGGGCGAGAGCGGGGCCGGCGGGCCCTGAGGCGCCGGTCGGCCAAGGCGGGAGCCGGACCCCGACGCCGGGCGGTACCTGGCTGCCCGGTCGCTGACCGCCGAGGCCCCGCGCGGCCCCGCGGGTGCTTCCAGGGCCCGGCTTCTCGCCGGCGGGCTTCCAGGCGCTCCGTCGGCACCTCGCCCGAGCCGGTCTACGCCTCCGCCGGCCGCTGCCTACGCCGCCCCCCTCAGCCCGGGCTCTCCGTGGGTTCCCGCCTGGTCGGCCGCCGGGCTCTCCGTAGGCCCCCGCCTGGTCGGGCGGCAGGCGCTCCGGCGGTCGCCCGCCTAGCCGGCCCCGGCCCTCAGCCCCTCCGTCGCACGCCCGCCTAGCCGGTGCCGAGGTTCTCCGTCGGTCCCGCCTGTCCGGCCTCCAGCCCCTCCGTCAGCTTCGCCTCCGTCTCCACCTGCCTCCCCCTCTCCCTCTCCGCTTCCTCCGCCCCCGTCTTCTCCTCCGGCGCCCCTCGCAGCAGCACGGTGAGGAGGCGTACCGCGCCCCTCTTGTGCAGCGGGTCGTTGCCGTTGCCGCACTTGGGGGACTGGATGCAGGACGGGCAGCCCGCCTCGCACTCGCAGGAGGCGATGGCCTCCCGGGTGGCGGCGAGCCAGGCGCGGGCGGTGTGGAAAGCCCGCTCGGCGAAGCCCGCGCCTCCGGGGTGGCCGTCGTACACGAAGACCGTCGGCAGGAGGGTGTCGGGGTGGAGGGGGACCGAGACCCCGCCGATGTCCCAGCGGTCGCAGGTCGCGAAGAGGGGCAGCATGCCGATCGAGGCGTGCTCGGCGGCGTGCAGGGAGCCGCCGAGGATCTCCGGGATGATCCGGGCCTCGTCCAGCTGGTCGTCGGTGACCGTCCACCACACCGCGCGGGTGCGCAGCGTTCGAGGAGGGAGGTCGAGTTTCGTCTCGCCCAGCACTTCGCCCGTGATCAGGCGTCTGCGGAGGTAGGAGACCACCTGGTTGGTGACCTCGACGGAGCCGTAGCACAGGCGGCCGGCGCCCCACGGGATCTCGGTGTCCGTCTCCAGGATGGAGATCGCGGTGGTGTCGCGGGCGACCGTCGAGTACGGCGGGTCGGCCTGTTCGACCAGGGCGACCGAGTCCTCCAGGTCCAGGGAGCGCACCAGGTAGGTGCGGCCCTGGTGCAGGTGGACGGCGCCCTCGTGGACCGTGGAGTGCGCGGCGCCCGCGTCGACCGTGCCGAGCAGCCGTCCGGTGCCGGCCTCGACGACCTGCACCGGACGGCCGCCCGCCCCGCGGATGTCGGTGAGGTCGGCGGCCCGTTCCCGGCGGGTCCAGTGCCAGGCCTTCGTCCGCCGGCGCAGCAGTTTCGCGGCCTCCAGCTGCGGCAGCACGTCCGCGCAGGCGGGACCGAAGAGGTCCAGGTCCTCCTCGGTCAGCGGGAGTTCCGCGGCGGCGGCGCACAGGTGCGGGGCGAGGACGTAGGGATTGTCGGGGTCGAGGACCGTCGATTCCACCGGTTGGTCGAACAGGGCCTCGGGATGGTGGACCAGGAAGGTGTCCAGCGGGTCGTCCCGGGCGACGAGGACCGCCAGGGCGCCCTGCCCGGAGCGGCCCGCGCGGCCCGCCTGCTGCCACAGGGACGCGCGTGTGCCCGGGTAGCCGGCGATCACCACGGCGTCCAGGCCGGAGACGTCCACGCCCAGCTCCAGGGCGGTTGTGGCGGCGAGACCGAGGAGTTCGCCGGAGTGCAGGGCGCGTTCCAGGGCGCGGCGCTCCTCGGGGAGGTAGCCGCCGCGGTAGGCCGCGACACGCCGGACCAGCGTGCGGTCGACCTCGGCCAACTTCTCCTGGGCGATCACCGAGATCAGCTCGGCGCCGCGCCGGGACCGTACGAACGCCACCGAGCGCACGCCCTGCACGGTGAGGTCGGTCAGCAGGTCGGCGGTCTCGGCGGTGGCGGTACGCCGTACGGGTGCGCCCTTCTCGCCGTGCAGCTCGGTGAGCGGGGGCTCCCAGAGGGCGAAGACCAGTTCGCCGCGCGGGGAGGCGTCGTCGGCGACCTCGACCACCGGCAGGCCGGTCAGCCGACGGGCGGCGACGGCGGGCTCGGCGGCGGTCGCCGAGGCCAGCAGGAAGACGGGTGAGGAGCCGTAGCGCGCGCACAGACGGCGTAGCCGGCGCAGCACCTGGGCGACGTGCGAGCCGAACACGCCCCGGTAGGTGTGGCACTCGTCGATGACGACGTACTTGAGGGATTTCAGGAAGGAGGACCAGCGGGGGTGGGACGGGAGTATCCCGCGGTGCAGCATGTCGGGGTTGGTGAGGACGTAGTTGGCGTACTGGCGGATCCACTCGCGTTCCTCGACCGGAGTGTCCCCGTCGTACACGGCTGGGCGTACGGCGATGCCCAAAGGTTGTGAAAGTTCCTTCACCGACCGGCACTGGTCCGCCGCGAGGGCCTTGGTGGGGGCCAGGTACAGGGCGGTGGCGCCGCGTCCGTTCGGCGCCTCGGCGCCATCCAGAAGGGTGGACAGCACGGGCGCGAGATAGGCGAGGGACTTGCCGGAGGCGGTGCCGGTGGCGACGACCACCGATGCGCCGTCCAGGGCGTGCTCGGCGGCCAGTGCCTGGTGGGCCCACGGATGCTCGATGCCGCATGCCTGCACGGCCGCGATCACCTCCGAGCGAATCCGATCAGGCCAGACGGCATGCCGACCCGCGCGCGGGGGCAAGTGCTCCGTATGAGTGATGCGCGCAGACCGGCTCGGCCCCGAGGCGAGCCGGTCCAGGACGGTCCCCGGAGACGGGCGGGACGCCGGGCCGGCCGGGGATCGGTCGGATCGGTGATTCTTGGCCATCGGCACCGAGTGTGTCACTGGAGTGACGGACAATGGAGCCAAGGCGTCGTGCACGCCTGCCGGTAAGTGATTGAATGCCATCGCGGCTGGCGATGCGTCCCGGGGGCCGCAAGCCAAGGTGCCCGAGGGGCGACCGCTCGATAGCAAGGTGCTGGAGGATCCGTGGACCTGTCCCTGTCGACCCGTACCGTCGGCGATCGTACGGTCGTCGAGGTCGGTGGCGAAATCGATGTATACACCGCGCCCAAGCTGCGCGAGCAGCTGGTCGAGCTGGTGAACGACGGCAATTTCCACCTCGTCGTCGACATGGAGGGCGTGGACTTCCTCGACTCCACCGGACTCGGCGTGCTGGTCGGCGGCCTGAAGCGGGTGCGCGCCCATGAGGGCTCGCTGCGCCTGGTCTGCAACCAGGAGCGCATTCTCAAGATCTTCCGCATCACCGGCCTCACCAAGGTGTTCCCGATTCACACCTCGGTCGAGGAAGCGGTGGCGGCCACCGACTGACCGCGGACCGGTCGCCGGCGTCGGGCTCCTGCGGAGTCCGGTCGTCGGCCGGTCCCGTCCTGGGCCGATGAAGACGAAGCGGCCCGGGGCACACAAGCACACCAGGGGGTGCGGGCTCTCGGTGGCCCCGCCCCCGACCGCACGCCCGTAGTCGCGAGGGGGATGCATGGCCACCGTCGAACTCCGCTTCAGCGCGCTGCCCGAGCACGTCCGGACCGCCCGGCTGGTGGCGGCAGCGGTGGCACGCAGGGCCGGGGTGGACGAGGCCGTCCTCGACGAGGTCAGGCTCGCCGTGGGCGAGGCCTGCTCCCGTGCCGTCGGTCTGCATCAGAGCAGCGGCATCACGGCGCCTGTGAAGGTGGCGCTGATCGAGGAGGAGAAACAGTTCTCCATCGAGGTCGGCGATGAGGCCCCGCACGCCGTCCCGGGCGGCGACACGCCCGCCGGGCAGGACGGCGAGGCGGAGGTCGAGGAGGACGAGATGGGCCTCGCGGTCATCAGCGGCCTCGTCGACGACGTGGAGGTCACCACCGGTCAGGACGGCGGTCTGATCCGCATGACCTGGCCGGCCACACCGCCGGCCGCGGCGGTCCTCTGAGTCCCTCCCGGTCGAGTCTCCCTCGCCCGAAGCCGCTCCCGGCCGTCACGCAACCTCACCAGGGCCCTGCTGAGCAGGGCCCTTGTCGTTTTTCCGGTAAGCCCATGGAATTCGTGAAGGAATTCACGATCAATAGCCTGATAATTTGATCAAGCGGCAATGCGGCCGTCAATGCCTTTGAGGCATTACCCCTTTCGGGTTCCGTGGCGTGACCTCGATCGTTTGCTGAAGAGCACAAGAAGGCCAATTCCGTTTACCGTCCCCTGTTTAGATCACTCGCGGGTACCTAGAATCCGTCCACATCTTGAGCTCAGCCCAAGCGTCAAGGAGGACGAATGGCGGGGCTTTCTACCCCTCATCAGTCGGGTCACCCCACAGCCCTCGCGGCCGCGGTACTGACCGACGACAACCGGATCATGGTGGCTGTCATCGCGGCCGTCGCCGTGGCCGCGCTGGTGGTCGCGGGAATCCTGGTGCGCCAGGTGCTGGCGGCGGGCGAGGGCACCGACAGCATGAAACGGATCGCCGAGGCGGTCCAGGAAGGTGCCAAGGCGTATCTCGCCCGGCAGTTGCGCACGCTCGGCGTATTCGCCGTCGTCGTCTTCTTCCTGCTCATGCTGCTGCCCGCGGACGACTGGAATCAGCGTGCCGGGCGCTCGGTGTTCTTCCTGATCGGAGCCGTGTTCTCGGCGGCCACCGGCTATATCGGCATGTGGCTCGCCGTGCGCAGCAATGTGCGCGTCGCCGCCGCGGCCCGGGAGGCCACTCCGGCCCCGGGCGAACCCGAAAAGGATCTCACCACCGTCTCGCACACCGCGATGAAGATCGCATTTCGCACGGGCGGCGTCGTCGGCATGTTCACGGTGGGGCTCGGCCTGCTGGGCGCCTCCTGTGTCGTGCTGGTGTACGCGGCCGACGCGCCGAAGGTGCTGGAGGGCTTCGGCCTCGGCGCCGCCCTGATCGCGATGTTCATGCGTGTGGGCGGCGGCATCTTCACCAAGGCCGCCGACGTCGGCGCCGACCTGGTCGGCAAGGTCGAAAAGGGCATCCCGGAGGACGACCCGCGCAATGCCGCGACCATCGCCGACAACGTGGGCGACAACGTCGGCGACTGCGCGGGTATGGCGGCCGACCTGTTCGAGTCGTACGCCGTCACCCTCGTGGCCGCGCTGATCCTCGGCAAGGCCGCCTTCGGCGACTCCGGACTGGCCTTCCCGCTGCTGGTGCCGGCCATCGGTGTGATCACGGCGATGATCGGCATCTTCGCGGTCGCCCCGCGGCGCGCGGACCGCAGCGGCATGACGGCGATCAACCGCGGCTTCTTCGTCTCCGCGGTGATCTCCCTCGTGCTGGTCGCGATCGCGGTCTTCGTCTATCTGCCGGCGAAGTACTCCGACCTCGACGGCGTCACCGACGCGGCGATCAGGGGCAAGGACGGCGACCCGCGGATCCTCGCGCTGGTCGCGGTGGCCATCGGCATCCTGCTCGCCGCGGTCATCCAGCAGCTGACCGGCTACTTCACCGAGACCACCCGCCGCCCGGTCCGGGACATCGGCAAGACCTCCCTCACGGGCCCGGCCACCGTCGTCCTCTCCGGCATCTCGCTGGGCCTGGAGTCGGCCGTCTACACCGCGCTGCTCATCGGGCTCGGCGTGTACGGCGCGTTCCTGCTCGGCGGTACGTCGATCATGCTGGCGCTGTTCGCGGTGGCCCTGGCCGGCACCGGCCTGCTCACCACGGTCGGTGTGATCGTCGCCATGGACACCTTCGGGCCGGTCTCCGACAACGCGCAGGGCATCGCCGAGATGTCCGGCGACGTCCAGGGCGCGGGCGCGCAGGTCCTCACCAACCTGGACGCGGTCGGCAACACCACCAAGGCCATCACCAAGGGCATCGCGATCGCCACCGCCGTCCTCGCGGCGGCGGCGCTGTTCGGGTCGTATCGCGACGCCATCACCACCGGTGCGCAGGACGTCGGCGAGAAACTCTCCGGACCGGGCGCGCCGATGAGCCTGATGATGGACATCTCGCAGCCCAACAACCTCGTCGGCCTCATCGCGGGCGCCGCGGTCGTCTTCCTCTTCTCCGGACTGGCCATCAACGCCGTGTCCCGGTCGGCCGGTTCGGTGGTCTTCGAGGTGCGGCGGCAGTTCCGGGAGAAGCCCGGGATCATGGACTTCACCGAGAAGCCCGAGTACGGCAAGGTCGTCGACATCTGCACCAAGGACGCCCTGCGCGAGCTGGCCACGCCAGGACTGCTCGCCGTCATGGCGCCGATCTTCATCGGGTTCACGCTCGGCGTGGGCGCGCTCGGCTCCTACCTCGCCGGCGCGATCGGTGCGGGCACGCTGATGGCGGTGTTCCTCGCCAACTCCGGTGGCGCCTGGGACAACGCCAAGAAACTGGTGGAGGACGGCCACCACGGCGGCAAGGGCAGCGAGGCCCACGCGGCCACGGTGATCGGTGACACGGTCGGCGACCCCTTCAAGGACACCGCCGGACCGGCGATCAACCCGCTGCTGAAGGTCATGAACCTGGTGTCGCTGCTCATCGCGCCCGCAGTGATCAAGTTCTCCTACGGCGACGACAAGAACGTCGGCGTACGGGTCGGGATCGCGGTCCTCGCGCTCCTGGTGATCGTCGTGTCCGTGTACATCTCCAAGCGGCGCGGGATCGCCGTCGGTGAGGACGAGGGCGCCGAGCGGGTCGCCAACTCGCCGGACGCGGCGGTGGTTTCGTAGGCCACAGCGAGAGGGCCTGCTCAACGGGCGGGCGGACGGCGCGTGCTGACGCGCTGCCCGCCCGCTTGTCTGTGGGGCCCACCCGCGTCGTGCGCCGTCGTGAGCCTTCTCTCTCATGGTGCGAAGAGTCACAAAAGAAGACTTATGGGCCGTCCGGGAGGTGGAGGGGGACCGTCCGCCGTGTAGATTCCGGGGGCCGAGAGCCATGGAAGGGACCAATCCGGTGAACAAGAAGCTCGCGGCCGCACTGTCCGGCGGTGCGGTACTGGTAGTGGCGCTGTCGGGATGCACCAGCAGCGGCGACAAGGGGCCCGACCCCAAGCTGGTCGCCTGGGCCAAGAAGGTGTGCGACGCGGTACCGGCGCAGGACGCGAAGATCAGGTCGGCCAACGCCTCGATCGCGGCCATCGCCACGAACAGCAATCTCCCGCCGAAGAGCGCCCAGAAGACCTACACGCAGGCCTTCCAGGACCTGGCCGAGGGCTACAAGGCGCTCGCCGACGCTCTCGGTGACGCCGGAGCGCCCCCCGGGGTCGACGGCGGCGCCAAGCGGCAGCAGGACGCCACCAAGAACCTCGCCGAACTCTCCGCGTCGTACGTCGACCTGAAGAAGAAGGTCGACGGGCTCGACACCAAGGACCAGGGCAAGTTCGCCAAGGGCCTCAAGGACATCGCAGCCACCCAGGCGAAGAACGTCAGCGAGCAGAGCACCAGCGGCACGGAAGCGCTGAAGCGGCTGGAGCAGGGCGACGTCAAGGCGGCGATGGCCGAGCAGCCCAGCTGCAAGATCCGCTCGGCGTCCGCGACCGCGTCGACGACAGCCGGCTGACGGTCCGCGCGGAGTCGGCCCTGGGCAGCCGCCCGGGGCCACAATGGGGGGCGTGACTGACTCCGGACCCGCCCCCCTGCCCGCTGCCGACCGGCCCGAGACCGCAGCGCGCCTGCGCGACGCGCTGCTGGCCGCCTCCTTCACCGCCGACGGGCTGCTCGACCTGCTCGGCGCCCCCGCGTACGCGGCGCTGGCCCGCAGCGAGACCGTGCCCGCCCTGCGCGCGACCCGTGGAGACACGCCGCTGGAGACGCTCGTACGGCTGTTCCTGCTCCAGCAACCCGTGCCCCACGCGCGCGTGGCCGCCGTGCTGCCGGTCGAGGAGGCCCTGGAGGCAGGCTGGCTCACACGCGTGGGCGGCGACGAGGTGGCCTCGACCGTGGACGTACGGCCCTACGGCGGTCCGGGCGGCGAGGACTGGTTCATCGTCTCCGACCTCGGCTGCGCGGTCGGCGGCGCGGGCGGCATCGGGCAGCAGGGCCGTCAGGCGGACGCAGCGGTCGTCCTCGGCGTCGGCGGCGCCTCCACGACTCTCGCCGGCATCACCGTCCGCACGCCCGTCGACTCCGCCCTGGACCTCGGCACCGGCTCCGGCATCCAGGCGCTGCACGCCGCCCAGCACGCCACGCGTGTGACGGCGACCGACCTCAACCCGCGCGCGCTGCACATCACCGCGCTCACGCTCGCGCTCTCCGGCGCGCCCGCGGCGGACCTGCGCGAGGGCTCGCTGTTCGAGCCGGTCGCGGACGATGCGACCTTCGACCTCATCGTCTCCAACCCGCCCTTCGTGATCTCCCCGGGTGCCCGGCTGACCTACCGGGACGGTGGCATGGGCGGGGACGATCTGTGCCGCTCGCTCGTTCAGCAGGCGGGGCAACGGCTGAACGAGGGCGGGTTCGCGCAGTTCCTCGCCAACTGGCAGCACGTGGCAGGGGAGGACTGGCAGGACAGACTCAGGTCGTGGGTGCCGCGCGGGTGCGATGCCTGGATCGTGCAGCGCGAGGTGCAGGACGTCACGCAGTACGCCGAGCTGTGGCTGAGGGACGCCGGTGACCACCGCGGGGACCCGGCGGAGTACCAGGCGCGCTACGACGCCTGGCTGGACGAGTTCGAGGCACGCAAGGTCAAGGCGATCGGCTTCGGCTGGATCACCCTGCGCAGGACCGGGTCCGCCGAACCCACCGTCACCGTGGAGGAGTGGCCGCACCCGGTCGAGCAGCCCCTCGGGGAGACGATCCGGGCGCACTTCGAGCGCCTCGACTATCTCCGGGAGCACGACGACGCGGCGCTGCTGGGAAGCCACTTCGAACTCGCCGCCGAAGTGGTCCAGGAGCAGGTCGGGCTGCCCGGCGCCGAGGACCCGGAGCACGTGGTGCTGCGCCAGCACCGCGGGATGCGCCGGGCCACCAAGGTGGACACGGTCGGCGCCGGGTTCGCGGGCGTGTGCGACGGCACGCTGAGCGCGGGCCGGATCCTGGACGCGATCGCCCAGCTCATGGGCGAGGACCCGGTGCTGCTCCGCGATCAGACGCCCGCCCAGATCCGCCTGCTGGTGGAGCAGGGCTTCCTGGAGCCGGTGCGCTGAGCCGGGGTCGGACGCCGGGGTCCGACACCGGGGTACGCCGTTGGGGCACGGTGCCGGGCAGGTGCCGTACCCCCGGGTAGCCGTGCCGTCGTAGGCGCGATCGGACCGTCCGGTGGCCGCGTCCGGATCATCGTCGTATGCCGGTGGCACGGGCCGGACGACGCACGCGGCGGACCGCCGGTGGGAAAAAGGCCGGAAAAATATGGGTGCCGGGCCCTGGCCGGCCCTGCTCGAGCCCCTGCCCGGCAGCGCGTCGACCTTCCGTTCACCCCGATGTCGCCCGCCGGTCTCCCGCGCGTGCCACCCTCCCCGCGCTGGGCAGAGCCGGACGGGACGGAAGGGTGGGCGGGGGATGGAGAGCGCGCCGGCGATCTTCGCGGGAGGGGTGTTCGCCCTGTTCGGGGCCGCTCTGCTGGGGTGGACCGGGGTTCGTCTCCGGCGCCGCGAGCCGGTGGCCGAAAGTGTGAGCCGGGTCGCATCGGCCGCCCTCGCGAGCGTGGCCGGGACGGTCGCGATGGTCCTCGCCGTGTACTGCCTGACGCGCCTCTGACGTCGGTGGGCCCGCGGCCCCGACGATGCCGCGGGAGTAAAGGGAGCGTCACGCTCCGGACATGGGCCACGGGGCCACCGGGTACTCCGGGCGGCAGGAATGGCGGTAGTCGGGTTACCGTTCGAGTGGCCGTTGTGGGCTTTTCCCGTTTGACACGGGGGCGGGATGTACCGTCACACTCCGCAGCGTCACACGAGCCAGAAGCACGCCGCGACCCCGGGACGAAGGCCTGGGGAGGCCCCAGCGTCGACCGGAGAGAAGAGCCAAGTTGTCCCCGACCAGCGAGACCGCACAGGGCGGCCGCCGACTCGTCATCGTCGAGTCGCCTGCCAAGGCGAAGACGATCAAGGGCTACCTCGGCCCCGGCTACGTAGTCGAAGCGAGCGTCGGGCACATCCGTGACCTTCCCAACGGCGCCGCGGAGGTGCCCGAGAAGTACACCGGCGAGGTCCGCCGCCTCGGTGTGGACGTAGAACACGACTTCGAGCCGATCTATGTCGTCAACGCCGACAAGAAGGCCCAGGTCAAGAAGCTCAAGGACCTGCTGAAGGACTCCGACGAGCTGTTCCTCGCCACCGATGAGGACCGCGAGGGCGAGGCCATCGCGTGGCACCTCCTGGAGGTCCTGAAGCCCAAGGTCCCGGTCAAGCGCATGGTGTTCCACGAGATCACCAAGGACGCGATCCGCGAGGCCGTCGCCAACCCGCGCGACCTGAACCAGCGCATGGTCGACGCCCAGGAGACCCGCCGCATCCTCGACCGCCTCTACGGCTACGAGGTCTCGCCGGTCCTGTGGAAGAAGGTCATGCCGCGGCTGTCGGCCGGCCGTGTCCAGTCCGTCGCGACCCGGCTCGTCGTCGAGCGGGAACGCGAGCGCATCGCCTTTCGTTCCGCTGAGTACTGGGACCTGACGGGCACCTTCTCGACCGGCCGCGCGGGGGATCCGTCGGACCCGTCGTCGCTGGTGGCCCGTCTGCAGACCGTCGACGGCCGGCGGGTCGCGCAGGGCCGCGACTTCGACTCCCTCGGGCAACTCAAGAGCGAGAACACCCTCCACCTCGACGAGGCGAACGCCCGCGCCCTCGCCGCCGCCCTGGAGAACACCCGCTTCTCCGTCCGGTCCGTCGAGTCCAAGCCGTACCGCCGCTCGCCGTACGCCCCGTTCCGTACGACGACGCTGCAGCAGGAGGCGAGCCGCAAACTCGGCTTCGGCGCGAAGGCGACCATGCAGGTCGCGCAGAAGCTGTACGAGAACGGCTACATCACGTACATGCGTACGGACTCCACGACGCTGAGCGACACCGCCGTCGCGGCCGCCCGCGCCCAGGTCACGCAGCTGTACGGCGCCGACTACCTGCCCCCGCAGCCGCGTACCTACGCCGCGAAGGTCAAGAACGCGCAGGAGGCCCACGAGGCGATCCGCCCTTCGGGTGATCGTTTCCGCACTCCTGCCGAGACCGGTCTGACCGGCGACCAGTTCAAGCTCTACGAACTGATCTGGAAGCGGACTGTCGCCTCTCAGATGAAGGACGCGACCGGCAACAGCGTCACCGTGAAGATCGGTGGCACCGCCGCCGACGGCCGGGACGTCGAGTTCAGCGCCTCCGGCAAGACCATCACCTTCCACGGCTTCCTGAAGGCCTACGTGGAGGGCGCCGACGACCCGAACGCCGAGCTGGACGACCGCGAGCGCCGGCTGCCGCAGGTCGGCGAGGGCGACCCGCTGTCCGCCGAGGAGATCACGGTCGACGGCCACGCCACCAAGGCCCCGGCCCGCTACACCGAGGCCTCCCTGGTCAAGGAGCTGGAAGAGCGCGAGATCGGCCGCCCGTCGACGTACGCGTCGATCATCGGCACGATCCTCGACCGTGGCTACGTGTTCAAGAAGGGCACGGCCCTGGTGCCGTCCTTCCTGTCCTTCGCCGTGGTCAACCTCCTGGAGAAGCACTTCGGGCGGCTCGTCGACTACGACTTCACCGCCAAGATGGAGGACGACCTCGACCGGATCGCGGCCGGCGAGGCACAGGCCGTGCCGTGGCTGAAGCGCTTCTACTTCGGCGAGGGCACGGTCACCGGCGCCGCGGCCGACGCCGGCAACGGCGACGGGGACCACCTCGGCGGCCTCAAGGAGCTGGTGACGGACCTGGGCGCGATCGACGCGCGTGAGGTGTCGTCGTTCCCGGTGGGCAACGACATCGTGCTCCGCGTCGGCCGCTACGGCCCGTACATCGAACGCGGCGAGAAGGACACCGAGCAGCACCAGCGCGCCGACATCCCGGCCGATCTCGCGCCGGACGAGCTGACCGTCGAGCTGGCCGAGGAACTGCTGGCCAAGCCCAGTGGTGACTTCGAGCTGGGCGCCGACCCGGCCACCGGCCACCAGATCGTCGCCAAGGACGGCCGCTACGGTCCGTACGTCACGGAGATCCTTCCCGAGGGCACCCCGAAGACCGGCAAGAACGCGGTCAAGCCGCGCACGGCCTCCCTCTTCAAGTCCATGTCGCTGGACACGGTGACCCTGGACGACGCGCTGAAGCTGATGTCGCTGCCGCGTGTCGTCGGCACCGACGCCGACGGTGTGGAGATCACCGCGCAGAACGGCCGCTACGGCCCGTACCTGAAGAAGGGCACGGACTCGCGCTCGCTGCAGGCCGAGGAGCAGCTCTTCACGATCACGCTGGAGGAGGCGCAGGCGATCTACGCCCAGCCGAAGCAGCGCGGTCGCGCCGCCGCCAAGCCGCCGCTGAAGGAACTGGGCGAGGACCCGGTCTCCGGCAAGCCGGTCGTGGTCAAGGACGGTCGTTTCGGCCCGTACGTCACCGACGGCGAGACCAACGCGACCCTCCGTTCCGGTGACAGTGTGGAGGCGATCACCCCGGAGCGCGGCTTCGAACTGCTTGCCGAGAAGCGCGCGAAGGCGCCCGCCAAGAAGACCGTGAAGAAGGCGGCGGCCAAGAAGACGGCCCCGGCGAAGAAGACCGCGGCCAAGAAGACGGCGGCGAAGAAGACGACGGCCGCGGCGAAGAAGACGGCCGCCAAGAAGACCACCGCCAAGAAGGCGACGGCTTCGAAGGCGACGGCTTCCAGCACGGAGGACTGACCCGCCGCCGGCTCGGCGGACCTCCTCCCCGGCTTCGCGAAACGAACGCCCCGGCATCACTTTGGTGTCGGGGCGTGCGCATGACAGGAGGAGCGAGGTGTGGTGTCGGTGGCTGCGGATAGGCTGAACGCATGACGCGAGCCGAGCAGCCAACGGCCCCCACTCCAGCACCGGACGATGCCCTGGTCGCGGACTCCCGCGAGCGCGCCGTCCGTTCCCTGCTGCGCCGACCGCAGTTGCGGCGCCTGTGGAGCGCACAGCTGGTGAGCGGTGTCGGCGACACCCTCGCCCTCCTCGTCCTGGTCGTCCTCGCCCTCCAGGCGGCGATCGCCGAGGGCACGTTCGGCGGCGGCTACCGGGGCGTGGCGTTCGCAGTGGCGACGGTCTTCGCCGCGCGCATCCTCGCCGTGCTTCTCTTCGGCGCGGTCCTCCTCGGCCCGCTCACCGCGCTCACCTCCCAGGAGGGCCCGCTCGACCGCCGGTGGACCATGGTCGGCGCCGACGGCCTGCGTGCCGCGCTGCTGATCGTCGCCCCCCTGTGGATCGACTGGACCCCGGACGACGCGCTCGCCGTCCTGCTGGTCACCACCTTCGTCACCGGTGTCGCCGAGCGGCTGTGGACGGTGTGCCGGGAGAGTGCGGCCCCCGCCCTGCTGCCCGTCCCGCCCCCGGAGGGCGCCACCGTACGGCCGCTGCCGGACCACCTGGACGCCCTGCGCCGCCTCGCGCTGCGCACCAGCTTCCTGGCGGTCCCGCTGGCCGCCGCCGCCCTGGTCGTGGCCGCCCTGCTCAACAACCTGCTGGGCACCGGCGTGGCCTGGTTCGACCAGCACCAGGTGGCCCTCGGGTCGTACGTGGCGGCGGGCCTGTTCGCCGCCTCCCTGTCCGTGCTGACCTTCCTGGAGCTGCCCGACACGCGCACCCCGCGTCCCCGCTCACCGCTGGAGGGCCTGCGCCGCCCGCGCACCGGCGCCGGCGTCGACAAGGGACGTACGGGCGCCGTCCCGCTGCTCGTCCCGGCCTGCGCCGCCGTGGCCGGGGCCATCGCCGCCGCCGTCGCGGTGTGCGTGCTGCACGCCAAGGACCTGGGCGGCGGCCCGGTGCTCTACGGACTGCTGGTGCTGGGCCTGACCGGCGGTGTTGCCGTCGGCATCCGTACGGCTCCCGCACTGCTGCCCTCGCTCTCGCGCCGCCGGCTGCTGGCCCTCGCCATCGCCCTCACCGGCATCGCCCTGCTGGCCGCGGGACTCGTCCCGGACGTCACCACGGTGCTGCTGATCGTCACGCTGGCCGGCGCCGCCGCAGGCGTGGCCGCCAACACGGGGCACGCCCTGCTCGACCAGGAGACCGAGGAGTACCGCCGGGCGCGCACCACCGAGCACCTGCACGCGGTCGTCCGGGTCTTCATAGCGCTCGGCGTCCTCATCGCGCCCCTGGTGGCGGCGCTGATCGGCCCGCACCGGCTGGAGAACGGCAGGTTCGTCTTCGCGCACGGCGGCGCGGCCTTCACGCTGATGCTGGTCGGCGCGCTGCTGCTGCCGGTGGCCGCGCTGGTGCTCGCCAAGGTCGACGACCGTTCCGGCGTGCCGCTGCGCCAGGACCTCAAGGACGCGCTGCTCGGCGGCGACGACCCGGTCACCGTCCCGGCGGCCAGCGGTTTCTTCATCGCCCTGGAGGGCGGCGACGGCGCCGGCAAGTCCACCCAGGCCGAGGCCCTCGCCGAGTGGATCCGCGCCAAGGGCCACGAGGTCGTGCTCACCCGCGAGCCGGGGGCCACCCCGGTCGGCAAGCGGCTGCGCTCGATCCTGCTCGACGTGTCCTCGGCGGGCCTGTCCCACCGCGCGGAGGCGCTGCTGTACGCCGCCGACCGCGCCGAGCACGTCGACACCGTCGTGCGCCCCGCCCTGGAGCGCGGCGCGGTCGTCATCTCCGACCGTTACATCGACTCCTCGGTGGCGTACCAGGGCGCCGGCCGCGATCTGTCCCCGACCGAGATCGCCCGCATCAACCGCTGGGCGACCAACGGGCTGGTCCCGCACCTCACCGTCCTGCTGGACGTCTCCCCGGAGACCGCCCGTGAGCGGTTCACCGAGGCGCCGGACCGGCTGGAGTCCGAGCCGGCGGAGTTCCACGCGCGCGTGCGGGCCGGTTTCCTCACGCTGGCCGCCTCCGACCCCGGCCGCTACCTGGTCGTGGACGCGGGGCAGGAGCCCGAGGGCGTCACCACCGTGATCCGGCACCGGCTGGACACCGTGCTGCCGCTGTCCGAGGCCGAGATCAAGGCCCAGGAGGAGGCACGGAGGAAGGCCGAGGAGGAGGCCCGCCGCAAGGCCGAGGAGGAGGCCGCCCGCAAGGCCGAGGAGGAGCGCCTGGAGCGCGAGCGCCAGGAGCAGCTCGCCAAGCTGCGCGCCGAGGAGGAGGAGCGCAAGCGCCGCGAGCTGGAGGAGGCGCAGCGGCGCGAGGCCGAACGGCAGGCGGAGGAGGCCCGGCAGCGGGCCGAGGAAGCGGCCCGGCGCGCGGAGGAGGAGCGGCAGCGGCTGCTCGCCGAGGAGAAGGCCCGCGCCGAGGAAGAGGCCCGTCGCAGGGTCGAGGAGGAGCGCCGGCGCCGGCAGGCCGAGGAGGAGGCGCGCCTGCGCGCTGAGGAAGAGGCCCGGCAGGCCCGGCTGCGCGCCGAGGAGGAGGCGCGGCGCCTGGAGAAGCAGCGCAAGGCCGAGGAGGCGTTGCTGCGGGCCGAGGAGGCCCGCCGGCAGGCGGCCGAGGCCGCGGCGGCGGCCGACGCGGCGGCCCGCAGGCCCAGCGCTCCCATGCCGTCCGCGCCGGGCGTGGCTCCGGACGCGGCGACGGTGGCGACGCCGGTGGTGTCGCCGGGCGGCCGTGGTGCCGACGAGACGGTCCCGACGCCGGTGGTGTCACCGGGCACACCCGAGGCGGGCACGCCCGCCGGAGGCGGCTCGAAGGCGGGCACGCCCGCCGGGGGCCGGCCGGAGCCGGGCACGGACGAGACGACGGTGCTGCGTCCGGTGCGTGAGGAGCGTGGCGGCCCCGCCGAGGACGTGCAGGGTGCGCCCTCCGAATCCGAGGTGACCGCCGAGCTGCCGCAGCCGTCGGTTCCCTCGGGCGCCGCGGACGAGACGGCGGTGCTTCCGGCGGTGGCTCCGGCGGGCGCGGCGGACGAGACGGCGGTGCTTCCGCCCGTACGGGGTGACGCCCCGGTGGGCGCGGCCGACGAGACGGCCGTACTGCCGCCCGTACGGGGTGACGCCCCGGCGGACCGGGTGCCGCCCGGCTTCTTCCGGGACGAGCGGTCCGCCACCGGTCCCGACGGCTCCCAGGACCGTACGCGCGAGATGCCTCAGATCGATGCCGACGGCACGCCCCGCCGCCGGCCGCGCCCCGACTGGGCCGAGGAGACCCCGCTGGACGACCTGCCGACGCTGGCGGACGAACTGCTGGGGTCGTACGACGAGCAGGGCTACGGCGATCACGACGAGGAACAGGGCCGCAAGGGCCATGGGCGGGGACGGCGCGGCTGAGGGCCGCGCCTGCTCGAGGCCCGCACAGCGGTTGCGCGCACAGTGGTTGTCCGCACAGCGGTTGCTCGCACCACGGGTGCGGACACGAGGCGGCGCCTGTCGCGACGATGACGGGCGCCGCTCGCCCGGCACCGGCGTGACGGCCGCCGCACCCCGCGTCGCAGTGGCACCCGCACACGTTGTCAGTGCGCACCCGCACAATGGATTGCGGAACGCGCAGTGTGACGGAAGGGCGGCGTGACCCATGACCGTGTGGGACGACCTCGTCGGGCAGGAGAAGGTGAGCGCGGTGCTCGACGCCGCCGCGCGGGACGCCGACGCCCTCGTCACCGCCGCCGCGGCCGACGAGCCGCCGCCGGAGGCGTCGAGGATGACGCACGCCTGGCTGTTCACGGGCCCGCCCGGAGCGGGCCGGAATCAGGCGGCCCGGGCCTTCGCCGCGGCCCTGCAGTGCGTGAGCCCCGACCGCGCCCTCGGCGGCTCCCCCGGCTGCGGCTTCTGCGACGGCTGCCACACCGGGCTGCTCGGCACCCACGCGGACGTCACCACGGTCGCCGCGGTCGGCTCCGAGATCCTGGTGAAGGACATGCGGGACACGGTCCGCAAGTCGTTCACCGCCCCGGCGAACGGCCGCTGGCAGGTCATCCTGGTCGAGGACGCCGAGCGGCTGAACGAGAAGTCGGCCAACGCCGTCCTCAAGGCCGTCGAGGAGCCCGCCCCGCGCACGGTCTGGCTGCTGTGCGCCCCCTCCATCGAGGACGTGCTGCCGACCATCCGCTCCCGCTGCCGCCACCTGAACCTGCGCACGCCCTCCGTCGACGCGGTCGCCGACATGCTCGTACGCCGTGACGGCATTGAACCGGAGGTCGCGTCGGCGGCCGCCCGCGCCACCCAGGGGCACGTCGACCGGGCCCGGCGCCTGGCCACCGACCCTGCGGCCCGCGAGCGCCGCGCCGCCGTGCTCAAGCTCCCGCTGCGACTGGACGAGGTCGGTGCCTGCCTCAAGGCGGCCCAGGAACTGGTCGACGCGGCCGCCGAGGACGCCAAGCAGCTCGCCGAGGAGATGGACGGCAAGGAGGCCGAGGAGCTGAAGGCGGCGCTGGGCGCGGCGCAGGGGGGCCGGCTGCCGCGCGGCACGGCGGGCGTGATGAAGGACCTCGAGGACATGCAGAAGCGCCGCAGAACCCGTACGCAGCGCGACAGCCTCGACGTCGCCCTCGGTGACCTCACCGCCTTCTACCGCGACGTCCTCGCCCTTCAGCTGGGCTCCCGCGTGGCGATCGCCAACGCCGACGCCGAGGACGCCCTGGAACGGCTGGCCCGCGCCAGCGCCCCGGAGTCCACGCTCCGTCGTATCGAGGCGATCGCCGCCTGCCGCGAAGCCCTCGACCGCAACGTGGCCCCGCTGCTCGCGGTGGAGGCGATGACGATGGCCCTGCGGGCGGGGTGACTCTGCGGGCGGGGTGAGCGGAATGTCCGGAGGCCGGCGCGGGCGCGGGCGCGGTGACCGGACGCCTGAAGACTTTCCGTGCTCCGCTCGCGCCCCGGTGATGTCCCCCGTACGAGCCACAATCCTCGCGCACCGCGCCCGGTTGATCGCGCAGCGTTACGCTCGCCTGATGCACACCAGGCCATCCCCCAGCCGCCGATCACCCCGCCGGACCCGCCGCGCCCGCTCCCGGACGGCGGCCCGTCTCATGGCCCCGCTCCTCACGGCCGCCGCGCTGCTCGTGACCGCCTGCTCCGCCGGTGGTCCGAGCACCTCGCCGGGCGGGACGGTGGACGCGGGACTGGCCGCACTGCCGCAGTCGACGCCGTCGGCGCTGACGCCGTACTACACGCAGCGTCCGCACTGGCGCAGCTGCGGCGCGCCCGGCTTCCAGTGCGCGACGATCAAGGCTCCGCTGGACTACGCGCGGCCCGGCTCGGGCGACATCCGGCTGGCCATCGCCCGCAAGAAGGCCACCGGCAAGGCCAAGCCACTGGGTTCGCTGCTGGTCAACCCGGGTGGTCCGGGCGGCTCCGCGATCGGTTACCTCCAGCAGTACGCGGGCGTCGGCTACCCGGCGGACGTCCGTGCCCGCTACGACATGGCCGCGGTGGACCCGCGGGGCGTCGCCCGCAGCGAGCCCGTCGAATGCCTCGACGGACGTCAGATGGACGCGTACACGCAGACGGACATGACGCCCGACGACCAGCGGGAGCGGAATGCACTGGCCGCGGCCGACAAGAAGTTCACGGAGAGCTGCGGGGCGCACTCGGCACGGCTGCTCCGGCACGTCTCCACCGTCGACGCGGCACGGGACATGGACATCGTGCGGGCGGTGCTGGGAGACCCGAAGCTGAACTACGTCGGGGCGTCGTACGGCACGTTCCTCGGGGCGACGTACGCCGGTCTGTTCCCGGAGCGGGTCGGACGGATGATCCTGGACGGCGCGATGGATCCCACCCTCGACGCCCGCAAGCTGAACCTGGACCAGACGGCGGGCTTCGAGACGGCCTTCCGTGCCTTCGCGAAGGACTGCGTGCGGCACCCCGACTGCCCGCTCGGCGGCAAGGGCACGACACCCGCCCAGGTCGGCGAGCACCTCAACGCGTTCTTCCGCAAGCTGGACGCCCACCCCATTCCGGCGGGCGACGCGGACGGCCGCAAGCTCGGCGAGTCGCTCGCCACCACAGGCGTGATCGCGGCGATGTACGACGAGGGGACGTGGCCGCAGCTGCGCGCGGCGCTGACCTCGGCGATGCAGGACGACGACGGCGCGGGCCTGCTCGCGCTCGCCGACAGCTACTACGAGCGTGACGCGAGCGGTCGCTACAGCAACCTGATGATGGCCAACGCCGCCGTGAACTGTCTGGACCTGCCGCCGGCCTTCACCGGCCCCGAGCAGGTGGACAAGGCGCTGCCGGAGTTCGAGAAGACGTCCCCGGTCTTCGGTGCCGGCCTCGCCTGGTCCTCGCTGAACTGCGCGTACTGGCCGGTGAAGGCGACGGGCGAACCGCACCGCATCGAGGCCAAGGGCGCGGCGCCGATCGTGGTGGTCGGCACCACCCGGGACCCGGCGACCCCCTACCGCTGGGCGCAGTCGCTGGCCCGCCAGCTCTCCTCGGCCCGCCTGCTGACCTACGTCGGCGACGGCCACACCGCCTACGGACGCGGCAGCACCTGCATCGACACGGCGATCAACACCTACCTGCTCCGCGGCGTCCCGCCGGCCGCCCGAAAGCGCTGCTCATAGCCCCTTCCCCCCGCCCCGGAGTCCGTCGTTCCGGGGCGGGTACGAAGCACCCCCGGAAACTGTGTAGACTTACCGACGTTGCTGATCGCACCATGGTGCGGACAGCGCGCCGCTTTAGCTCAGATGGCCAGAGCAACGCACTCGTAATGCGTAGGTCTCGGGTTCGAATCCCGAAAGCGGCTCCTCCGGAAAGAGCACCTAGGAACGTTCCTAGGTGCTCTTTCGTCGTTCAGCGGACTCTGCGGCGGTGCCGGGCACGGTCCGCGCGGGTGTCCCTGGTCTCGGTTCTGGCCTCGGACGCGAGCCCCGGGCTGGGCGTGAAGTGGTTCCCCGTGCGGCCCCTCGCGTCCTTGGGCAGGCGTCTCGGCTCGTTCAGGATCGTGCCGGCGGTGTGACGGCTCACGTCGTACAGACGGCGATCATCGTCCGGCGGTCAGGGCGCGAGAAGACGACCGGATGTTCTTCCCGCGGCTCCCCGGACGCGGCTCGCATGGGTCGTGCAGCCCGGGGGACAGGGAGCTGGTGGTGGCGGGTCCGGTGCCGGTGCAGCGGCGGGCGGCGGCTGCCGGCATTCCGTCGGCAGGCAATGTCGCCACGAAGGTCTCAGGCCCGGCAAGCCTCGATCCCCCGCTGAATGCCCGCTCGCCAGATCTCACCGGTGGTCGTGACCCGAGCCGCGAGTTGGCGGTATGTCCGCAGGGCGCTCTCCTGTCCGGCCGGCGCCGTGTGGCGACGTGGTACGACCTGCGGGTGCCGATCCCGCCAGTCGAGAAGGGCCGTGATGGCGTCGGCCGATGTGTACCAGCACGCGGACCGGACCTGGCGTTCCAGGTCAGCCGGAAGTCGCAGTGACAGCTTTTCGGGAAATCCTCCGTCCTGAGAACCGGGCCATCGCCCCGGACCGCGGGCTTCCTCCGGGTAATCCGGCCAGGAGCGGTCCCACCCCCGCGATTGCAGTTCGCGCCGCACGCCCAGAGCCGCCAACCGATCTACGGAGTCCAGGAGTTCTCCGCATTCACGGGCTCTGGACAGCTGAAGACGTCGCGCGGCGCGTATAGCTGCGGCTTCACGGCGAGTGAGGCCGACCAGGTCCCATCGCCCGCTGTCCGTAAGCTCCTTGGACCGATTCCTTTCATTGCTCAACAACTGATGCAGCCTCATCCGAGTGCCGTACGGCAAGCGCGCCGTCACAGGCACAGTTCCCTTTGTACGCACGACGCTCATTATGGCGTATTTAGCTTGCAAGTTACGAGCAGTCAAAAAGCAAACCGGTAGCAGAATTGTTTCAGCGTGCGGGTCAACTCACGGCGGTACATGATGTGAACGAGGCGGGCGGTCTGCCCTCTGGGTGACCACCCAATCCGCAGGGAGAGAGGAGAAGGAGATGTCGAATCCTTCCGTCAGGCAGGAGCAGTGGTCAATGCTGACCAATGAGTCAGCGCTGCCGCAGTTCGATTCGATCCGTGCTCACCCGGAGGCGAGGCTGTCCGAACTGCAGCACGCTCTTTCCGCGCAGTACGCGCTCGGCCAGGTGGACGAGATCCCAAGTGCCTTCGGTGTGGAGTTCAGCGCCCAGTTCGAACGGTCGGTGCGTGATCGGGAAAGCGGCGCAGTCGTGGCCCAGTACTCGGCCAGGATGGTGTTCGGCGAGGGGCCGAGTTCAGGGGAGCAGCGGATAGGTTTCATAGCCGCCAGCATCGACACCCGCCCCGCAGTGGACGCCGCCCCCGTGCCGGGAGTGCCGGTGGTGAGGGCCCTCGTCCAGAGGGACGGGAGCTGGCTCAACGCCGAGGAATTCACCGTCGACACGAGCGGGGACCTCGTCGCCGCAGACGGCCTCTGGGATGCCTTCAGAGGCTGTCTCGCGAGCAAGTGCGGCGGCGTCTGCCTGGGTTCGCTGGCCAGTTGCCTCCCGCTGGGCGCCCTGCCCGCGGTGGTCGCCTGCCTGGCAGCCACCTGTGGGCTCTGCGCGGCCCGATGTGCCGCCTGCGTGGCGTGCGATTGCGGCTGGCTGTGCAGCATGGTCACCGGATGCTGCCACACGTGACACGGGAGATCGCGACGTGAGAACCGTCATTCACTGGCTGACCGTGCCGGTCGAACAGCGAGCGGGAAGAGATGGACTGCCGGCGCTGAAATACGATGTTCCTGACGCGATCATCGTTCGCGGCAGCCAGATCGCGTACGTCGGGATCGCCGACGGAGAGGTTGCCGAAAAGCTCCTCGCACACCCGGACGTGGAAATCATGAGCGGTGAGGAAAAAAAACTCATCGAACTCGTTCCGGGTATGTCCGTGGCCTGGGAAAACCTCGAAAGGCAGCTGCCTTCGCTCGGCGCCGGCCACGGGTGGAAGGGTGCGGTCGGCCTGGGTGACGTGATATCGGCCATCACGCGCCGGGCACGCATCCCTGAGTGCGGAAGCTGTGCCCGGCGCCGTAAGGGACTCAACCGCATCACCGTGTGGGGCTGGTGGCGCAACCGGAAGCTGTCCCTGCAGCCCGAAGGGTGACTCGCATGAATGGCGCCTCGCTCGGTCCGGGAGAGGCGCCCCCCTATGGTTCGCGATCAGCGACGAAGGAGTGTGTAGTGCCATGACCGGTAAAGGCAATGAGCAGGTCCCCCTCGACAGGATTCTGACTGTAGAGGAAGGCATCGCCTTCAAGACGCGCTCAGCAGCTCTCGCCGAGGGACAGCGCTGGCGTTGGAACGGAATTTACGCCAACCCCGAGCAGGCCGTCGCCGTCGCCAACGCAAACCCTCCCCAGCAGGCCGGAGAAGTCATATTTACCGCCATCGGGGGCCTGATTCTCTTCTACTAGAATCCGGCTTCACGGACAGGTCGCGTGCACCTGGCCCCGAAAGCGGTTCCATGGAGACCCCAGGTCGGATCACATCCGGCCCGGGGTCTTCTCGGCTCGCGGCTCAGGCGCGGACGTCGTGCCAGGGCGAGCACTCCCGGTAGGTGCTGGTCACGATGCATCCCCGCAGCTTGTACGCCGTGCCCTCGGGGAGGTTGCCGGGGACGATCTTCGTGTAGGGGGAGTCGTGGCCCAGGGTGGAGGCGACGCGGCCGTTGCTGAGTTCCGCCTGGATGCCCAGGCCGTCGGCGTAGACGTCCTTGGCGATGAGGGCGTCGCCCGGGATGTTCGGGGCGGGCTGCGGGTCGGCGTTCCAGCGGGCGTACCCGATCACCGTTCCCTTGGAGTTGTGGATGGTGATGGTGTACGACCCGTCCGGGTCCATGGCGCTGGCGGTGCCGGCCCCGGTGGTGAGCGCCGCGCCGACGAGCATCGCGCCCATGCCGAGGATCGTGCCGACGCGCTTGTGTATCAGGCCCATGTGGTTCCCCTGTTTCCGTGTACTGCGGATCGCCGAGACGCTGCTTCGTTTCACCGGCAGCGGTGACGATCAGTCATGGTCACTCTATAGAAGGGTGGTTGTGCCCCCAGGGGGGTGGGGCCCGGCTGCCCGCGGTGGCCGGTGGCGTGTCAGTCGCGTGCGGCGCAGTGCTTCAGCAGTTCGGAGATCGATTCGTCGACCAGTCGGTAGCGCACGACGCGGCCGTCCTTGCGGCCCTCGACGACGCCCGCGGCCCGCAGCAGGCGCAGCGCCTGGGAGACGGCGGTGTCCCTCATCCCGGTGGCGACGGCGAGGTCGGAGACGGCGATCGGGCCGGCCTCGTGGAGCGCGAGCAGCAGGGACAGGCGTCCGGGATCGGAGAGCAGCGAGAAGCGGTCGGCCCAGGCGCGTACCCGCTCCGGCTCGCCTACGGCGGCGATGGCGTCGCAGACCCGATGGCCGTCGATGGTGCGCTGCCCGGCACGTTCCACGGGGACGAGATGCATGGCCCCATCATCGCAGCCGGCGGCCCTGGCCTCCATATCTGTTCAGTTGTGCAGCCTTGCAGCCGCTACCCACCGCCGCCTAGTGTGAGCGGGCCGTGGTGTTCGGGAAGACCGGTGACAGCCCTCAGGGGCTCAATCCGGAGCGGCCCTCGCCACTGTGATCGGGAAGTTCCCGCCCCCTACACGCCACTGGCCGCACGGCCGGGAAGGCAGGGGCGGGCGCGTCGACCCGTCAGCCAGGAGACCGGCCACGGCATCACGAAGCTGATCCACGAGGTGCTGGAGCGTGAACGCATGACCGTGTCCGAAGGCGTGCCCGAAACGGCCGCCGCCCCGTCCTTCCGCTGGCGCCGCGAGGACACCGTCCGTACCGCGGGTCTCCTGGCCGTGATCGTCGCCCTGCACGTGGTCGCGTTCGGCATCCTGTTCCTGCTCGTGATCCCCCGTCACTACGAGGTCGGCACCAAGGCGTTCGGTCTCGGCCTCGGCATCACGGCGTACACGCTGGGCATGCGGCACGCCTTCGACGCGGACCACATCGCGGCGATCGACAACACCACCCGCAAGCTGATGGCCGACGGCAAGCGGCCGGTGTCGGTGGGCTTCTGGTTCGCGCTGGGGCACTCCAGCGTGGTGGTCGTCATGGCCGCGCTGGTCGCCGGCGGCGCGAAGCTCGCCGGCACCCTGATGAACGACGGCTCGCGGACCCACCAGGTCCTCGGCACCGTCGGCACCACGGTCTCCGGCAGCTTCCTGTACCTCATCGCCGCCCTCAACCTGGTCGCGCTCTTCGGCATTCTGCGGGTGTTCAAGGCGATGCGCGCCGGGCACTACGACGAGGCGGAGCTTGAGGCCCACCTCGACTCCCGCGGCTTCATGAACCGTGTCCTCGGCCGGCTCACCAAGTCCATCCGCCGCCCCGGCCAGATGTTCCCGCTCGGCTTCCTCTTCGGCATCGGCTTCGACACCACGACGGAGGTCCTGCTCCTCGCCCTGGCCGGCAACGGGGCCGCCGCCGGTCTCCCGTGGTACGCCGTGCTGTGCCTGCCGCTGCTGTTCGCGGCCGGCATGAGCCTGTTCGACACCCTCGACGGCACGTTCATGAACTTCGCCTACCAGTGGGCCTTCTCCAACCCGGTGCGGAAGGTGTTCTACAACCTCACCATCACCGGCCTGTCCATCGCGGTGGCCTTCTTCGTCGGCACGATCGAGCTGGTCGGCGTGCTGCACGACAAGCTCGGTCTGCACGACGGCGTCACGGACTGGATCGCAGCCCTGGACCTGGACAACGTGGGCTACGTCATCGTCGGCCTGTTCGTGGTCGTGTGGGCCGTGGCCATCGGGTACTGGCGCCTCGCCAAGGTCGAGGAGCGCTGGGCCGTCCGCGCCACCGACACGAGCTGAGGGGACCGGCCCGCGAGGCCGCTCCTTCGCCGCGGACAAAACCGGAGCAAAGGTGCCGCAAAGTGAAGTGGCGTCAGATGAACCCGCGGACGTGAGGCAACATCTTGGTGAACGGCGGGCGCCGCGCGGTCGAGGCGCGGCGCCGCCGTCGGCCGGATGGGGTGAGGGACGTGGTGGAGCCGAGGATCGCCGTCGCCGTGGTGACCATGGGCAACCGGCCCGCCGAGGTCGACGCCCTGCTGGAGTCCGTGGCCAAGCAGGACCTCGCTCCGGCCCGCATCGTCATCGTCGGAAACGGCTGCCGGCTGCCCGAGTTCGCCCACCGGCTCTCGCTGCCCGGCGAGGTCACCACCATCGACGTGGAGGAGAACCTCGGCTGCCCGGGCGGCCGGAACGTCGCCCTCGCGCGGCTGCGGAAGTACGGGGACGTCGACGTCGTCGTGGAGCTGGACGACGACGGGCTGCTCGTCGACGCCGACGTGCTGCGGCGCGTACGGGACCTGTACGCCGCCGACCCCCGCCTCGGCATCGTCGGTTTCCGGATCGCCGACGAGCACGGCGAGACCCAGCAGCGGCACGTGCCCCGGGTGGGGAAGTCGGACCCGATGCGCGGGGGGTACGTCACCGGGTTCCTCGGCGGCGGGCACGCCCTGCGCATGGCGATGCTGGCCGAGACCGGGGACTGGCCGGCGGAGTTCTTCTTCGCGCACGAGGAGACCGACCTCGCCTGGCGGGCCGCCGACGCCGGCTGGAAGATCCTGTACGCCCCCGAGCTGCTGCTCCGGCACCCCAAGACGTCACCGGCCCGGCACGCCATCTACTACCGGGTCAACGCCCGCAACCGTGTCTGGCTCGTGCGGCGCCGGCTGCCCCTGCCGCTCGCCGCGGTGCACCTGGCGGCGTGGACGCTGCTCACCCTCGCCCGCACCCGCTCGCCGGCGGGGCTGAAGGCATGGTTCGGCGGGTTCCTGGAAGGGGTGCGGGAGCCGGCGGGCGAGCGGCGGCCGATGCGCTGGCGGACGGTGTGGCGGCTCACCCGGCTCGGACGGCCGCCGGTGATCTGAGTCACGCGCGGGGGCTTCGGCGCCTGAACACGGGGGCCGCGAAAGGGAGTCCAGCGGCCACGCAGAAGGAACGGGACGGAGCCCCGGTCGTTCACCTCCGCCGACCGGGGCCCCTTTGCGTCCCCGGATCCAGCCTGCGGCGACACTCCCCCGAGTTACGCGACTTACGCGCGCGCCGTCGGGCCGGATCCGATGGAATGATCACATCAGGATGCGCCAACGGATCGCTAACATGTGGCCAACGGTTCGACGGTGGGACGCGAACCGGTTGGCCGGAAGCCGCCCGGCGGCAGTGGAACAGGCCCTGGGACGGGCGGATCCGGAGCCGGGTGCGGCGAACAGAAGGTGGCGGGAAACCGTTGCGGACAGGGCGGGATTCCGCCAGAGAACGGCGGGCGCGCGCCCGCCGCGGAGCACGGCCGGTCCCGGCCGTGCGGGAAGTCAGTGGGGCGGCGTGATGCGGCGGTACGAGCTGCGGTTCGGGCTGCTGGGACCCCCCGTCCTCTACGACCGGCCGCCGTACGAGATCTCGTACGACACCCCCGAGGGCGCTTCCGCCGAGGTGGACGAGGCGGCCGAAGCCGTCGGAGGCGCCTCCGGCGACACCCTCACCGGTGCCGTGGCCGCGGACGACGCTCCCGACGACGGCGTCCGTGCCATCGGCAGCCCCAAGGTGCGCGTCCTGCTCGCCGCCCTGCTGCTGGAGGCCGGCCGGGTCGTGTCGGTCGAGTCGCTGAAGGACGCCCTGTGGGGTGGGGCGCCACCCGTCTCCGCGCAGGCCTCCCTGCACAACCACGTCACCCGGCTGCGCCGGCTTCTCGACGACCCCGACCGGCTCAGGGCCGTACCGCCGGGGTATCTGCTGCGCGTCGACCACGGCGAGTTGGACGTGCACGTGTTCGACGTGCGGGTGCGAGAGGCGCGTGCCGCGCACGCGCGGCGGGACTGGCCGGGCGTCGTACGGGCCGGCACGGCCGCGCTCGCGCTCTGGCGCGGCGCCCCGCTCAGCGGGCTCCCCACCGACCTGGGCGGCTACGCCCTCGTGCAGCGTCTCGAGGAGGCGCGGCTGCTTCTGCTCGAGTGGCGCTACGACGCCGAACTCGCGCTGGGCGGCGCCCGCTTGGCCGCGCTGATTCCCGAGCTGGCGGCTCTCGTCGCCGAGTATCCGCTGCGCGAGGCCTACCACCGGCAGCTGATGCTCGCCCTGCACCGCACCGGCCGCCAGGCGGAGGCCCTGGCCGTCCACCGTGACCTGCGCGCCCGCCTGGTCGAGGAACTCGGCATCGAGCCCGGCCCGGCGGTCCGCGAAGCGCACGTCGAGGTGCTGCGGGGGAGCGGCGAGGGGCGGCGGCACGAGCAGCACGGTGACCGGCGGGGAGCCACCGAAGGCACCCGGCAGCAGGACCCGGCCGGCCACGTGGGCAGGGCGGGCGCCGCCACGCCCCCCGCGTCCCCGCGCGAAGGCGCCCCCGCCACGCGCCAGATCCCGCGCCCGGCCCAGCTGCCGGCTCCTCCCGCCCACTTCACCGGTCGTGCCGACGTACGCCGGGAGCTGTGCCGGGCGCTGACCGAGCCGCCCGCACCGGCCCCCGCCGTCGCCGTGATCAGCGGTATGGCGGGCGTCGGCAAGAGCGCGCTGGCGCTGCGCGTGGCACATGAAATGAGGGAACGTTTCACCGACGGTCAGCTCTACGTCAACCTGCACGGCGCCACCCCGGGCATGACCCCGCTCACCGCCGTGCAGGCTCTCGCGGCCCTGCTGCGCGACCTCGGTGCAGAGCCCCGCAACATCCCCGAACACCCGGACGCGGCAGCCGCGTTGCTCCGCTCCCTGCTGGCGCCCGCCCGCATCCTGCTGGTGCTGGACGACGCGGCCACCGCGGCCCAGGTACGGCCGTTGCTGCCGGCCGGGCCCGGCTGCGCGGTGATCGTCACCAGCCGTTCGCCGCTGACCGCCCTCGACGGCGCCCGGCGCTTTCCGCTCGGCCCGCTGACCGGCGAGGACAGCGCGGCCCTGCTGCGCGCGGTGAGCGGACGCGAGGGGCTGGACGCCGGTCACGCGCTGGTCGAGCTGACCGGCCGGCTGCCGCTCGCGCTGCGTGTCGTCGCCGCCCGGCTGGCCGCCCGCCGCGCGCTCACCGCGGATGTGCTGGCGGGCCAGCTGGCGGCCACCGGCGGGCGGCTGAACCACCTGGAGTACGACGACCTGAGCGTCCGGCGTTCCCTGGCCGTCGCCCATGACGCGCTCGCCGCCGCCGAGCGCGAGGCCGACCGGGACGCGGCGCTCGCGCTGCGCCACATCGGCGCGCTCGACCTGCCGGCCTACAGCGCCCCGCTGATCGCCCGGCTCACCGGCACCGACGCGCGCCGCGCCGAGGCCGCCCTGGACCGCCTGGTCGACGTCGCCCTGCTGGAGGAGACGGCGTACGGCCGCTACGCCCCGCACGACCTGGTCCGCGACTTCGCCCGTGAACTGGCGGACACGGAGACGGCCGGCGCCGCCGTTCCCCTCGGCACCCTCCCGGCCGCTGTCCCGGGCCACCCCGGCACGCCCACCGGTACGATCCCTGCCCAAGCCCCCGCTCAGGCCGCGCCCTTCCCGGCGAACCCCGCGCCCGACGCTCCGGCACCGGCCACCGGGATCCCCGCCTCTCACCCCGCCCCCTCCGCCCCGGCCGACGCCGCCGCCCCTGGGGTCGACGCCTCCGTTCCGGCTGCCGACGCCGCCGCCCCGCGCCTTGCCCCCTCCGCCCCGGCCGCCGACGCCGCCACCCCCGGGCCCGAGGCCGTCGCCCCCGATCTGGCGGCCCTCCGCTGGTACGCCGCTGTCGCCGAGCGGCTGCTGACGGCGATCGTGGAGCCGGGCCTGGACCAGGACGACCGGCGTCGGCCGACCTCCGCGCAGCCGCCCGAGCATGCCGGCGACGTCGCGGCGCTGTCCTTCTTCGAGTCCGCGGAGGTGGCCTTCGCCTGGGCTCAGGTGGAGTTGGACAACATCGTCACCCTGGTGGCACGGAACGCGGGTACGGCCGACGCACGCCGGGCCGCCCATCTCTCGACGCTCGTACGGCTGTTCTTCCCGTACGTGCAGCGCAGCGGACGGGTCGCCGAGATGGAGGTGCTCGGACGGGCCGCGCTCCAGGCGGCGCGGCGGCTCGGTGACGCGGCGGCCGAGGCGTACGCGCTGGGCGACCTGGCGGGCCTGCACTTCCTGGCCGGCCGGCAGAACGACGCCCTCGCCCTCACCGACCGGGCCCTGGAGATCTGGCGGCGGCTCGGCACGGCCTCCAGGATCCGGCGCTGCCTGAACAACCGCGGGCTGCTGCTGGAAGGGCTGGGACGGTTCGAGGAGTCAGGCGAGGCGCTGCGGCAGAGCCTCGCGTATTCGCGGCGGCTGAACGACCCCTACGGCGAGGCCGTCACCCACAGCCATCTCGGCAACCTCTACGAGCACATCGACCCGCGCGCCGCCATCGAGCAGCACCGGCGCTCGCTGGCGATCGGGGACGCGATCGGCGCCGTGATCGTGCAGCACTCGGCGCACTGCAACATCGGCTACGCGCACCTCACCCTCGGCGAACCGGCCGCCGCCGCCCGGCACTTCGAGGAGAGCCTGCGCATCCTCGGCGACCACGGCGACTGGCACGGCGAGTCCCAGACCCGGCTGGGCCTGGTCCGCGCGCTGCGGGAGCTGGGGGAGAGCGAGCGGGCGGGCGGCGAGTGCGCCGAACTGCTGCACCGGGCGGACGCGCGCGCCGACCGCTACATGGGCGGCCTGGCCCGGCACCAGCACGGGCTGCTGCTGCGCGAGCAGGGACGGCGGGCGGAGGCGTACGACGCCTGGCGCGCGGCCCTCGCGGCGCTGGGCGGGACGGACGAGCAGGCGGTGCTGGCGGAGCTGCGGGAGCTGCTCGCGGCCTGAACCGGCCCGAGGCCTCTGCTCACTTGGCGTCCGCATAGCACTCCACCACCGCCGTGCTGAACGGGAACCGCACCGGTGTCTCGCCGAAGGTCAGCCGTCCGGCGAGGGCGGCGGACTCGCGGATGGCCCGGACGACGGTGTCGGCCTCCTCCGCGGGGCAGTGCACGATCACCTCGTCGTGCTGGAAGAAGACCAGTTCGGCCTTGAGGTCCGCGCAGGCCCGGCGCAGTGCGGCGAGCAGCAGCAGCGCCCAGTCGGCGGCGCTGCCCTGCACGACGAAGTTCCGCGCGAAGCGGCCCCGCGCCCGGGAGTTGGTCGAGGCGTAGCCGGGCACCCAGCCCTGGTCGTCGGCCCGCGCCTCGGTGTCCTCCTCGCCGACGGGGATGCCGGCCTCCTCCGCGGAGTCCTCGCCTGAACCGGCGGCGGGCGGGCAGGTCCGGCCGAGCCAGGTCCGCACCAGCCGGCCCTCCTCGCCCGCGCGTGCCGCCTCGTCGACGTAGGCGACGGCCTTGGGGAAGCGGCGGCGGAGCGCGGCGAGGTTCTTCAGGCCGTCGCCGGAGGTCTGGCCGTAGACCGCACCGAGCACGGCGAGCTTGGCCTGGTCCCGGTCGCCGGAGAAGGCCCGGTCGGAGACGGACTGGTACAGGTCGCTCTCGCGGCCGGCCACCTCCATCAGGCCGGGGTCGCGGGAGATGGCGGCCAGTACCCGTGGCTCCATCTGGTCGGCGTCGGCCACCACCAGCCGCCAGCCGGGATCGGCGACCACGGCCCGCCGGATCACCTTGGGGATCTGCAGGGCACCTCCGCCGTTGGTCACCCAGCGTCCGGTGACCGTGCCGCCGGCGAGGAACTCGGGGCGGAAGCGGCCCTCACGCACCCAGTCCTGGAGCCAGGACCAGCCGTGCGCCACCCAGATGCGGTACAGCTTCTTGTACTCCAGCAGCGGCTCGACGGCCGGGTGGTCGACGGACCGGATCTCCCAGCGGCGGGTGGACTTCACCTTGATCCCGGCCTGCGCGAAGGCCTTGACGACGTCGGCGGGCAGATCCGGCCGCACCCGGCGGCCGAAGGCGGCGGACACCTCTTCGGCCAGTTCGGCCAGGCGGCGCGGCTCGCCCCCGCCCGCGTACCGCTCGCCGAGCAGGTCGTGCAGCAGCTCGCGGTGGACCGCGGCGCTCCAGGGCAGGCCCGCGTGGTTCATCTCGGCGGCCACCAGCATCCCGGCCGACTCGGCGGCCGTCAGCAGGCGCATCCGGTCGGGGTGCGCGGCCCGCTGATGCCGCCGCTGCTGATCGGCGTAGACCGCGAGGAGGTCGTCGAGGGGCAGGTGGGTACTGGTCGGCTCGAACAGCGGGGACTGGGCGCCCGGTACGGCCGCGCGCTGCGGCGGGTCGGGCGGTACGGGGCCGCCGCGGAGGCGGGCCAGGGCGGCGGCGGCCGAGCGTGGCTCGCCGTACCGTCCCTCGTGGCCCAGCAGAAGTGTCTCGGCGTCCTCGATGTCGTAGCACCGCTCCACTCGCACCCCCGTGGCGAGCAGACGCGGATAGACCTCGGGGGTCGACCGCCACACCCAGCGCGTCACCTCCGGGCGGCTCCGCACCGCCCCGGCGAGATCGCTCTCCCGCCGCACCGGTCCGGCGGGCAGCCCGTCCGGGCCGAGGGGGGCGACGTCCACGCCACCGTCCTCGGCCGGTGCGAGCGCCCACCGGTCGGTCATGACTGCGAGTGTGGCAGGCGGGTCTGACAATGGCCTCGACCTGCGGCTCCGGCCCTCCAAGGGCACCGCGGTGCCGGTCCGGGCCTCAGTCCTCGGAGGGCTCCGCGGGACCGGTCGCCGACTCCGCCGCCGCTGCCGCCTCCTTCTTCTGCTCCAGCAGCAACGCCAGCACCTTGCCGACGTACTCCTCGGTCGCCGGCTTGGTGATGCCGAGGCCGCTGAGGACGCCCTCCCCGTTCTCGTGCTCCAGGAGGGCCAGCAGGATGTGCTCGGTGCCGATGTAGTTGTGGCCGAGCCTCAGGGCCTCGCGGAAGGTGAGTTCCAGGACCTTCTTGGCCTCGGGGCCGTAGGGGATCAGGTCGGGGATGTCGTCCGCGGCGGGCGGGAGCGCGGCGGACGCGGTCTGCCGTACGGCGTCCAGGGCGGTGCCCTGTGCGGTGATCGCCTTCGCGGCCAGGCCCTCCGGCTCCACCAACAGCCCGAGGAGCAGGTGCTCGGGCCGGCCTTCGGGGGTGCGGGCGGCCACCGCCTCGTTGTGCGCGGCCATGACCACGTTCCGCGCGCGTGGGGTGTAGCGGCTGAAGCCCTGGCTGAGGTCGAGGTCGGCGGACTCCTTCGGCACGAACCGCTTCTGTGCCGCCTGCCGGGTCACGCCCATGCTCTTGCCGATGTCGGTCCACGACGCGCCCGAGCGGCGGGCCTGGTCCACGAAGTGGCCGATCAGATGATCGGCCACGTCTCCGAGGTGATCGGCCGCGATCACCGCGTCCTGGAGCTGTTCGAGAGGTTCGGTGTGCACCTTCTTGATGGCCTCGATGAGGTCGTCGAGGCGCACGGATGCCGTGATGTTCCCGTTGGTCGCCATGTGTCAACCGTAGGTTGCGCATGCGGCACTGTCAACCGATGGTTGACAGTGCGGATACCTCTGTCGCGATTCCACCCGGGCATCCCCGAAAGGTTGTCCACAGGCTGTGGACGACTTCGGCCCGCTGTCGGCGGGGCGTGGCACGATCGATGGCGTGACCAGCACTGCCAGTACCGTCGAGCGAGCCTTCGAGGCCGCCCTCTACGACAACACCGACACCGGCCTGGACGCGGGCGCCTCCCTGCTCGCCGCCGACCCCGCCGCGGACGGCGAACTCGCGCGGCGGGGCGAGGAGTTCGTGGCGACGGCCTGGCGGCGCGGCTGGCAGCCCGCCGACGTCGTACGGCTCGTGCGGCGCGAGCTGGACGAGGCGCACGTCCGCCTGGCCGCCGTGCTGATCCGCGCGCAGGCCGGGCGGGACCGCGCGCGTGGGCGCCGCTGGGCCGCCCAGCTGGAAGCACTGCCGGAGGGACCCGCGCCCGGGGCCGACCGTTTCTCGCACGCCTCGGCCGTTCTGGGGGTGTATCGCCTGCTGCTGCGCCTGCCCGCCCTGGAGCCGTTGGAGGACGAGTCCCGCCGCGCTCCCGGCCCGGCCGCCTCCCGCATGCTCACCCGTATCCGCGCGCTGCTCGCCAAGGCCGAGGCGACCGGCTATCCGGAGGAGGCGGAGGCGCTCAGCGCCAAGGCGCAGGAGCTGATGGCCCGGCACAGCGTCGACGAGGCGCTGCTCGCCGCCGAGGCGCCGGCCCCGGACATACCCGGCGCCTGCCGGATCGGAGTCGAGCCGCCGTACGAACAGGCCAAGGCGGTGCTGCTGGACGCCGTGGCCACGGCGAACCACTGCCGTGCGGTGTGGAACGAACCGCTCGGCTTCTCCACGGTCGTCGGCTTCGAGGCGGACCTGGAGGCGGTCGAGCTGCTCTACACCTCGCTGCTGGTGCAGGCCACGCACGCGATGACCAAGGCGGAGGCGGCCCAGAGGGCCGGCGGGCGTAAACGGACCAAGACTTTCCGGCAGTCGTTCCTGGCCGCTTACGCCCATCGTGTCGGTGACCGGCTCGCGGCCGCCGCAGAGGTCCAGGTCACCCGGGACCTGCTGCCGGTGCTGGCCACGCGCGCGATGGCCGTCACCGGCCGTCTGGAGCGCATGTTCCCGCAGACCACGACGACCCGGCTGCGCGGCGTGAGCGACGCGGCGGGCTGGACGGAGGGCATGGCGGCCGCCGACCGGGCCCAGGTCAAGGGCCGGCACCGGCTGCCCTGAGCCTCGATCCGCCTCAGTCCCCGACCTGCTGGAAGGAGCTGACGGTGGCGTCCGCCTGGGACCCGCCGGCCTTGACGGCGACGGGGCCGTACGACCACGGGAAGCTCCGGGTGGTGGTGGAGCCGGGCAGGGCGACCTTCACCGTCTTGGCCGCCAGGCTGCTCTTGTCGTCCGCCTTGCCGCGGACGTAGCTGATGGTGAAGGACGCCGAATCGCCCTTGGCGAGCTTCAGCTTCTGCGGCTTGGCGCCTTCGAGGGCGGGCACCTTGTGCTCGGTGTCGCCGGCGTTCAGCACGGCGCTCGGGAAGCCGTCCAGGGTGCAGGAGGCGCTCTGGTTGGTGATGCTGACCGGCACCTCTCCGGTGTCCCCGGCGGCCGGCGCCACGCTCGCCGACCCGATCTGTACCGACACCCCGCCGATCTTGCAGGCCGAGCTGTTCTTGTCGCCGCTCTTGCCCCCGCCGTCGTCGCAGGCGGTGAGCAGCAGGGCGGCGGCGAGGGCGGTGACGGTGAGCGGAAAGGCGCGCATGAGCAGGTCCCCATCGAGGTCGTGACGGTGCCCCTGCATCATGGCGCCTGCGCGCCGACCCCGTTCGCGCACCCCTCCCGAATCACCGCTTCGGGCGCCTTTCCGGACCACCGCATCGGGTGACCCAGCGCCTCACCGCGCCGGACGTCCTTCCGGTTCACCCGCGCCGGACGTCCTTCCGGAGCACCGCGCCCGACGTCCTTCCGGTTCACCGTGCCGGACGTTCACCGCGTCGGGCCGCCCGGCGGATCACCGTGCCGAGCCGGCCCGAGCGGCGCGCGTCACTGCTTCAGCTGGGTCGGCAGCCCGGACGGCAGCTTGCCGCCCTCGGCCCTGGTGTACGTCTCCTGGCCGAGCTTGCCCGACCAGGTGACCTTCAGGGCCTTGGCGTCCACCGAGTCCACCATCCCGGTGACCCGGTCCTTGCTGCCGTCGGTGCAGGCCAGGTGGATCATCCGCATGCCCGCCTCGGTGCCGGCGGTCCCGCTGCACACGGTTCCGCCGGTCGCGAAGATCCCCGCCTTCTTGCCGTCGACCACCAGGGCCACGATCTTGCCGCCGGAGGTGGTGATCCAGCTGCCCTGGAGCTTGGCCGAGGCGCCGGTCACGCCCGAGGCCCCCGTGCTCGACGTCGGGGCCGTGGTGGCGCTGGGCGAGGACGAGGAGCCGTCCTCCGTGTCGCCGCCGCTGCACGCCGTCAGCGCCAGCGCGCCCGCCAGTCCCGCGGCCAGGGCCGCGCTCCGCACTCGCACAGTCGCAGAAGTCACCGGAAAGCTCCCAAGCTGTAGGGGCCGGCCGCCCTCGGCCGGACGGCCCGCAGCAAGCTACCAGCAGTTACCAGGAGGACTTCCGGACGCCGGGCAGGAACCCCTTGTGAGCCTGCTCGCGCAGGTTCACCCGGGACAGTCCGAAGTGGCGCAGAAAGCCGCGCGGGCGGCCGTCCACCTGGTCGCGGTTGCGGACACGCGTGGCACTGGCGTCCCGCGGCTGCCTGCGCAACTCCCGCTGGGCGGCGGACCGTTCGGCCTCGGTCGAGGAGGGGCGGCGGACGATCTCCTTCAGCTCCGCCCGGCGCTCGGCGTACCGGGCGACGACGTCCCGCCGCTCGTCGTTCTTCGCGATCTTGCTCTTCTTCGCCATCAGACCCTCACCCCCCGGGCGCGGATGCGGGCCACGGCCGCCTCGACGCCGATCGCGTCCACGGTCCTGATCGCCTTCGCGCTCAGCCGCAGCCGGACGTACCGGCCCTCGCCGGGCAGCCAATAGCGCCTGGACTGGACGTTGGGGTCGAAACGGCGGGAGGTGCGCCGGTGGGAGTGGGAGATGCGGTTGCCGAAGCCCGGCCGGGCCCCGGTGAGCATGCAGTGCGCGGACATGGTGACGTGACTCTCCTCAGCTCTTGTAGCTAATGGAATTCATTTTCAGTAAGATAGCAGCATGGCACGCAACGAACTCCGCCCGGTCATCAGGCTCCGGTCCACCGCCGGGACCGGCCACACCTACGTGACCCGCAAGAACCGCCGCAACGACCCGGACCGCGTGACGCTGCGCAAGTACGACCCGGTCGTCGGCCGGCACGTCGACTTCCGAGAGGAGCGCTGAGGCCCGCCATGCGCAAGGAGATCCACCCGGACTACGGGCCCGTCGTGTTCCGCGACCGCGCCGCGCGGCACGCCTTCCTCACCCGTTCGACCATGACGAGCGACAAGACGGTCGAGTGGGAGGACGGCACCACCTATCCGGTCGTGGACGTCGAGATCTCGAACGTCAGCCACCCCTTCTACACCGGCACCGCCCGCGTGCTGGACACCGCCGGCCGCGTGGAGCGCTTCGAGCGCCGGTACGGGAAGCGGGGCGGCGCGTGAGCCTGCCGGTGGCCGTCGTGGGCGGACTGCACGCCGATGCCCGCACGGCGGCCGTCGACCGGTTGCTCGCCGACGTGCCGGGCAGCGTCGTGCTCCACCACGACCTCGCGACGGCCACGGCCGGCACCGTCGTCCGTACGGTCCGTGACCGCGACGGCATCGTGTCCGCGGGCGAGACACCCCTGGTCGACGACTGCGCCTGCTGCGCCCTGCGCGAGGACCTGGTGCCGGAGCTGCGCCGGCTCGCCGACGACGGCACGACCCGCCTCGCGATCGTCGAGCTGTGGGACTCGGTGGAACCCAAGGCGATGGCCGAGGTGATCACGGCGGGCGGCCTGACCGTCACCTCCGTGATCACCGCGGTGGACCCGGCGCTGGTGCTGCCGTACCTCGGCAACGGCGACGACCTCGCCGAGGCCGGGCTCGCCGCGGCGGCCACCGACCGGCGCACGGTCGCCGACACCTTCGCCCGGCAGCTGGAGTACGCCCCCGTCCTCGCCGTCGCCGACTCCGCGGAGGCCGACGACGAGGACCGCGAGCTGCTCGCGCAGCTCCACCCGACGGCCCGCCGGGTACCGATCGGCCACGGTGGCCCGGTGGGCACCGCACCCGCCGCGGGGGCGGGACCGGTGCCCACGCCCGCGGCGGGAACAGCACCTGCACCGGGGCCTGCGGATGCACGTGCACGCGGCCCGCTCGCCCAGGCGGCCCTCGCGGGCTTCGACATCGAGGCCGCGGCCGCCGCCCAGCACCCGGCCTGCGCGCTGCTGCCCGCGGAGGCCGACGGGCACGGCGTCTCCACCCTGGTCTGGCACCGCCGCCGGCCCTTCCACCCGGAGCGGCTGTACGCGGCACTGGAGGACCTGACCTGCGCCGCCGCGCGCAGCCGGGGCCGGTTCTGGCTCGCCGAGAGGCCGGACACGCTGCTGCACTGGGACGCGGCCGGCGGCGCGCTGTGCGTGGAGAGCGCGGGGCCCTGGCTGGCCGCGCTGCCGGACGCGGCCTGGGAGATGGTCCCGCCGGTGCGCCGTGCCGCCGCGGCGCTGGACTGGCACCCCGAGCACGGTGACTGCTGCAACCACCTCGTGTTCACCTCGCCCGGCCTCGACCGCGACGGACTCGCGCACCTGTTGGAGTGGTGCCTGCTCACCGACGCCGAGTACGCCGCCGGTCGCGCCGCCTGGAAGAGGCTGCCGCCCGCCTTCGACACCCTGCTGGAGGTCTGATGTCCCGCAAGAGCGACCGCAAGCCCGCCCAGGGCCGGCCCGACCCCCTGGAGCGGGCCGGCGTGACCCGCATCGACTACAAGGACACCGACCTGCTGCGCAGGTTCGTCTCCGACCGCGGCAAGATCCGCAGCCGCCGGGTCACCCGGGTCACCGCCCGGCAGCAGCGGCTGCTGGCCCGCGCCGTCAGGAACGCGCGCGAGATGGCGCTGCTGCCCTACCCGTCCCGGTAGCCCGCGCCCGCCGAAAAAGGTAGGAGATTCCCTACGGTTGACTCGTAGGAAATCTCCTACCTATTGTCGTACGCATGAACGTCACCCACGCCTCCTTCGTCACCCTCCCCGTGGCCGACCAGGACCGCGCCCTGCGCTTCTACCGGGACGTCCTCGGCTTCGAGGTCACCGCCGACCTGCAGATGCCGCCGGGCCGGTGGCTCCAGGTCGCGCCCAGGGGCGCGCAGACCGTCTTCACGCTGTCCGGACCGGGGATGGGGGATTTCGAGCCCGGCTCGGCCCGGGGGATCATGTTGGTGACGACCGACGTCGACGCCGACTGCGCGCGGCTCGCCGAGGCGGGCACCGAGGTGCACGGCCCGGACGCGCACCCGTGGGGGCGGATGGCCTCCTTCCGCGACCCGGACGGCAACGGTCTGATGCTGCTCACGGAGGCTCACCAGTAGAAAGGCCGGCCATGCCCGCAGCCGGGGCCCGAGAGGCCGCCGTCGAGGACCGCGTCTTCGCCGCGCTCGCCAACGCCACCCGCCGCGACGTGCTGCGGCTGCTGCGCGAGCGCGGACCGCAGCCCGTGCAGGCCCTGGCCGACCACTTCGACATGCGCCGGCCGAGCCTCTCGGAACACCTCAAGGTGCTCCGGGAGGCCGGCCTCGTCTCCGAACAGCGCTCCGGACGGCAGCGCATCTACCGGCTCGAGGCGGCCCCGCTCGCCGAGGTGCAGGACTGGCTCCATCCGTACGAGCGGTTCTGGCGCGAGCGGCTGAGGGGCCTCGGCGAACTGCTCGACCGCATACCCGACGATGACCGGTCATGAGCACAGCACCTGAGAGCGGCGCGGACGGCGACCTCACCACGATCCGCGTCGACCAGTTCTTCCCTCATCCGCCCGCCAAGGTCTGGCGCGCCCTGACCGACCCCGAGCTGCTCGCCCGCTGGCAGATGCCCGGCGCCGAGGACTTCCGGCTCCAGGTCGGCCACCGGTACCGGATGACCTCCGTCCCGCGTCCCAACTCCCGCTTCTCCGGGGTCGTGGAGGTGCGGGTGCTCGCCTACGACACCGAGCGGATGCTGTCCCTCCGGTGGGCGGACGCCGATCCGGCCAATCCCGCGGACTGGACCCTCACCTGGACACTGGAACAGGAAGGGCGCGGTACGCGTCTCTTCCTAGTGCACGAGGGGTTCGATCCGGACGACCCGGCTCAGCTGATGGCACGGAAGATCATGGACGGGGGCTGGAAAGGGCATGTGCTGCCTGCTCTGGGGCAGGTGCTGGAACAGCTCGGGTAAAGCGCTCGTCAAAGCTGTAATCGCGGCAATACCCCTCGTGCACGTGCATCTGCTCAAGCATCCGCACGTGAACGGGGTTATGATCCGGGACAGTTGACCACCGCATCTATGGCCACACCAGCCAGTGCACCACCGGGGAGCGACCTGTGGACCGCGACGTTGACGGCGTTTACGGGGGGTATGACGTGTACAACGGCATGGCTGCCACGCAGCTGAACGGGGTGGCCTGGCAGAAGAGCAGACACAGCAATTCGCAGGGTTCCTGCGTGGAGTT
Organism: Streptomyces sp. NPDC031379; assembly: GCF_055569615.1. Lineage (NCBI taxonomy): Bacteria > Bacillati > Actinomycetota > Actinomycetes > Kitasatosporales > Streptomycetaceae > Streptomyces > Streptomyces sp. NPDC031379. The sequence goes on along the minus strand of NZ_JBVIIT010000027.1, from coordinate 79,859 downwards.
CGCGCGGCTGCCGGGCGGTGACGTCGCCGTACGCAACTCGCGTTTCCCGGACGGGCCCGCGCTCGTCTATACCCGCGCGGAGATCGAGGCGATGCTCCTCGGCGTCAAGGACGGCGAGTTCGACCATCTGACGGCGAGCTGACCGCCCGGTCCCCTGCGGGCTTCCGGTGGCAACGATGTCCGCTCCGCGAAGAGTCCGGGGTGACGCGCGTAGAAACCACGGCACGCGTAGGGGCTCGGTGGACCCCGGTCGCCGTAGGTGTCAGCCGGCCGGCCGGAGCCGGAACATCGCCCAGACGACCTTGCCGTCGAGGGTGCCCGCGAGCGGGTGCCAGCCCCAGCTGTCGGCGAAGGAGTCGACCAGGAACAGGCCGCGGCCCGACTCGGCCGAGAAGTCGTCCGAATCCCGCGGGACCGGGGTCTCGTGGCTCGGGTCCCGCACCGCGCACACCAGCCGCTCGGTCCAGCGCATCAGATGCAGCCGCACGGACGGACTGCGTTCGTCGCAGCGGCCCAGGTCGGCCGGCACCGCGTGGCGCAGGGCGTTGGTGACGAGTTCGGAGACGACGAGGCATATGTCGTCGAAGCGGTCGCCGACGTCCCACTGGCCGAGGGTGTCTCTGGTGAAGCGCCGGGCCTCGCGTACCGCCTCGTAGCGGGCGGGCAGGGCACAGGAGGCGGCATCGGAGACGGCCGTGGGGTCCAGAGGCGGAAGGCCCTGCCGTAACGGCTTGAGCATGGTCGATCCATTCGTCCCCATGCGAGGCACTCCCGGGATTCGCGGTCGTTGCGATGCAGCGGTGGCGCGGCACCATGGTTTCGGAAGCCAAGAGCAGATGCAAGGGCAGATGCACGTGCACGCGACCGAAATAGCCCTTCCCGTACCGCTTCTTGGCCATTTTTTCTGCCATCTTCCCGGCGGCTTCCGCCAGTGGTCCCGACCTTTCCCCGGTGCGGAGCAGGCAGAAACGGCCGAGCCCTTTCCGTTTCCGTAACCGTACGAGTACTGCTCGAAGTGTTTTAGTGGCAGACTGACGGGCCCTGAAGACGGTTGGGGAGGCTGGCGAACGTGAGCGCGGGAGAGCCCGGATCGGTGGTGCGGCGGATGCTGCTCGGCTCGCAACTCAGGCGACTGCGTGAAGCACGGGGCATCACGCGCGAGGCGGCGGGGTACTCGATCCGCGCCTCCGAGTCGAAGATCAGCCGGATGGAGCTGGGCCGGGTGAGCTTCAAGACCAGAGACGTCGAAGACCTGCTGACGCTGTACGGCATCAACGACGAGGCCGAGCGCGAGTCGCTGCTCTCCCTCGCCCGGGAGGCCAACGTGGCGGGCTGGTGGCACAGTTACACCGACGTCCTGCCCAGCTGGTTCCCCACTTACGTGGGCCTGGAGGGCGCCGCCGCCCTGATCCGCGCCTACGAGGTGCAGTTCGTGCACGGCCTGCTGCAGACCGAGGAGTACGCCCGCGCGGTGGTCCGGCGCGGCATGAAGGGTGCGAGCGCCGCCGACGTCGAGCGGCGGGTGGCGCTGCGCCTGGAGCGGCAGAGGTACCTGCTCTCCGACACCGCCCCCGAGTTCCACATCGTCCTGGACGAGGCGGCCCTGCGCCGCCCCTACGGGGACCGCGAGGTGATGCGCGGCCAGCTCCAGCACCTGATCGACATCTCCCAGCGGCCCAACGTACGGCTGCAGATCATGCCGTTCGGCTTCGGCGGGCACTCCGGTGAGAGCGGCGCCTTCACCATCCTCAGCTTCCCCGACGCCGACCTGTCCGACGTGGTGTACCTGGAGCAGCTGACCAGCGCCCTCTATCTGGACAAGCGCGAGGACGTCGCCCAGTACGAGCAGGCCCTGAAGGAGCTGCAGCAGGACAGCCCGGGCCCCGACGAGAGCCGGGATCTGCTCCGGGGTCTGCTCCAGCTGTCTTGAGTGGTCACCCTCAACTCTCTTTAAACACAAGTACGATGACGTGTGATCAGACGTGGCGTAGATCTGGTGTCCGCTAGCGATTGAGGGATCACATGTCGTCCTACTTCACCGACCTGGCCCAGCAGTACATCGACGGCGAGTGGCGTCCGGGCACCGGCTCCTGGGACGTGATCGACTTCAACCCCTACGACGACGAGAAGCTGGCCTCGATCACGGTGGCCACGGTCGGCGAGGTGGACCAGGCCTACCAGGCGGCCGCCCGCGCCCAGAAGCAGTGGGCCGAGACCAACCCCTACACGCGGCGCGCGGTCTTCGAGCGGGCGCTCAGGCTGATAGAGGACCGCGAGCAGGAGATAGCCGACCTGATCATCGCGGAACTGGGCGGCACGCGCGTGAAGGCCGGCTTCGAACTGCACCTCGCCAAGGAGTTCCTGCGCGAGTCGATCCACCTCGCGCTGCGCCCCGAGGGCAAGATCCTGCCGTCCCCGACCGACGGCAAGGAGAACCGCGTCTACCGGGTCCCGGTCGGGGTCGTGGGCGTGATCAGTCCGTTCAACTTCCCCTTCCTGCTGTCGCTGAAGTCGGTCGCCCCGGCCCTCGCGCTCGGCAACGGCGTGGTCCTCAAGCCGCACCAGAACACCCCGATCGCGGGCGGCACCCTGCTCGCCAAGATCTTCGAGGAGGCCGGGCTGCCCGGCGGCCTGCTCAACGTCGTCGTCACCGACATCGCCGAGATCGGCGACGCGTTCCTCGAGCACCCGGTCCCGAAGGTCATCTCCTTCACCGGTTCCGACAAGGTCGGCCGGCACGTCGCCACCGTCTGCGCCAAGCACTTCAAGCGCTCGGTGCTCGAACTGGGCGGCAACAGCGCGCTGGTGGTGCTGGACGACGCCGACATCGACTACGCGGTGGACGCGGCGGTCTTCAGCCGGTTCGTCCACCAGGGCCAGGTCTGCATGGCCGCCAACCGGGTCCTCGTGGACGGTGCCGTCGCCGACGAGTTCACCGAGAAGTTCGTCGCCAAGGTCAGGACCCTCAAGGTAGGCGACCCGCGCGACCCGCAGACCGTCATCGGCCCGGTGATCAACTCCGCGCAGGCGAATGCCGTCTCGGGCACCGTCGAGCAGGCGATCGCCGAGGGCGCCACGGCCCTCGTGCACGGCACCACGACCAACAACCTGGTCGAGCCCAGCGTGCTCACCGGCGTCCCCGCCGACTCCGCACTGCTGCGGCAGGAGGTCTTCGGCCCGGTGGTCTTCCTCATCCCGTTCGACGGCGAGGAGGAGGCGGTCCGGATCGTCAACGACACCCCGTACGGCCTCAGCGGCGCCGTCCACACGGGTGACATCGAGCGGGGCGTCGCCTTCGCCAAGCGGATCGACACCGGCATGTTCCACGTGAACGACGGCACCGTCCACGACGAGCCGCTCGTGCCCTTCGGCGGCGAGAAGCACTCCGGCATCGGCCGTCTCAACGGCGAGACGACGCTGGAGGCCTTCACCACCATCAAGTGGATCTCGGTGCAGCACGGCCGCAGCGGCTTCCCGTTCTGACCGTCTCGCCCTCCTCGTTCTCCTCGTTCCTCCGTTTTTTCCGCCTCTCGCGGAGCGTCGGGCCCTTGCGGACAGAAGCTGACCGCAAGGGCCCGTAGCGTCATCGGTGTCAGGGAGAGGGACCCCGACGAACCGACCCGATGAAAGGCGGCAGGCCATGGTCATGCACGTGCCGGCGGAGGCGAAGGGCGACGAGCGAGGAGCACTGCTCGCGTTCATCGAGGAGCAGCGCGGCGGGATCCGCAGGGCGCTCATGGGGCTGACCGAGGAGCAGGCCCGCACCCGCCCGAGCGTCAGCGAGCTGTCCCTGGGCGGCCTGCTCAAGCACGTCGCCGAGGTGGAGCAGAGCTGGGTCGCGCGGGCCAGGCAGGAGCCGCCGGCGGTGCGCCGCGACGAGTCGAACTGGCACGAGACCTTCCGGCTGGTCGGCGACGAGACGGTGGCCTCGCAGCTGGCGTACTGGGAGGAGGTCGCCGCCGAGACGGAGAAGCTCGTCCGCTCCGCGCCGAGCCTGGACGACACCTTCCCGCTGCCGCCCGACCCCTGGTTCCCGCCCGAGGGCCGCGTGTCGCTGCGCTGGCTGTGTCTGCACCTGATCCGTGAGACGGCCCGGCACTCCGGCCACGCCGACATCATCCGCGAGTCCCTGGACGGGAAGACCGCGTTCGAGCTGGTGGCCCTGGAGCAGGCCGGGTAGCCGGTGGCCCGGGAAGGGGCGGGCCGCCGTTCGGCAATAACCTGGACCGCATGTCAGCGATCCGTCTTCTCGTGCTGGGCGCGGTCCGCCAGCACGGGCGGGCCCACGGCTACCAGGTCCGCAACGACCTGGAGTACTGGGGCGCGCACGAGTGGTCCAACGCCAAGCCGGGCTCGATCTACCACGCCCTGAAGCAGATGGCGAAACAGGGACTGCTGCACGCGCACGAGATCGCGCCGTCCACGGCCGGCGGGCCGCCGCGCACCGAGTACGAACTCACCGACCGGGGGGTCGAGGAGTACTTCGCCCTGCTGCGCGACGCGCTGGTCACCTACGACCAGCGGGGCGACATGAAGACGGCGGCCATCGGCTTCATGGTCGACCTGTCGAGGGCGGAGGCGGTGGCGCTGCTGAAGGAGCGCACCCGCCGGATCGAGCAGTGGCGGTCCGCGGTGATCGAGCACTACGTGCCCGAGGAGGGCCCCGGACAGTACGGCCACATCGGCGAGATCATGAACATGTGGGTCCACACGGCCGACTCCGAGGCCGAGTGGACCCGCGGTCTCGTCGGGCGGGTCGAGGGCGGCGCGTACACCTTCGCGGACGAGGGAGATCCGTTCGTCGGCATCCTCGCGGAGGACGGGGCGAACCCGTATGCGACGGGGGAGCGGCATCCGGAGGACGACCGCTAATCAAGTTTGACCAATGAGTGGAGCCGCGTTACCTTCGCGGGGTAGTCAAAATTGACTAGCGAGGGGAGTGGCATGGCCGACACGGTGATCACCGTCGAGGACGCACACAAGATCTACGGCACCCGACACGCTCTGAACGGCCTCGACCTGCACGTCACCCGGGGCACCGTGCACGCGGTGCTCGGCCCGAACGGCGCGGGCAAGACCACCCTGGTCCGGATCCTGGCCACACTGCTCAGGCCGGACGCCGGACGCGTCGAGGTAGCCGGCCACGACGTGCTGACCGACGCCCGCGCGGTCCGCCGGTGCATCGGCCTGGTGGGCCAGCACGCGGCCCTGGACGAGCAGCTCGACGGCCGCCAGAACCTGGAGATGTTCGCCCGCCTGCACCACCTCGGCGCCCGCCACGCGCGCGTGCGCGCCGCCGAACTCCTGGCGCGCTTCGACCTCACCGGCACCGGCCGCACCCCCGTCGCCCGCTACAGCGGCGGCATGCGCCGCCGCCTCGACCTGGCCGCCTCCCTGATCACCGACCCGGAGGTGCTGTTCCTGGACGAGCCCACCACCGGCCTCGACCCGCGCGGCCGCGCCGAGGTCTGGTCCTCGGTCCGCTCCCTGGTCGGCGCCGGTACGACGGTCCTGCTCACCACCCAGTACCTGGAGGAGGCCGACCAGCTCGCCCACCGCATCGCCTTCGTGGACCGGGGCCGGGTCGTCGCCGACGGCACCCCCGACGAACTCAAGACCCTCACCGGCGGCGACCGCATCGACATCGTCGTGCGCGACGCGGACCGGCTCGCCGACGCGGTGGCCCTGCTGCCCGTCCCCGGGGGCGCCGTGGACGCCGATCGCCGGCTGCTCAGCGTCCCGGTCACCGACCGCATGTCCGCCCTCTCCGGTGTCGTACGGACCCTGGAGGCCGCCGGCATCGAGGCCGCGGACATCGCCCTGCGCCGCCCCACGCTGGACGAGGTGTTCCTGCACCTCACCGACGACGAGAACCGAGCGAAGGAGCCCGCGTGACCGCGTACGCCCTGACCGACTCCTGGACCATGACCCGGCGTGAACTCGCCCACTGGGCACGGCGGCCCGGGCAGGTGCTGGTCGCGCTCGTGTTCCCGGTGATGCTGCTGCTGATGTTCGGCTACCTGGTCGGTGGCGGCCGGGGCGTGACCGGCGACTACACGGACTACCTGGTGCCCGGCATGCTCGCGCTCACCATGGCCTTCGGCCTGGAGGGCACGATGCTCAACGTCACCCAGGACCTCGACAAGGGGGTGATCGACCGCTTCCGCTCCCTGCCCATGACGAACGGGGCCGTGCTGGTGGGCCGTTCGGTGGCCGACATGCTCCAGTCGGCGGCCACCCTGGCCCTGCTGACCGGGGTGTCGTGCGCGCTGGGCTGGCGGGCGCACGGCGGCCCCGGGGCCTTCCTGGCCGCCGTCGGCCTTCTCCTGCTGTTCCGCTTCGCGATGCTGTGGGTCGGCATCCACCTCGCCCTGACCGCCGGGCGGCCCGAGATGGTGCAGGCCGTGCAGATCCTCGTCTGGCCGGTCGGTTTCCTCTCCAACGCCTTCGCCGTGCCGGACTCCATGCCGGACTGGCTGGGTCCGGTCGTGCAGTGGAACCCGCTGTCCCGGACGGCGACGGCGGTACGGGACCTGCTGGCCGGCCAGGGCGGCGAGCCGGGGCACGTCTGGGCGGCCGTCGCCTGGCCGCTGGGACTGCTGGCGGTGTTCTTCCCGCTGGCGGTCCGCAAGTTCGCGCGGCTGGGCCGCTAGGGGGGTTCGTTCGGATCAGGTCGGATCAGGCCGTGCCGGGGCGTCGCGGACCCGGGCTGATCCGAACGAGGCCCGCCCTAGCAGCGGGGGCGCCGGCCGTGCGGCACGGGAATGTGCCGACAGGCCCTAGTGATGGAAGCCGGTGGCCGCCCCCTTGTCCCGGGTCAGCGGCTGCGACTGCCGGCGCAGTTCCGGCAGCAGGCGGGCCAGGTCGTCCACGAACAGGTCGGCCAGGTCGTGCGAGAAGCCGTTGCGGCACACGACCCGCAGCACGGACAGGTCCTCACGGTTCGCCGGGAAGGTGTAGGCGGGCACCAGCCAGCCGCCCTCGCGCAGCCGCCGGGAGACGTCGAAGACGTCGTACGCCGTGACGCCCTCGGCCGTGGTGAGCGCGAACACCGGCAGCTGGTCCCCGCGCGTGAGGAGCCGGAAGTCGCCGAGCGCCTCGATCCGCCCGGCGAGCGAGGTCGCCACGTCCCGTGTCGACTGCTGTACCGCGCGGTAGCCCTCGCGGCCCAGCCGCAGGAACGTGTAGTACTGCGCCACCACCTGGGCGCCGGGCCGGGAGAAGTTGAGCGCGAACGTCGGCATGTCCCCGCCCAGGTAGTTGACCCGGAAGACCAGCTCCTCGGGCAGTGCCTCCCCGTCCCGCCACAGGGCCCAGCCGACGCCCGGGTAGACCAGCCCGTACTTGTGCCCCGAGGTGTTGATCGAGGCCACGCGCGGGAGGCGGAAGTCCCACACCAGGTCCTCGTCCAGGAAGGGCGCCACCATCCCGCCGGACGCCCCGTCCACATGGACCGGGATGTCCAGCCCGGTGCGCTCCTGGAGGGCGTCCAGGGCCGCGCACAGTTCCGCGATCGGCTCGTAGGAGCCGTCGAAGGTCGAGCCGAGGATGCCGACGACCCCGATGGTGTTCTCGTCGCACAGCTCCGCGGCGGCCTGCGGATCCAGGTGGAAGCGGTCGCCCTCCATGGGGACGAGCCGGGCCTCCACCTCCCAGAAGGTGCAGAACTTCTCCCAGCACACCTGGACGTTGATCCCCATGACCAGATTGGGCCGCGCGCCGGGGTACCGGTCGGCGTTGCGCTTCGCCCAGCGCCGCTTGAGCGCCATCCCGGCGAGCATGCACGCCTCGCTCGACCCGGTCGTCGAACAGCCCACCGCAGCCGAGGGGTCCGGCGCGTTCCACAGATCGGCGAGCATCGCCACGCAGCGCCGCTCCAGCTCGGCCGTGCGCGGGTACTCGTCCTTGTCGATCATGTTCTTGTCGCGGCACTCCGCCATCAGCACCCCGGCCTGCGGCTCCATCCAGGTGGTGACGAACGTGGCCAGGTTCAGCCGGGCGTTGCCGTCGAGCATCAGCTCGTCGTGCACCAGCTGGTACGCCGTCGGCGGGGGCAGCGGGGCGTCCGGCAGCCGGTGCGTGGGCGGCGCCTCGGTCATGCCGCCGACGGGGTTGGCCTCCCCGAAGAACGGGTTGACCGACATCGCCCGCTCCTGGTGCTTCTCGGGACCTTGGTGCAGAGCCATGGATATGCCTCCGGGTGGGATGAGGGTCAGCGGACAGGGGTGCCGTCCGGGCGCAGCTGCATCTGCGGGCGGCCCGTCACCAGCAGCCAGGCCGGCAGCGAGGCGATGCACAGGACCGCGATGATGGTGGGCGAGGCGACCAGGGCGGCGGCGGTGAACAGGCTCACCCAGCCCTGCCGGGTGATCGCCAGGAGGATGCCCAGCACGCCTGTGGCGACACCCAGCGAGGGATGCACCGCGGGGACGAGGGCGTGGGCGCACAGCCCCAGTGCCGTGCCGACGAACACGGCCGGGAAGATGCGGCCGCCCCGGAAGCCGCAGGAGGCGGCGACCAGCAGCGCGGCCAGTTTGACCACCGTCATCGTGGCGAACTGCCCGGCCGACCAGCCGTCCGGATCGGATGCCAGCACGTGGACCTCCGACAGCCCCTTGAAGAGCGTCAGATGGCCACCCACGGCCGCCAGGCAACCCAGGACGGCTCCGCCGGCCGGGAGCATGAGCATCGGGTGCCGCAACCGCTGGAAGGCCGCGTGGACGTAGGGGAAGGCGCGGACGGCGCACATGCCGAGCAGCGCGGCCACCGAAGCGATCACCAGGGCCGCCAGGACGTCCTTCCAGTGCGGGTGGCCCATGGGCGGCAGCCCGAGGTCGAAGGTCGGATGGGCGACCAGGGTGGTCGTCATGGCCCCGAACGCGCCGGCCGTCAGCGGTGCGAACAGGTTGTCCCACAGCAGGCCCCGCATCGGCCGTCCGGCCAGCGCCTCGGAGATGACCAGCGCCGCCGCCACGGGCGTGCCGAACAACGCCCCGATCGTCGCGGCCTCGGCCAGCACCGGCCACAGGGCGCCCGGTGTCCTCGGCAGGAAACGCGTCCCGAGCCAGGCGGCGAGGCCCACGTTCACGGCGATGATCGGGTTCTCCGGGCCCAGGCTCGGTCCGCCCGCCAGCATCAGCGCCGCCGCCAGCAGCAGCCCCGGCAGCACGGCCGGCGGCAGGACCGGGGCGTCCAGGCCCGTGGTGGCCGGGTCCGGGCCGGCATGACCCGGCACCTTCCAGACCACCAGTCCGACGGCGACGCCGGTCGCCACCAGCATCACGAACATCCACAGCACCGAGTAGCGGCCCACGCCCAGCGCGTCCGGCAGCGGACCCCACAGCACGTCCTGCAGCCGCTCCGCCGCCGTGCTCACGCCGACGAAGACCAGGCTCGCGACCACGCCCACGACGGCCGCGGGCAGGATGGACGGCAGAAGCGCCCGCGCCGGTGCCGCCGGGCGGGTCGACGGAGCCTGCTGGTCGGTCTCCTGGGCCACGGGCTCACCATAAGCGGACAAAACACACCCAACATCCCGAGCGGAATCCGGCTTGCACCTCACGTGACGTGAGGCCTCAGCGTGGAGCGCGTACCGACGACAAGGAGCGGAAGAGTGAGCTACTCCGTGGGACAGGTCGCGGGGTTCGCCGGGATCACGGTGCGCACCCTGCACCACTACGACGAGATCGGTCTGCTCGTGCCCAGCGAGCGCACGTACGCCGGCCACCGGCGCTACAACGACGCCGACCTCGACCGGCTCCAGCAGATCCTGTTCTACCGGGAGCTGGGCTTCCCGCTCGACGAGGTCGCGGCCCTGCTCGACGACCCGGACGCGGACCCGCGCGCGCACCTGCGCCGCCAGCACGAACTGCTGACCGCCCGGATCGAGAAGCTGCAGAAGATGGCCGCGGCCGTGGAGCACGCCATGGAGGCACGCACGATGGGCATCAACCTCACGCCGGAGGAGCGGTTCGAGGTCTTCGGGGACAAGGACCCCGAGCAGTACCGCGAGGAGGCCGAGCGGCGCTGGGGCGGCACGGCGGAGTACGCCGAGTCACAGCGCCGCGCCGCCACGTACACCAAGGAGGATTGGAAGCGGCTGCAGGCCGAGGTCGACGACTGGAGCGCGCGGTACGCCGCCCTGGTGGCCGCGGGTGAGCAGCCGTCCGCCGAGGCGGCCATGGAGCTGGCCGAGGAGCACCGGCAGCACATCAGCCGGTGGTTCTACGCGTGCCCGTACGAGATGCACCGGTGCCTGGGCGACATGTACGTCTCCGACGAGCGCTTCAAGGCGTTCTACGACTCCATGGGGCCGGGCCTCGCCGAGCACCTGCGGGACGCGATCACCGCGAACGCCGACCGGCACGCCGGCCAGCAGCCCGCCTGACCTGTCCCGAGCCGTCCTGGCCCGGCTGTGCGGGGTTCACTCCCGGGTCAGGACCACCGCCGTGCCGTACGCGCACACCTCGGTACCGACGTCGGCGGCCTCCGTCACGTCGAACCGGAACATCAGCACCCCGTTGGCCCCCCGCGCGCGTGCCTGCTCCACCAGCCGCTCCATGGCCTGGTTGCGGGTCTGTACGAGCGTCTTGGTGAGCCCCTTCAGCTCGCCGCCGATCATCGACTTCAGCCCGGCGCCGATCTGGCTGCCGAGGTGCCGCGAGCGTACGGTGAGTCCGAACACCTCTCCGAGCACCTGTTGCACCCGGTATCCGGGCACGTCGTTCGTCGTCACGACCAGTACGTCCGGCTGGGGCCCCTGGCCGCCGCCGTAGTCATCGAGTCCCATGTCTCACAGCTTTGTGCCGGTTGCCGCACAGTGCATCCTGGAGGCGGCGGTGGAACCTGGGGCGGTCACATCGCGTTGATAGCGTTGTGCGGCCCCACATGGACGCCGTAGCCGCCTCATCCCCCTCAGGAGCCCGGACCCGTGATGACACTCGCCCTCGGCCCGAGCTGGCTGGATCCCAACTACCTGCTCGACACCTACAGCATCTGGGGCCTGCTGCTCATCGTCTTCGCCGAGTCCGGCCTGCTCATCGGGTTCTTCCTGCCGGGTGACTCGCTGCTGTTCACGTGCGGTCTGCTGATCACCTCCCACCAGCTCGACTTCCCGCTGTGGGCCGCGATCGCCCTGATCTGCCTCGCCGCGATCCTCGGCGACCAGGCGGGCTACATGTTCGGCAAGAAGGTCGGCCCGTCCCTGTTCAACCGCCCCGACTCACGCCTGTTCAAGCAGGAGAACGTCGTCAAGGCGCACGAGTTCTTCGAGAAGTACGGCCCGAAGTCCCTGGTCCTGGCCCGCTTCGTGCCGATCGTGCGTACGTTCACGCCGATCATCGCGGGCGTCAGCGGCATGAAGTACCGCTCGTTCCTGATCTTCAACGTCATCGGTGGCGTCCTGTGGGGCGCGGGCGTCACCCTGCTCGGCTCCTGGCTCGGCAAGCACGACGTCGTCAAGAACAACATCGAGGCGATCCTCATCCTGATCGTCCTCGTCTCGGTGGTCCCGATCGCGATCGAGTTCCTCCGCGCGCGGAGCAAGAACAAGAAGGCCGAGCAGGCCCAGCCGGCCCCGCAGCAGCCCGAGGCCGCCGGGTACCAGCACGCGCCGGCCATGGACGACGCCACGACCCGCCTGCGCCGCATCGAGCCGGAACAGCCGTACGAGCAGCCGTACCAGCAGCAGGAACAGCCGTACGAGCAGCCGTACCAGCAGCAGGAGCAGCCGTACCAGCAGCCGTACCGGCAGCAGGGTCAGCAGCAGGAGCAGCAGTACTGGAACCAGGGTTACGGCGACCAGGGCCACGACAACCAGTACTACGACCAGCAGCAGTACCCCCAGCAGCAGTACGACGGCCAGAACCCGTACCCCCACGACCACCGCAACCACTGAAGGGGCGCGGGCCGTGTCGAAGGCGTCCTAGAAGCCCCTGGTCCGCTTCGCGGCCCTCCGCTTGCCGGCGGAGCCGACCCGGAGGAACAACCGGGAGATCTCCGACCCCAGGTTGACCCCGATGGCGATGGCCATGGCCAGCGACGCCGCCTTGGCCAGGGACACCAGCCCCTTGTCCACCTCGTTCTGCGCCATGGACAGCAGCCCGAAGTAGGTCGCCGAACCGGGCAGCAGAGGCCCGATCGCCGCCGTCGTGTACGGCAGCGCGGACGCGAACCGGTACCGCGACAGCAGCTGCCCGAACAGGCCCACGAGCCCCGCCGCCACGGCCGTGGAGGCCACCGGCGAGATGTCACCGGCGTAGTGCATCGCGCCGTACACCGACCACGCGACGCCGCCGTTGAGGGTCACCCACAGCACGGTGGACCGTTCCTGCTGGAGCAGTACCGCGAAGGTCAGCGACAGCAGCATGGAGGCCCCGATCTGCAGCAGCGGCCGCTCGGAGAGGGCCAGCGCCGCGTCCGGGTTCAGCTCGCCGCCGACCTTCACACCGAAATACAGGACGACCAGCACCCCGGCGACGATGCCGACGAAGAAGTACATGACCTCCAAAAGGCGCGCCGAGGCGGTGATGTAAAAACCCGTCAGGCCGTCCTGCACGCCCGCCACCAGCGCCCGCCCCGGCAGCAGCGCGAACAGCCCACCGGTGACCACGGCGGACGCCTTCACGTCGACGTGCGCCAGCGCGAACGCCACACCGATCGCCGCGGGCGGCATCGCCGCCACCGTGAACTGGTAGAACTCCGGCAGCCCGCGCCCCGCGCACAGCCACGCCAGCCGGTCGCCGAGCATCGCGCCCACCGCGGCCGCCACGAACACGATCAGGTCACCGCCGACCAGCACGGAGGCCGCACCGGCCAGCAGCCCGCTCGCCAGGGTCAGCGCCCAGCCGGGGTAGGGGTGCCGGTTGCGGCGTATCTCCGCCAGACGCCGGTAGGCCTCCTCCAGCGAGACATGGGTCTCCGGATCGGTCAGGTCGTCCACCAGCCGGAACACGGCCGCCAGACGCGTGTAGTCGGTGCCCCGCCGCCGCACCGTCCGGGACGCCGTCACCGGGTCCTCCACCAGCGACGGCTGGTGCGAGATCGACAGCAGCGTGAACGTGACGTTGGGCTCGCAGCGGTCCAGGCCGTAGGACCGGCACACCGCGAACATCGCGGCCTCCACGTCCTCGGCGCCCTCGCCGCCCGCCAGCAGCAGCTCCCCGATACGCAGGGTCAGGTCGAGCACGCGTGGGACGGCCGGGCCCTCCTCCTCGGCCCGCTGCACGAGTTCCGGAGCCGGCCGCTCGGTCACCGGCATCCGCAGCATCGTGCGCATCCGGTCCTGCCACGGCGCGTCCTTGACCAGACTGACCAGGGGCACCCCGGTGGCCGGCGTGAACGCGGCCGGGGCGGTCTTGGCGCTGTAGGTGTGCGGCGTGCTGAACGCCGACCCCTCCGGCTCCGGACTCGGCGGCTGGGGCGCCTCGAGCCCCTCCGGCACGGCGAACTCGGACGTCGTCTCCGACTCACCGCCCGCCTTGGGAACGTCCAGCCCCCGGGGAACGGCGAACTCGGACGTGATCTCCGGGTCGTACCGCGCCTCGTCCGACCGGGGCTTGCGGTCCTCCGCCTCCGTCACCTCGCACCGCTCCCTGAACGACACCTTCCGTAGGCCTCAGTATGCGCATGACTACGCAGACGGGCCGCGCCACCCCCATAGGGTGCCGCGGCCCGCAGACGACAAACCGGCCGGTCAGTGGCCGCCCTGCTCCTTGAAGCGCTTGTACGACCGCTCGATCTCCACCTCGGCGTCCGTGCGGCCCACCCAGTTGGCACCCTCGACCGACTTGCCGGGCTCCAGGTCCTTGTACACCTCGAAGAAGTGCTGGATCTCCAGGCGGTCGAACTCCGACACGTGGTGGATGTCGCGCAGGTGCTCCACCCGCGGGTCGGTGGCCGGAACGCACAGCAGCTTGTCGTCGCCGCCCGCCTCGTCCGTCATGCGGAACATGCCGATCGCACGGCACTTGATGAGGCAGCCCGGGAAGGTCGGCTCATCCAGGATGACCAGCGCGTCCAGCGGGTCGCCGTCCTCGCCGAGGGTGTTCTCGACGAAGCCGTAGTCGGTCGGGTAGGCGGTCGAGGTGAAGAGGCGACGGTCCAGGCGGATCCGACCGGTCTCGTGGTCCACCTCGTACTTGTTGCGCGAACCCTTCGGGATCTCGATCGTGACGTCGAACTCCACCGGTGGCTCCTCCATGATCAACACATAGTTCTGGTGGTTAAGTGTCCCTCACGCAGGTGTGTGATCGCGAAAGGGGCTGGTGGTCGTGCCAGAGCTGAGGCCTTGGCGAGCCGCGAGACCGCAGGTGGTGCGGATCGCGAACGCCGTACGACCGCGACTGGCACGGGCCACGACGGCCGCGCGACCGCGGATCGCGCGGCTGGCGAACGCCGTGCGGCCCGGCCCCGCGCACCTCCCCCGGCCGCAGGCCGTCAGGACCTGGCAGTACACCGCGTGCGCCGTCACCGCGGGCCTGGCACTGGCCGCCGGAGCGGTGACCGTGGCAGGCCCCTGGGACGCCGACGGTCAGCGTACGGCCGAGCGGGACCGCGCCGCCGCCCTGGAGCGGCCAGGTGGCGCAGATCACGGCCGCTCGGGCACGACGGCGGGGGCGCCGCGGCCCGCGCCGAGCGCCGCGCCGGTCCTCATGGGCCTGGGCGGCGTCAAGGGCGCTGTCGGCACCAAGAAGGCCGCCCCCGGCGGGAAGGCCCTCTCGGACGTCCTGGGGCCCCTCCTGGACGCCTCCGCACCGGGCGGCCGCCGCGCCGCCGCGGTCATCGACGCGACGACCGGCGGACGCCTCTACGGCGCCGACGCCGACCTGCCCCTCACCCCTGCCTCCACCACCAAGATCGCCACCGCCGCCGCCGCCCTCTCCGCCCTCGGCGCCGACCACCGCCTCACCACCCGCGCCGCCCTCGAACCCGACACCGGCGAACTCGTCCTCGTCGGCGGCGGCGACCCCACCCTGACCGCCCGCGCGAAGAACGGCGGCTGGGCGAGCCTGCGCACCCTCGCCGCCGGCACCGCGAAGGCACTCCACGAGCGCGGCATCGACAAGGTCACGCTCTCGTACGACACCACGCTCTTCACCGGCCCCGCACTGCACCCCATCGGCGTCAACGACAACCTCGCCGCCGTCAGCGCCCTGGCCGCCGACGAGGGCCGCACCAACGGCTCCACCAGCGGTCCGGCGCCCCGCGTGGCCGACCCGGCGGCGGACGCCGCCGCCAAGTTCGCGGCCGGTCTCGAGGACGCGGGCATCAAGACGACGTCCCCCGGCCCCTCCAAGGCCACCACCCGCGCCGAGACCCTCGCCACCGTCTCCTCGCCCCCGCTGTCGGCCGTCGTCGAGCGGATGCTGACCAACAGCGACAACGACATCGCCGAGACCCTGGCCCGCCAGACCGCTCTCGCGAGCGGCGAACCCGCGAGCTTCGACGGCGGCGCCAGGGCGATCGCCACGCAGCTGCGCAAGCTCGGCCTGCCGATGTCCGGCGCCTCCTTCCACGACGGCAGCGGCCTCGACCGCGCGGACCGGCTCACGGCGAACCTCCTCACCGCCCTCCTGGCCAAGGCCGGCGACCCCGCCCGCCCGGGCCTGCGCCCCGTCCTCACCGGCCTGCCCGTCGCAGGCTTCACCGGCACCTTGACCGACCGCTACACCGACGGCGCGGCCGGACTCGTACGAGCGAAGACGGGCACGCTCACCGGGGTGAACACCCTCGCCGGCACCGTGGTCGACGCGGACGGCCACCTGCTCGCCTTCGCCTTCCTCGCGTCCGAGACGACCGACCCCCAGGAGGCCCAGTCGGCCCTGGACCGGACGGCCACGGCACTGGCGGCCTGCGGCTGCCGGTAAGGACGGCCACACGGCACGGCCTGCCGCGCCGGCCACCGGCAACACCCCGGCACCTGCCGGCCTCACATGCCCTGCCCCAACCCGCACCGCTCACGTACGGTTGACAACATGACTGGCTTCGGTGGCACCACATCTCCCGGGATGGTCGACTGGAACCTCGCGGTGGCGACCGCGACACGGCTCGTACGACCGGGCCCCGACGTCAGCCGCGACGAGGCCAGGGCCGTCGTCGCGGAGCTGCGCCGACATGCGAAGGCCTCGGAGGAACACGTCCGGGGCTTCACCCGTATGGGCACCGAGGAGACCCACGACACCCCGGTCCTCGTCGTCGACCGCCCCGGCTGGGTCCGCGCCAACGTCGCCGGTTTCCGCGAGATCCTCAAACCGCTCCTGGAGAAGATGCAGGAACGGCGCGCCAACAACCCCGGCAGCGCCGTCCTCGGCGCCGTCGGCGGCAAGGTCACCGGCGTCGAACTCGGCATGCTGCTGTCGTTCCTGTCCTCCCGCGTCCTCGGCCAGTACGAGACCTTCGCCCCGGCCGCCCGCGATCTGCCCGCCGGCGAGAACGGCGGCGGGCGCCTCCTCCTCGTCGCCCCCAACATCGTCCACGTCGAGCGCGAACTCGACGTCGAACCCCACGACTTCCGGCTGTGGGTGTGTCTGCACGAGGAGACCCACCGCACCCAGTTCACCGCCGTCCCCTGGCTGCGCGACCACCTCGAGGGCGAAATCCAGTCGTTCTTGGCGGAGACCGACGTCGACCCGATGACCTTCCTGGAACGCATCCGGGAAGCCGCCCAGTCACTCGCCGGCGGCCGCCCCGAGGGCGAGGAGGAGGACGGTGGCCGCTCCTTCGTGGAACTGGTGCAGACCCCCGCCCAGCGCGAGATCCTCGGCCGCCTCACCGCCGTGATGTCCCTGCTGGAGGGCCACGCCGACTTCGTCATGGACGGCGTCGGCCCCAGCGTCGTACCGACCGTCTCCGAGATCCGCGAGAAGTTCCAGCAGCGTCGCGCCAAGGGCGCCTCCCGCCTCGACCAGGCCCTGCGCAAGCTGCTCGGTCTGGACGCCAAACTCAAGCAGTACCGGGACGGCGAGCGCTTCGTGCGAGCGGTCGTCGGCGAGGTCGGCGTCGACGGCTTCAACCGCGTGTGGACCTCACCGAACACCCTGCCCACCAAGGCGGAGATCGCCAAACCGGCGGACTGGGTCGCGCGGGTGCACCGCAAGGCCGAGTCGTGAACGACACGAAGAGGTCGTGAGACGAATCCAGCCGACGGCAGGCGAACGCCCCTCCAATCACCCGTCCGAGGGACCGTGAGCCATGCGTAGGCGTGCAATGCTCGGGGAACGCCCCGGTTCTGTCACCATCTACACACTCTGAGTGACCGACCTCGGGCTCACCCCCCGAAAACTTCATGAAGGGAACCGGACATGGGTCCCCATCCTGCGGTCGCGGCGATACGCCTGGCGGTCCGCCGCGTACTCCACGACCTCCTCGACGACCACCGCACCTTCGACGCACACCCGACGGGGCAGCCCCCCGGCGCCCACCCGGACCGGACGGCCGAGCGACCCCCCTCCCCGCTCGTGCTCGTCGCGTGCTCCGGCGGCGCCGACTCCATGGCGCTCGCCTCCGCCCTCGCCTTCGAGGCCCCCAGACTGGGCATCCGCGCCGGAGGCGTCACCGTCGACCACGGCCTCCAGCCCGGCTCCGACCTCCGCGCCGACGAGGTCGCCCTGCGCCTGCGCGGCCTCGGCCTCGACCCCGTCGAGTCCGTCGCCGTGACCGTGGGCCGCGACGGAGGGCCCGAGGCCGCCGCCCGCGACGCCCGCTACGCCGCCCTCGACGCGGCGGCCGAACGCCACGGCGCCGCCGCGATCCTGCTCGGCCACACCCGCGACGACCAGGCCGAAACCGTCCTGCTCGGCCTCGCCCGCGGCTCCGGCATCCGCTCCCTGTCCGGAATGGCCGCGGTCTCGGGGGCCGGCGGCCGTTACCGGCGCCCCTTCCTGCACCTCGACCGGCAGACCGCCCGCAAGGCCTGCATGGTCCAGTCCCTGCCCGTCTGGGACGACCCGCACAACGCCGACCCCGCCTACACCCGCTCCCGGCTCCGGCACGAAGGCCTGCCCGCCCTGGAGAAGGCACTCGGCAAGGGCGTCGTCGAAGCGCTCGCCCGCACCGCCCAGCTCTCCCGCGACGACGCCGACGCCCTCGACGCCTGGGCCGGCCAGGCCGAGGCCTCCGTACGGGACGCCGCGGGCCTGCTGGAGTGCGCCAAGCTCTACGCGCTGCCCCCCGCCGTGCGCCGCCGGATCCTGCGCCGGGCCGCCATCGAGGCCGGAGCCCCGGCCGGTTCCCTCTTCGCCCGGCACATCGAGGAAGTCGACCGCCTCATCACCGGCTGGCGCGGACAGAAAGCCATCAACCTGCCGGGCAGAGTCGTCGCCCAGCGGCAGGGTGGCAGACTGGTGATTCGGCAAGGCTGAATCCCGACCTCCCGGAGCGACCCTCCGGCGGTCGGTCCGGGCAGCCCGGAGGCCGTAAGTGCGGGACGACCGAAAGTGATGCGGGTGGACGCGAAAGACATGGGTGCCGACCTCCAGCAGGTACTCATCACCAAGGAAGAGATCGACGCGAAGCTGGCCGAGCTGGCCGCGAAGATCGACGCGGAGTACGCGGGCAAAGACCTGCTCATCGTCGGCGTCCTCAAGGGCGCCGTGATGGTCATGGCGGACCTCGCCCGGGCGCTGTCCACCCCCGTCACCATGGACTGGATGGCCGTGTCCTCCTACGGCGCGGGCACCCAGTCCTCCGGTGTCGTCCGCATCCTCAAGGACCTCGACACCGACATCAAGGGCCGGCACGTCCTGATCGTCGAGGACATCATCGACTCGGGCCTGACCCTGTCCTGGCTGATCAACAACCTCGGCTCCCGCGAGCCCGCCTCCCTGAAGGTGTGCACGCTGCTGCGCAAGCCGGACGCCGCCAAGGTCGCCATCGACGTGGAGTGGGTCGGCTTCGACATCCCGAACGAGTTCGTCGTCGGCTACGGGCTCGACTACGCCGAGAAGTACCGCAACCTGCCGTTCGTCGGTACGCTCGCCCCCCACGTCTACGGCGGCTGAGCCGGACCGGGCGGGAGACTGAGCCAGTCGGCCCAAGCCCGGTAGGACGATCGGGAACCCCGGCGGGTTCCGTGCCGTTGAAGCATGCAGAGACGGGTTTCCCAGCCGTCGAAACAGCTTCGTGCGGCTTCGGGCAACAATGCTGGGGTACCGTCAGAAGAACTGTCTTATCAAACTCACTATGGCAGGAGGGACGGGGCGACACCGCTCCGTATGGATGGACGTGAAGCGATACTTCCGTGGGCCGGTCATGTGGATCGTGCTGGCCGTCCTTGCCGTGGTCGTGTTGATGCAGGTCGTCGGCTCGTCCGGCGGCTACAAGACGGTGGACACCGGCCAGGTCGTGGCGGCGATCAACGACAACAGGGTCGAGTCGGCCAAGCTGACCACTGGTGACGAGCAGACCATCAAGGTCACCCTCAAGGACGGCCAGAAGGTCGAGGGCAGCTCGAAGATCCAGGCGAGCTACATCGGCGACCAGGGCGTGACCATCGCCGGCCAGCTGCAGACCAAGTACCAGGACAAGCAGATCCCCGACGGCTACACCGTCTCGCCGTCCAAGCAGAACCCGTTCGTCGGCGTCCTGCTCTCCCTGCTGCCCTTCGTCCTGATCGTGGTCGTCTTCCTGTTTCTGATGAACCAGATGCAGGGTGGCGGCTCCAGGGTCATGAACTTCGGCAAGTCCAAGGCCAAGCTCATCACCAAGGACACCCCGAAGACGACCTTCTCCGACGTCGCCGGCTGCGACGAGGCCGTCGAGGAACTCCACGAGATCAAGGAGTTCCTGCAGGAGCCGGCCAAGTTCCAGGCCGTCGGAGCCAAGATCCCCAAGGGCGTGCTCCTCTACGGCCGCCCGGGTACGGGCAAGACGCTCCTCGCGCGCGCCGTCGCCGGCGAGGCGGGCGTCCCCTTCTACTCGATCTCCGGTTCCGACTTCGTCGAGATGTTCGTCGGTGTCGGTGCCTCCCGAGTCCGTGACCTGTTCGAGCAGGCCAAGGCGAACGCCCCGGCGATCGTCTTCGTCGACGAGATCGACGCGGTCGGCCGCCACCGCGGCGCCGGCCTCGGCGGCGGTCACGACGAGCGCGAGCAGACCCTGAACCAGCTGCTCGTCGAGATGGACGGATTCGACGTCAAGGGCGGCGTGATCCTCATCGCCGCCACCAACCGCCCGGACATCCTCGACCCGGCCCTCCTGCGCCCCGGCCGCTTCGACCGCCAGATCGCGGTCGACCCGCCGGACCTGCAGGGCCGCCTGGAGATCCTCAAGGTCCACCAGAAGGGCAAGCCGGTCGCCCCCGACGTCGACCTGGCCGCCGTCGCCCGCCGCACCCCCGGCATGACCGGTGCCGACCTCGCCAACGTGCTCAACGAGGCCGCACTGCTCACCGCCCGCGGCGACCAGAAGCTGATCGACAACAAGGCTCTGGACGAGGCGATCGACCGCGTGGTCGCGGGCCCGCAGAAGCGGACCCGGATCATGTCGGACAAGGAGAAGAAGATCACCGCGTACCACGAGGGCGGACACGCCCTGGTCGCGGCGGCCTCGCCGAACTCCGACCCGGTCCACAAGATCACGATCCTGTCCCGCGGCCGTGCCCTCGGTTACACGATGGTCCTGCCCGACGAGGACAAGTACTCGACCACGCGCAACGAGATGCTCGACCAGCTCGCCTACATGCTGGGCGGCCGAGCGGCGGAGGAACTGGTCTTCCACGACCCGACCACCGGCGCCGCCAACGACATCGAGAAGGCCACGGGCCTGGCCCGCGCGATGGTCACGCAGTACGGCATGACCGAGCGGCTCGGCGCGATCAAGTTCGGCGGCGACAACAGCGAGCCCTTCCTCGGCCGTGAGATGGCTCACCAGCGCGACTACTCGGAAGAGGTCGCCGCGCTGGTCGACGAAGAGGTCAAGAAGCTCATCGAGACCGCGCACAACGAGGCCTGGGAGATCCTGGTCGAGAACCGCGACGTGCTCGACCAGCTCGTCCTTCACCTGCTGGAGAAGGAGACCCTGGGCAAGGAGGAGATCGCCGAGGTCTTCGCCCCGATCGTCAAGCGCCCGCCGCGGCCCGCCTGGACCGGCTCCTCCCGCCGCACCCCGTCCACCCGCCCGCCGGTGCTCTCCCCCAAGGAGCTGGCACTGACCAACGGTGCGAACGGCGCGACGGCGGCGATCAGCACGGCCAAGTCCACCGCCACGGAGTCCGCCCCGATCACGGAGCAGACCCCGGAGGACCGCCCCGAGAGCTGACCGTTCCGGCCAAAGGGCCGGAATGGATGCCGCGCCCCCCAGGTTTTAGCCTGGGGGGCGCGGCATTTCGCATGTCCGCAGACAGAACGCGTGCCTGGCACGCATGACAGGCACAGGAACGAGGACCAGATGACCGACCCCGTGACGCTGGACGGCGAGGGCACCATCGGCGAGTTCGACGAGAAGCGCGCCGAGAACGCCGTTCGCGAACTCCTGATCGCGGTCGGCGAAGACCCGGACCGGGAAGGCCTGAGGGAGACGCCGGCACGGGTGGCGCGGGCCTACAAGGAGATCTTCGCGGGACTGTGGCAGAAGCCCGAGGACGTGCTCACGACCACGTTCGACCTGGGGCACGACGAGATGGTCCTCGTGAAGGACATCGAGGTGTATTCGACCTGTGAGCACCATCTGGTGCCGTTCAGGGGTGTCGCGCACGTGGGGTACATCCCGTCGGAGTCCGGGAAGATCACCGGCCTGTCCAAGCTCGCCCGTCTGGTGGACGTCTACGCCCGGCGCCCGCAGGTGCAGGAGCGTCTCACCACTCAGATCGCGGACTCCCTGATGGAGATCCTGGAGCCGCGGGGCGTCATCGTGGTCGTCGAGTGCGAACACATGTGCATGTCGATGCGCGGCATCCGTAAGCCGGGCGCGAAGACCATAACGTCCGCCGTGCGAGGTCAGCTGCGGGATGCGGCGACGCGGAACGAGGCCATGAGCCTGATCATGGCGCGCTGAACTCGCCGGGCTCTTCGGCGGCGGACGCTTTGACGGGGTCCGACGCTTTGGGTCCGACGCTTTGAGGCGGCCGTCACGCCACCGGCTCTGCGCCCGGGTGGTTCTGGTCGTCGTCCTCCGGGAGTTTGCAGACCCGCTCCAGGAACATGGCCGCCGCTATCACGCCGAGCCCCGCCAGGACCGAGAAGGCGGCGTAGAGGGCCTGGTCGCGGCGGGCGGGGATGTCGAGGAGTTCCAGGAGGAAGACGCCCGTGCCGCCGTACATGCCGGCGACGAGGGCGGCGACCAGGGCGCTCGCCTGGCCGAAGACGACCGCTCGGGCGGCCATCAGCGGGTCGACGCCCTTCGCCCCGGGGCGGCGCTCGCGCTGGGCCTTGAGCCGGGCGCGCAGCGAGAGCGCCGTGGCGAGCAGCACCACCGCGATCAGGGCGAGGACGATGGGGGCGGCCACGGGGACGCTGGGGAGTGTCCCGATCGAGTTCCAGAGGCGGGCGCCCGCCCAGGACAGGACGCCGGACACGACGAACACGCCGGCCAGCACCCTGATGCGCAGCTCTCTCACGGTGTCCCTTCAGTTCCCCCGGACCGAACCCGGATCGTGGTCGTCTTGACCTTAACGACTACTCGGGCAGTTGGAGTTCCAGGTCCCCGCGCGCCTCGACGCCCTCGCGGGTGAGAGCCGCGAGGAGATCCGCCACGGTGCCGCGACCGGGCAGCTGGGCCTGCGGGTCGACGTCGTGCCAGGGTGCGAGCACGAAGGCGCGCTCGTGGGCGCGCGGGTGGGGCAGGGTGAGACGGGGGTCGTCGGAGGTGACGTCGGCGTAGGAGACGATGTCGACGTCCAGGGTGCGCGGGCCCCAGCGCTCGTCGCGGACGCGGTGGAAGGCCTCCTCGACGGCGTGCGCCCGCTCCAGCAGGGAGCTGGGGGGCAGCGTGGTCTTGAGGACCACGACCGCGTTGAAGTACGACGGCTGGCTGCCCGGCTCGACGCCCCACGGCTCGGTCTCGTAGACCGGGGAGACGGCCTTCACGCGGACGCCGGGGGTGTCCTCCAGCGCGTCGACGGCGCCCTGGAGGGTCTCCAGACGGTTGCCGAGGTTGGAGCCGATGGAGATCACGGCCCATTTCGGGTTGCTCAGCGTCGTGTCGGCGGCGTCGACCTTCTCGACGACCGAGGCGGGCACCGGCTGGACGGTCGGGTCGCTGTGACCCTGGATGAAAGGTCGGGTCATACTCGGCTCCGGGTGATGGTGACGGTCACGTCGTCGAAGGGCACGGTGATCGGCGCGTCCGGCTTGTGGACGCAGACCTCGACCTCGTGGACCCCTTCGTGCTTCAGGCAGGTCTGGGCGATCCGCTCGGCGAGCGTCTCGATGAGGTTCACCGGCTCGCCCTCGACCACGGCCACGACCTCCTCGGCCACGATGCCGTAGTGCACGGTCTTCGCCAGGTCGTCGTCGGCCGCGGCCGGCCGGGTGTCCAGGCCGAGGACGAGGTCGACGATGAAGGTCTGCCCCTCCTCGCGTTCCTTGGGGAAGACACCGTGGTGCCCGCGGGCCTTGAGGCCGCGCAGCGCGACACGATCCACGCGAATCACTCCTGCAATCGTCGGGAACGGCCGGTCCGTACCGCGTGCGGGCGGCACGCCGGCCTCAGACGAATCTACCTGCGGGCACCGGCGAAGCCGGGCCGCGGGGGCGTGGGCCCGGCCCGGGACTTCGAGGGTTCACCCCGTGTTTCCCCCGGGGAACCCGGCGGCGTCATGGGGTGATAGCCGCTCATACCCGGGGGTAGGTGATTCCAACCACTTCTCGGTCCCCCGAGGGTTTTCCGCCGGGGGCCCACCGGGCGTCTACCCACTCAGGCTAGAGGGCCCTCGTCCGGATTCACGCCATTCACGCGGCCGTCGTCGTCGTCGTTGTCGTCGCTCTCGGCGAGGACGGGGGAGGCGTGGTGCGACCAGAGCTTCCAGCCGGAGGGGGAGCGCCGGAACACGTTCGTGGCGACGACGAGCTGGCCGACCAGGGGCCCCAGTTCCGCGCCCTCCTCCGGGGCGGGGCCGCCGCTGAGGATGTTCTCGGTGCAGGTCACGAGTGCGGTGTCACCGGTGACGGAGACGTGCACGTCGGTGAGGAAGAACTGGATGTAGTCGGTGTTGGCCATGATCAGGGCGTACGACCTGAGGACCTCGCCGCGTCCGGTGAGCACCGGCCAGCCGGGGTGCACGCAGGAGATCACGCCGGTGTCGGCGGGGTCGTGGTACTCCTCGTCCACGCCCAGGTCGGAGGGGGCGAGCCAGAGCGAGGAGACCTCGTCGAAGTCGCCGCGTTCGAGCGCCTCGTAGAAGGCGGTGTTGGCGGCCTCCACCTGCTCGACGTCGGTGTGGGGGGCGCTCACCGGTCTCCTTCCGCCCCGCGCTCGCCGGGGGCGCCGGGCGTGTGTTCGGCGTCATGCGTCCCGTGCTCGCCTTCGGTGCCCGGCGTGTTCCCCGTGTCGCGCGTTGCGCGCTCGCTTCCCGCGCTGGGCGCCGGACCCGCCGTGCGCGCCCCTTCCACGGCTCGGGCGACTCGCACCGCGTCCGCGGTGGCGCGTACCTCGTGGACGCGCACCGCCCAGGCGCCGGCGTGCGCCGCGAGTGCGGAGACGGCGGCCGTGGCCGCGTCGCGCTCCCGGGCGGGCGGAGGCGCCCCTTCGGGTCCGGCGAGCACACGGCCGAGGAACCGCTTGCGGGAGGCGGCGACCAGCAGGGGGTGGCCGAGCGTGTGCAGGCGGTTCAGGTGGGCGAGGAGGGTGAGGTCGTGCCCGGCCTCCTTGGAGAAGCCGAGTCCGGGGTCGACGACGACGCGGTCGGGGGTGATGCCGCCCGCGAGGACGGCCTCCACGCGCGCGTGGAGTTCGTCCACGACCTCGGCGACCACGTCCGCGTAGCTGCCCTTGACGTTGCCGCCCTCGAGGAAGCCGCGCCAGTGCATGACGACGAAGGGGGCGCCCGCGTCGGCGACCACCGGGATCATCGCGGGGTCGGCGAGGCCTCCGCTGACGTCGTTGACGAGGGCGGCGCCCGCCGCCAGGGACTGCTGGGCGACGGTGGCGCGCATGGTGTCGACGGAGACGACCACGCCCTCGGAGGCGAGACCGCGCACGACGGGGATGACGCGCCGCAGTTCCTCGTCCTCGTCCACGCGCGAGGCGCCGGGCCGGGTGGACTCGCCGCCGACGTCGACCAGGTCCGCGCCCTCGGCGACCAGGTCGAGGCCGTGCTTGACGGCGGCGGTCGTGTCGAACCAGCGGCCGCCGTCGGAGAAGGAATCGGGGGTCACGTTCACGACTCCCATGACCGCGCACCGGTCCCATGCCGGAAGGCCCGTCACTCGGCCGCGCCCGCTGTGGTTGTTCATACGTTCAGCGTAGGCCCCGGAAGGCGCCGGGAACGCGCGGCGGCCCGGGCGGACGGCCCCGGGCTGGAGGGGTGGGCCTTCCGCCCGGGCCGGTCCCGGGGGCGTGCGGCACATTCCGCGGGTGGGCTCAGGCGGCTCGGACGTCACGCTCGGCCACGGCGTGCGCGCACGGGCGCTCGGTGGCCGTCCGGCGCCGGCGCAGGAAGCGCGGCAGCGGCAGGGCGAGGTTGACGAAGCCTTCGGCCTGCATGGCGGCGAAGCCGATGCGGGGCAGGTCGGCGGAGGCCCGGTAGACCACGAAGCGGGGCTCCCAGCGAGGCTGGAACTTGGCGTTGAACTTGTACAGCGACTCGATCTGGAACCAGCGCGAGAGGAACACCAGCAGCCCGCGCCAGGCGCGCAGGACCGGGCCGGCGCCGATCTTCTCGCCGCGCGCGAGGGCGGAGCGGAACATCGCGAAGTTCAGCGAGACGCGGGTGATGCCGAACTTGGGGGCGGCCTGCAGGGCGGCGACGATCAGCAGTTCGTTCATGCCGGGGTCGGCGCTGCGGTCGCGGCGCATGAGGTCCAGCGAGACGCCGTCCGTGCCCCAGGGCACGAAGTGCAGGATCGCCTTCAGGTCGCCGTACTCGCCGGGCTCGTCGTCGGTCTTGTGGGCGGTGGCGATCAGGCAGTCGGCGTCGGCGGCGTCGCCGATGCGGCCGAGGGCCATGGAGAAGCCGCGTTCGGTGTCGGTGCCGCGCCAGTCCTCCGCCGCCCGGCGGATGCGCTCCAGCTCGGTCTCGCCGAGGTCACGGATACGCCGTACCCGGGTTTCGTAGCCGGCCCGTTCGATGCGCTTGACCATCTGGCGCACATTGCGCATCGCGCGTCCGGCGAGCGAGAAATCCGCGACGTCGACCACCGCCTCGTCGCCCAGTTCCAGCGCGTCGAGCCCGGTCTCGCGGGTCCACACCTCGCCGCCGGTCTCCGAGCAGCCCATGACGGCCGGGGTCCAGGAGTGGGCCTTGGCCTCGTCCATGAAGCGCTCGATGGCGCCGGGCCAGGCCTCGACGTCGCCGATGGGGTCACCGCTGGCGAGCATCACGCCGGAGACGACGCGGTAGGTGACGGCGGCCTTGCCGCTGGGGGAGAAGACGACGGCCTTGTCGCGGCGCAGCGCGAAGTGGCCGAGGGAGTCGCGGCCGCCGTGCCTGGCCAGCAGGGCGCGCAGCTTCTCCTCGTCCTCCGCGGTGAGGCGGGCGGCCGGGTGTTCGGGACGGAAGGCCAGGTAGATGGTGGTGACCGCGGTGATCCAGCCGAGCGCGCCGAGGGAGAAGGCGACGGTCCAGGAGGTGTTGCCCTGGTAGTCGACCGGGCCCTCGAAGCCGAACAGGCCGTAGACGACGTGCGTCAACCGGTCGGCCAGACTCGGGTCACCGATCGTCCGGTTGGGGTGGACGCTGACGATGACGAGGCCGAGCATGAGGGAACCGGCGCTCATGAGGACGAAGTTGGCGAGCGCGCGCCAGCGGCTGCGCGGGTCGGGCAGGGCCGCGAACTCGTTCCGGTGGCGCAGCAGGGGCACGAGCAGCGCGACCGCGATGAGCACGCCGATGAGCGAGTGCCGGTACGCGACCTGTGCCGCGGCGCCCGCCGGGAGAAGCACGACCGCGGCGCGCCACGCCCGGCGCTTGCGCCGTTTGAGCCCGTGGGCCAGCAGCAGCAACAGCACGCCCGCGCTGAGCGAGAGCGCCGCGGCGAACGGCCCGAAGGAGCCCGGCAGCACTTCGGCGATGGCGTGCATACGGCTGTGACGGAAGCGCGGGAACACGCCCGCGGCAATGTTCAGGACGCCCACGATCGCGGCCGCCCTGCCGACCAGCGCGGGGACGGCCTCGGGGCTCGGGCCGCGCAGTATGCGCCGCGCCCGGCTTGATCGGCCCGGAACCTCGCCCGACATTTCCCCATCTATCCTGACAGACATCGCATCCCGTAGTTCTGCGAGAGACCTTGAACCCGGGCCCGATCGGGCATCCGGCGACATTGCGCCCTCTAGGACGGTGTCTCGGGGAGAGAGGTTCACTCCCCACCGGAAAGTCGGGTCAAAGGCCGAGGAAAGCCCCGGGAAAGCCCGCGCGACGAAGCGTGGGCGCGGTACGGGCGGAAAGCGCAGGCAGGTAACAGCCCATGGGTCTCACGAGCAACAAAATGCTGGTGCTGGCGGTAGTGGTCGCCGCCGTGCTGTTCGTCGGCACGGTGTGGCTGTGGCCGCGCCTGGCGAGGCAGAACTGGCGGACCGTCAGCGGACGTGTCGGTCTCATGCTGGCCACTCAGGTGGCGATCTTCGCATCCGTCGGGCTCGCCGCCAACCAGGCCTTCGGTTTCTACGCCAGTTGGGCGGACCTGTTCGGCAAGGAGACCGACCCCGGGATCGTCGTCGACCACTCGGCCCACGGCAGCACGGGCGGCCCGCTCCAGGTGGTCTCCACGTCCGACGTGCCGGGCGTGCGCGCCTCGCGGCCGGAGGCGAGCGGGCAGATCCAGAAGGTCGACATCATCGGCCGTACGAGCCGCATAGCCACTCCGGCGTTCGTGTACCTGCCGCCGGAGTACTTCCAGCCGCAGTACCGCACGCGTACGTTCCCGGCGGCCGTCGTGCTGACCGGCTACCCGGGCACGGCGCAGGCGCTGGTGAGCAAGCTGAACTACCCGCGTACGGCACAGCAGCTGGCCAAGGACGGGCGGATGCAGCCGATGATCCTGGTGATGCTGCGGCCGACCGTGGCGCCGCCACGGGACACCGAGTGCGTGGACGTCCCGGGCGGGCCGCAGGCGGAAACGTTTTTTGCGAAGGACCTCCCGGAGGCCGTGCTCTCGCACTACCGGGTGGGCAAGCGGCCGGGCAGCTGGGGCGTCATCGGCGACTCCACGGGCGGCTACTGCGCGCTCAAGCTCGCCATGCACCACCCCAAGGTGTACGCGGCCGCCGCGGGCCTGTCGCCGTACTACAAGGCGCCGATCGACCCCACGACCGGTGACCTCTTCCACGGTGACAAGAAGCTGCAGAACCGTGCGGACCTGCGGTGGCTGCTCAAGCACGAGCCGGCGCCCGACACCTCGCTGCTCGTCACCAGCAGCAAGGTCGGCGAGCACAACTACGGGTCCACTCTCAAGTTCATAGAGGAGGTGCAGGCCACGAACCTGACCCGGATCTCGTCGATCATCCTCGACAGCGGCGGCCACAACTTCAACACCTGGCGGCGCGAGATCCCGCCGACGCTGCAGTGGATGAGCGGGCGGCTCACCGACCGCTGAGCCGTCGTACCCGCTGACACCTCGTGAAGCGCAGGATGTGGGCGTGTTTTTGCGGGGCGGGGGTCCGCGAATCGCCTACGCGCGGTAAGTTTCTGGCCATGCCACGTGGACGCCACCGCCATTCCCCGCCTCTGCACCGGCTGTTGCCTCCCTCGGCGATCGCCGGTGTCTCCGTCGTCTGCGCGCTGGGTCCCTGGGCGTTCTCCGAGGCCATGGTGCTGCGCGCACTGGCCGCCGCCGCCGCGGCGACGGCGGTCGCCGGCGCGGTCGTGATGCGCCGCTGGGACACCCAGGCGGGCAAGCAGGTCGCCGACCTCACGCGCGCGCGTGCGGGTGACGAGTGGCGGTACGAGGAGCGGGTCGCCGAACTGGAGACCGATCTGGAGGAGTCCCGCGAGCTGCGCACGAAGCTCGAGCAGCGGCTGCGCGCCAAGCGGGCGGAGCTGGCGGGCCTGCGCAACGAGCACGCTGCCCTGCTGCGCCGGTACGCCACGGCGGAGACCGAGCGCGCGAGCGCCCTGGAGGGACGCCGGCTGCTGGAGATCGAGGCGGCGGCGCCCTCGTCCTCGCCCGCGCTGCCGCCCGCGCGGAGCGCCGGGCGGGAGGCGATCGAGGCGGCTCCCGAGAGTGCCGGGAAGCGCGACGGCGACGACGCGGAGGCCTCCGGCGGTGCGGAGAACTCCGACAGCGCGGAGAACTCCGACAGCTCTGAGGTCTCCGCCGGTTCCGAGGCCGCTGAGGGCGGACCGAAGACGCAGGCGGTGTTCTCGCCCGAGGGCTCCTGGATGTACCGGCGGGCCCTGACCGCACTGGCCACCCTCGATCCGGACGCTCCGGTCGGGGCCGATGCCTCCGACGCGGAGGGCCCCGAGCGGGAGGCTCCGGAGAGCGGGGTGGCCAAGGCGGAGCCCGTCGCCAAAGGAGACGGCGCCGCGGACGGCGTGACGGACGGATCCGGTACTTCCCGCGATGATTCCGGCACTTCCCGCGACGTGTCGGGCACTTCCCGCGACGAGTCGGGTGCTTCCCGCGACGCGTCCGGTGCGCCCGCCGACGAGGAGGGCGAGGAGCAGGGGCAGCCCGCGGCGGCCGGCGAGCACGCGCGCGCGGCCGCCGCCACCACCGAGCCGGCCGAACCCGCCAAGCCCGTGGCCCAGCAGCCCGCCGGGCACTTCACCGTGCCGACCGCGGTGGCCGTCGTACCGGCCGCGCCCGTGCGGCGTCCGGCGGTCGAGGGTGGCTTCGACTTCTTCGGCACCCAGAAGGACGCGCCGGAGGCCGCGCTGGACTCCGTGCAGAACGAGGATCTCGCCGATGTCGTCGGCCAGGAGGCCCTCGCCGTGCACAAGGCCGA
Source organism: Streptomyces sp. NPDC031379 (assembly GCF_055569615.1). Lineage (NCBI taxonomy): Bacteria > Bacillati > Actinomycetota > Actinomycetes > Kitasatosporales > Streptomycetaceae > Streptomyces > Streptomyces sp. NPDC031379. The sequence continues at coordinate 49,820 of NZ_JBVIIT010000027.1, read as the reverse complement.
GTCCGAGGCCGAGTTCAAGTCCCCCGACGCACGGTCGCACGGTGTCGGCCAGGTCATCGACCTGACCGCGCACGACGAGACCGAGCAGATCGACGTCCAGGGGCTGCGCAGCGCTGCCTCCTGAGCGGCCGTCAGGCCGTACGCGCCAGGCATCGGGCCCGGCTTCCCGCGAGGGGGGCCGGGCCTTCGTGTCTCAGCCGGTCATCCAGCGGTCCGGGCGGGCCTCCCGGCGGCCGGTGCGGGACCGCTCCGCCTGCTCGCGCAGCAGCCGTGCGGCCTCCTCCGCGTCCCGCACCCGGGCCGTCACGGTCTTGTCGGCCCCCGTGTCCACGTGGACGTCGGCGAGCCGCCACAGGCGCTCCCAGGGCCCCTGGGTGAGCCGTACGCTCTGCACCTTGGCGTGCGGTACCAGCGAGAGCCTGCGGCGCAGCAGCCCGTCGCGGGTGGCGAACACCGTGCCGGTGACGGCGGTGCGGTGTCCGCGCCACCACACCGGCACGCACCACCGGGCCCGCCGCGGCGACCGCGACAGCTCCTCGGGCACCGTCGCACCGGGCAGCACGCGCGCGATGACCGACTCGGCGAGTGCGCGCGGGGCGACCGGGATCAGCAGCGAGTTCGCGGACCCGGCCACGTCGAGTTCCACCCGGACCCAGTCGAGCCGCCGCCACAGGAACGGTTCCACGATCCGCACGGTCTGCACCCGGCCGGGCGGCACCGTCTCGTGCGTACGGTCGAGCAGCCCGCGGTCGATGCGCAGCCCGTCCGGGGACTCGCTCACCGTCCAGTCGAACTCGTTGACGAACCGCCCCACGCCGCTCGCGCCGGCCGCGCCGAGCAGCGGCAGGGCGCTCACGAGGACCGTCCACAGGTTGTGGGTGGCGAGCCACAGCACGGTCGGCACGACGAGCGCGGCGCACAGCGAGCCCCAGGTGGAGCCCGTCAGCGCCAGGGAGCGCGCCAGCTCGCGCGGGGGCACGCGCAGCAGCCCGTGGGCGGGCGCCTCGCCGACTTCGCGTGCCGTCTCGGGCTCGAAACCCGCCGCGCGCGCGAGCAGCTCCGCGCGCAGGGCCCGTGCCTCCTGCTCGCCCAGGAAGGCCAGTTCGTCCTTGTCGTCGGTTCCGACGACGTCTATCCGCAGCTTCGCGACGCCCGCCACGCGCGCGAGGAGCGGACGGGAGACGTCCACGGCCTGGATGCGCTCCAGCCGGATGTGCGCGGTACGCCGGAACAGCAGCCCCGTACGGATGCGCAGTTCGGTGCCGGTGACCGCGAAGTGCGTGAACCACCAGGACAGGAAGCCGTAGAGGCCGGCCACCGGCACGAGCACCGCGAGGCCCAGCAGGAGCATGGTGCCGGTCAGCCGCGTCAGCTGCTCCTGGGCGCCGTTCGGGTCGTGCACCGCCCAGCCGGCCAGCACCGCCACCGGCGCCCACGCCCGGCGGAACGGCGTGACCGGGTGCAGCCGGCGTTCGGCGACGGGCGGGCGCTCCGGTATGCCGCCGGGGTCCGGGGAGGTCACAGGCCCGCCGATCGGGCCTCGCCCAGCTCGGTGAGCCGGTCGCGCAGCCGTTCCGCCTCGGCCGGGTCCAGGCCGGGGATGGTGGCGTCGGTCGCGGCGGCCGCCGTGTGCAGCTGCACGGTGGCCAGCCCGAAGCGCCGCTCCACCGGCCCGGAGGTCACCTCCACCAGCTGCATCCGCCCGTACGGCACCACCGTCTCCTCGCGCCACAGGACCCCCCGGCTGATCAGCAGGTCGTCGGCGCGCTCGGCATACCGCCAAGAGCGCCAGTTGCGCTCCAGCAGCGCCCGGCACCACACGGCGAAGACCGGCGGCAGCACCGCGAAGGCCGCCCAGGCGGGCCCCGCCAGCAGGCCCAGCAGGAGCCCCAGAGCGGCCGCGAGCACCACCGCCCACACCAGCACCAGCAGCCGTCGTACGCGCAGCAGACCGGGCTCCAGTCCCCGCCACACCGGCTCGTCCCCCGGCCTTTCGGCCCCTTCCCGGCTCCCCGTCTCCATGGGGCCAGCGTACGTAGGGGAGACTGGGGCCATGACTCCTACGACGGAGACCACGGTCGGGATCGGCGGTGCCGCGGAGAGCACCGACATGGTGCTCAACATCGGGCCCCAGCACCCGTCCACGCACGGCGTGCTGCGGCTCAAGCTCGTGCTGGACGGGGAGCGCATCGTGCACGCGGAGCCGGTGATCGGCTATATGCACCGCGGTGCCGAGAAGCTCTTCGAGGCGCGCGACTACCGGCAGATCATCATGCTCGCCAACCGCCACGACTGGCTGTCGGCGTTCTCGAACGAGCTGGGTGTGGTCCTCGCCGTGGAGCGGATGCTCGGCATGGAGGTGCCCGAGCGCGCGGTGTGGACGCGCACGCTGCTCGCCGAGCTGAACCGGGTGCTGAACCACCTGATGTTCCTCGGCTCCTACCCGCTGGAGCTGGGCGGGATCACGCCGGTCTTCTACGCGTTCCGGGAGCGCGAGGTGCTCCAGAACGTCATGGAGGAGGTCTCCGGCGGACGCATGCACTACATGTTCAACCGCGTCGGCGGCCTCAAGGAGGACCTGCCGGACGGGTGGACCGCACGCGCGCGTGCCGCCGTCGCCGCCGTGCGCTCGCGCATGGACGTCTTCGACGACCTGGTGCTCGGCAACGAGATCTTCCGGGGGCGCACGCGCGGGGTGGGGTCGCTCGCGCCCGGGGCCGTGCACGCCTACGGCGTGAGCGGACCCATCGCGCGCGGTTCCGGCGTCGACTTCGACCTGCGCCGCGACGAGCCGTACCTCGCCTACGGCGACCTGCAGGACACCCTGAAGGTCGTCATCCGGAGCGAGGGCGACTGCCTCGCGCGCTTCGAGGTCCTGCTGGACCAGACCCACAACGCGCTGGACCTCGCCGACGCCTGCCTCGACCGGCTCGCGCAGCTGCCGCCGGGGCCGATCAACCAGCGCCTGCCGAAGGTGCTGAAGGCGCCCGAGGGCCACACGTACGCGTGGACCGAGAACCCGCTCGGCATCAATGGCTACTACCTGGTCAGCAAGGGCGAGAAGACCCCGTACCGGCTGAAGCTGCGCTCGGCGTCCTACAACAACATCCAGGCCCTGACCGAGCTGCTGCCGGGGACGCTGGTGGCGGACATGGTGGCGATCCTCGGGTCGATGTTCTTCGTGGTCGGAGACATCGACAAGTAGGGCCGGCCCCAGCGAGCGGACCAGGCCGGCCCCGGGCGAGCGGGCCGGTCTCAGGCGAGCGGGTCGGGGATTCCGACCGGCTGGACCAGCCAGCCGAAGTCGCCGAGGCCGCCCGGAGCGGTGAGTTCGGCCGCCTCGCCGGCGCTCGCGAGGGCGCGCACGTAGGCGGCGGGGTCTGTGGAGGCGAGCGCGAGCGGGGGGCGTGCGCCGGTCACGTCCAGGGCGCGCAGAGCGGCGCGCTGGGTGAACAGGCGCGCGGCGGGCAGCGTACGCGCCGTTTCGGTGGTCCCCAGCGCCGTGCGAGCGGGCGTGCAGGCCGCCGCGCAGGCGTCCAGGGCGACGTGCGCCGTGATGTCGCACGAGCCGTCCGGCACGGGCGCCGTCTCGCGCCCCTCCCGGAAGCCGGTGAGCGTGCCGAACAGGGGGCGCGTGTCCACCGTGTGGGCGTAGTCCACGGCCACCGCGAGCCCGCGCACCACCCGGTCGACGGCAGCCGCCCAGGCCCGGTCCCGGGGCAGCCCGATCTCCGCCCGCAGCCCCTCCTCGGCCGCCAGCGGCCACCAGCGCGCGAGCCACTCGGCCTCCGCGCCGGTCACGGCCTCCCCGAGCCGCTCGGAGCCGTCCCGCGCGACGAGCACCAGCCGGGGCACGCCTGCGGAATCCACCTCGGCGACGTCCACCGGCACGTTGTCCAGCCACTCGTTGGCGAACAGCAGTCCCGTGATCGCGTCCGGGGGTTCGCTCAGCCAGGTGATCCGCGCGTCCAGGCCGGCCGGGCGGTCGGCGAGTTCGACGGCGTACGCCCGCGCGCGGGCGGCCACGTCCGCGGGCAGGGCGGCGAGCACGCCCGTGACCAGCTCACCCCGCCCGGCGCCCATGTCGACGAAGTCCACTGCGGCCGGCCGCCCCAGCGCCTCGTCGACCCGGCACAGCAGCCGGGCCACGGCCCGCGCGAACAGCGTGGACGCGTGCACGGAGGTGCGGAAGTGACCGGCGGGCCCCTCCGGGCGCAGGTAGAAGCCGCCGGGCCCGTACAGCGCCGCAGCGGCAGCCGCGCGCCAGCCGCGCGGCCCGGGCTCCTCGCGGGGACTCTCCTCCGCCGTCTCATCCGTCACCGGGCCAGACTAGGCGCACAGATGATCACGGCCTCCACCTTGCGGAGTACGTGCGCCGGGCACGGATCGGCCCTCCGGTTGACCCCCGCACACATCTGCTTTCCCTACTCTGGGTTACGTGCAGCGCCTCTATGACTTCCTCCGCCGCCACCCGACCTGGGTCGACACCTTCTGGGCCGTCGTCCTGTTCGGGCTGTCCGGCCTGAGCGTGGTCAATCTCGACGGGGTGCCCGGTCACCACGGGTCGATCGCGGCGGGGATGGCCGTCTCCGCGGTCCTGTGCGTCGTCGTCGCGCTGCGCCGCCGCTTCCCGGAGCCCATGCTGCTGCTCGCCCTCGCGACCGGGCTGGCCCAGCTGGTGCTGGACGTGGAGACGACCGTCGCCGACTTCGCGATGCTGGTGATCACCTTCACGGTCGCGGCGATCGGCGCGCGCTGGGCCTCCCGGCTCGCCCTCGCCGTCAGCCTCAGCGCGGCGGTGCTCGCGCAGATCCGCTGGCCGGCCGAGCACTCCAGCTTCCTCGGGCAGGTCGCGATAGCGGTCTTCCAGACGGTGCCCTTCGCCCTGGCCTGGGTGCTCGGCGACTCCATGCGCACCCGGCGGGCCTACTTCGCCCAGCTGGAGGAGCGCGCGGCCCGTCTGGAGAAGGAGCGCGAGGCGCAGTCGAAGGTCGCGGTCGCCGCCGAGCGCGCCCGCATCGCGCGCGAGCTGCACGACGTCGTCGCGCACAACGTCTCCGTGATGGTCGTACAGGCCGACGGTGCCGCCTACGTCCTGGACGCCGCGCCCGACCAGGCCAAGAAGGCCCTGGAGACGATCTCCTCCACCGGCCGCCAGGCCCTCGCCGAGATGCGCCGCCTGCTGGGCGTGCTGCGCACCGGCGAGCACCAGGAGAGCGGGGAGTACGTCCCGCAGCCCGACGTCGAGCAGATCGACGACCTCATCGAGAAGTGCCGCAGCTCCGGTCTCCCCGTCGACTTCAAGGTCGAGGGCACCCCGCGCCCGCTGCCCAGCGGCGTGGAGCTGACCGCGTACCGGATCGTGCAGGAGGCGCTCACCAACACCCGCAAGCACGGCGGGCCCAACACGGGCGCGAGCGTACGGCTGGTCTACTTCGACGACGGGCTCGGCCTGCTCGTCGAGGACGACGGCAAGGGCGCCCCGCACGAGCTGTACGAGGAGGGCGGCGCCGACGGCCAGGGCCACGGCCTGATCGGCATGCGTGAGCGGGTCGGCATGGTCGGCGGCACCCTGGACGCCGGTCCGCGTCCGGGCGGAGGATTCCGCATCAGCGCCCTGCTCCCGCTCAAACCGGCGCACTGACGTCCTCACGCGCCCCGCCCGCTTGCCGCCCCGGACGACACCGTCCCGAACGAAAGAGACCCGATGACGATCCGCGTGATGCTCGTCGACGACCAGATGCTGCTGCGCACCGGGTTCCGGATGGTGCTCGCCGCCCAGCCGGACATGGAGGTCGTCGCGGAGGCGGGCGACGGCGTCGAGGCCCTCCAGGAGCTGCGGTCCACCGCCGTCGACGTCGTCCTGATGGACGTCCGCATGCCGAAGCTGGACGGTGTGGAGACCACCCGGCGGATCTGCTCCGAGCCCAACCCGCCGAAGGTGCTGATCCTGACCACCTTCGACCTCGACGAGTACGCCTTCTCCGGGCTCAAGGCGGGCGCCTCCGGCTTCATGCTCAAGGACGTGCCGCCCGGTGAGCTGCTGAGCGCCATCCGCGCCGTGCACAGCGGGGACGCGGTGGTGGCGCCGTCCACCACCCGGCGCCTGCTGGACCGCTTCGCGCCGATGCTGCCCTCCACCGGCCAGGAGCCCCGGCACAAGGAGCTGCAGCGGCTCACCGACCGCGAGCGCGAGGTGATGGTGCTCGTCGCACAAGGCCTGTCCAACGGCGAGATCGCGGCCCGGCTGGTGCTGAGCGAGGCGACGGTGAAGACCCACGTGGGCCGCATCCTGACCAAGCTCTCCCTGCGCGACCGGGTGCAGGTGGTGGTGCTGGCCTACGAGACCGGCCTGGTGCGCGCGGGCGGCCACGGCTGACGGCCGCGGCCCCGGGCGCTCCTCCTCAGCGCAGGACGCCCTCGATGAAGTCGCTGCCCAGCCGGGCGACCGCGGACAGGTCCAACTGGTGCTGCACGTACCGGCCGCGGCGGCAGTCGGTGATCAGGCCCGCCTTCTTCAGCACCGCCAGGTGCCGCGATATCTCCGGCGCCGACATGCCGTGCGCGTCGGCCAGCTCGCTGGTGGTGTGCGGTGCTCGCGCGAGGTGCCGGCACAGCCGCATCCGCACCGGGTGGGCCAGGGCCTCCAGGCGGCGCGTGAGCTGTTCGACGGACGGTGCCTGGGGGCGGGAGCCGCTGGCGGGGTAGGTGATCGAGGGCTGCCAGCCGTACCGGTGCAGGACCATCAGGTGCGGCCAGCCGAGGCTGGTCGGCACCAGGACCAGGCCGCCGTCCCCGGTCGCGGTACGGCCCACGAGAAGCTTGTCGACCGTGACGAGCGCGGCCTCCTCGTCCAGCGAGACGGCCCCGGACAGCGACGAGAGGGCCTCGCCGAGCCCCTTGCGGCGCAGGAGTTCGGTCTTGTGCCGGGCGTCCGCGGCGAGCTGCGGCTGGATACGGGCCCAGGTGTCGGCGAAGAAGGCCTCGTCGCAGTCGAGCATCAGCTGCCGGAACCAGGCACGGACGGTCGGCGGGTCGTCCAGCAGGCGGCGGGTGAACCGCTCCTGCACGGCACCGCGCGCGGCGGCCAGCTCCAGGGAGCGCCGGCGCAGCTCCGGGTCGTCCAGCGGGCCGGGCTCCTTGAGGTCGTAGCGCAGCTGGCAGGTGAACTCCAGCGCGGCGTTGACGAACTGTTCGTCGGTCAGCGTGTCCAGCTGGTCCAGTTCCTCGGCGAGGGTGGCGCCGGGAAGCGCGCGGCCGCCGGGGATCCCGGCGAAGGGGGCGAAGACGTCCGAGAACGTCGTGCGCCACAGGAAGTCCGCCTCGCACAGCCGGTCGGCCAGGCCCGGGTCCAGCCGGGTCGAGACGGCGGTCGCCCAGCCCTGAAGGTCGGGGTGGTGGCCGGGCTCGCTGAGCGCGTGCAGCGCCATCCCCAGCTCCGCGAGCGGGGAGGGTACGACGGAGACCCGCTCCAGCGGCAGTCCGGTGATGTCGATGGTCACGCTCATGCCCTCCATCGTGCACGCGGCCACTGACAGCGCCCGCGCCGATTGACGGCAGCCGTCAATCCACGGGACACCGGCCCTGGCCAGGTGCAACCTGGAGGCACCGGGGCAGCCGCGGAGCCCGATCCGTCACCGAGCGGTCGGTGATCAGTCAGTGATCAGTCCACGTCCCGAGAAGGCGATCCGCCATGAGCGTCACCCAGCAGTACCTCCTCGACAGCTACCGCGCCCGCCTGCACGGCGATCCGGAACCGCCCGCGCCCGGCCGGCACGACCTCGACGCGATGCGCGAGCTGGCCGACCACCGGCGCTTCCGCGCGGTCGTCGCCGAGCGCCCGGCGCGCGGGCGGCTACGGCGCGTCCTGGAGCGCCGGCTGCGCTCGCGCGCCCTCGGCTAGACCTTGTCCGGCAGGCGGTCCACGAAGTCGCGTACGGCTGCACGGACGTCGTCGGCCGTCCACTCCAGGCCCGGGGCCCGGACGACGACCTCCGTGCACGCGAGGCCGGGCCCACCGGCGTCCCAGGCGTTCGCGAAGAGCATCACCGAGGTCTCCTCGGCCTGGCGCACGGCCGCCTCGGCCACGACGTCCGGCTCGTACGGCAGCCAGACCTGGAACTCGTGGGTGTGCGGCTGCTCCGGGTGGACGCGGGCCCAGGGCACCCCGGCCGCCGCGAAGCCCTCGCGCAGCGCGGCGGCCACCACGCGCGCGTGACGCACGTACTCGGGGAGCCGGGGCAGCTCACGGTCCAGGCCGACGAGCGCGGACAGGACGGTCGGGAACTGCTGGAAGATCATGCCGCCGTACCGGTGCCGCCACGTCCTCGCCTCCTCGATCAGGGTCGTCGGGCCGGCGAGCGCGGCGCCGCCGAAGCCGTCGAGGGACTTGTAGAACGAGACGTAGACGCTGTCCGCCAGGCCCGCGATCTCCTCCAGGGGGCGGTCGAAGCGGACGGTGGACTCCCACAGGCGCGCGCCGTCGAAGTGCACCACCGCGTCGCGTTCCCGCGCCGCTTCGACGACCTCGGTCAGCTCCTCCCACGTGGGCAGCACGAAACCGGCGTCCCGAAGGGGCAGTTCCAGCATCAGCGCCCCGAAGGGCTCTTCGAAGTCGCGTATCTCGGCGGCCGTGGGCAACCGGGGCTCGCTGGTCACCCTGACCGGGCGCAACCCGCTGACCTGGCTGAACGCATGCCGCTCGTGCACTTCGGGGTGGGCGAGCGCGTGCAGGGCGACCGTGGGGTTCCCGGTGCGGGCCGCCCAGCAGCGCAGGGCCACCTGCTGGGCCATGGTGCCCGTCGGGAAGAACGCGGCGGCCTCCGTGCCGAGCAGCGCGGCGACCCGTTCCTCCAGGGCGGCCACGATCCGGTTGCCGTAGACGTCGGCCGGCTCGTCGAGGTCGTAGACGTCGGCCGCCGCCTCCGTCAGGTACGCGAGACGTTCGCGGATGGAGCCTCCCCAGCCCGCGCGGGACAGCGTGCGGCGCGCCCCCCGCTGGGCGGCCGCGCGCCGGTCCCGCAACCGCTCCCGCGCCGATCGTTCCCCGCCCTGTTCGCTGCCCTGCCCGGCCGTGTCAGTCATGCCGTGGATGATGCCGTGCCGGGACCGGCGGGGGCACCGGGATTTCCGCGCTGCGGCCCGGCCCGACGGCGTGGCGAAACCCACAGCCTGTGGACAACCACCCGGCGGCGGACCAGATAGCGTTAACATGACGAGAAATCGTTCGGTACATCGTCCGGTACCCAGAGCGGACTGGAACGGGAAGGCCGCCGTAGCGTGAGTACAGTCCACCAGCCAGACCTCAAGGACCGCCCCGCGCGGCTCACCGTCGGCGTCGTCGGCGCCGGACGCGTGGGCCCCGCGCTCGCCGCGTCCCTCCAGCTCGCCGGGCACCGTCCGGTGGCCGTCTCCGGAGTCTCCGACGCCTCCCGCAGGCGTGCCGAGACGATGCTCCCGGACGTGCCGCTGGTACCGCCCGCCGAGGTCCTCGAGCGCGCCGACCTGGTGCTGCTCACCGTCCCCGACGACGCCCTGCCCGGCCTGGTCGCCGGGCTCGCCGAGACCGGTGCCGTCCGCCCCGGCCAGCTGCTCGTGCACACCTCCGGCCGGTACGGCACGAAGGTCCTCGACCCCGCCCTGCGCGCGGGCGCCCTGCCGCTGGCCCTGCACCCGGCGATGACCTTCACCGGCACCCCCGTGGACGTGCAGCGCCTCGCCGGCTGCTCCTTCGGCGTCACCGCGCCCGAGGAACTGCGCCTGGCCGCCGAGGCCCTGGTCATCGAGATGGGCGGCGAGCCGGAGTGGATCAGCGAGGAGAACCGCCCGCTCTACCACGCGGCCCTCGCGCTCGGCGCCAACCACCTGGTCACCCTGGTCGCCCAGGCCATGGAGCTGCTGCGCGCGGCCGGCGTGGAGGCGCCCGACCGAATGCTCGGCCCGCTCCTCGGAGCCGCCCTGGACAACGCCCTGCGCTCCGGTGACGGCGCCCTCACCGGGCCCGTCGCGCGCGGGGACGCCGGCACCGTCGCCGCGCACGTCACCGAGCTGCGCAGGCACGCCCCGCAGACCGTGGCCGGCTATCTGGCGATGGCCCGCGCGACCGCCGACCGCGCGCTCGCGCACGGGCTGCTGAAGCCGGAACTCGCCGAGGACCTGCTCGGGGTACTCGCCGACGGAAGCGGTGGCAGGAACGACACGAACGACGCGAACGACACCGACGGCACCGACGGCACGAACGGCACCGAGGGGAACGACCGATGAGCACCGCCCTGCTGAGCACTGCCGAAGAGCTGCACGCGCGTGTGCGCCGCGGTCGCCGGGCCGTCGTGATGACGATGGGCGCGCTGCACGAGGGCCACGCGACCCTGATCCGCACCGCGCGGGAGATCGCGGGGCCGGACGGCGAGGTCGTCGTCACGGTCTTCGTCAACCCGCTGCAGTTCGGCGCGGGAGAGGACCTGGACCGCTACCCGCGCACCCTCGACGCCGATCTGAAGCTCGCCGAGCAGGCGGGCGCGGACGCCGTCTTCGCACCCTCCGTGGACGAGGTGTACCCGGGCGGCGAACCCCAGGTGCGCATCACCGCGGGTCCCATGGGCGAGCGGCTCGAGGGCGCCTCGCGGCCCGGCCACTTCGACGGCGTGCTCACCGTCGTCGCCAAGCTGCTGCACCTCACCCGCCCCGACGCGGCCCTGTTCGGGCAGAAGGACGCCCAGCAGCTGGCCCTGATCCGGCGCATGGTGCGCGACCTGAACTTCGGCATCGACATCGTTTCCGTGCCGACCGTGCGCGAGGAGGACGGGCTCGCCCTGTCCAGCCGCAACCGCTACCTGGCGCCCGACGAGCGCCGTACCGCGCTCACGCTGTCCCGGGCGCTGTTCGCGGGCCGTGACCGGCATGCCGCGCAGGAGGCGCTGCGCGCGCGGGCCCGCGAAGTGCCCTCCACGCACGCGCGTGCCGAGGCGCTCAGCGCCATAGGCGAGTCCCGCGCGGCGGCCGACGCGCACGCGGTGGCCACGGCCGCGCCCGGCGGCCCGGCGGCCGTCCGCGCCGCCGCCCGCCAGGTCCTGGACGAGGGCGCCCGCATGGACCCGCCGCTGCAACTGGACTACCTCGCCCTGGTCGACCCCGAAGACTTCACCGAGATCGGCGACGGCTTCACCGGCGAGGCCGTCCTCGCCGTCGCCGCCCGGGTCGGCGCGACCCGGCTGATCGACAACCTCCCCCTCACCTTCGGATCTCTCGGAGCCGCCTCGTGACCAGCACAGGCATACGACTGCACGCACCCGCCCCAGGGTGGAACATCTCGGCGGACGTGGTCGTCGTCGGCTCCGGGGTGGCCGGCCTGACCGCCGCCCTGCGCTGCGAGGCCGCGGGCCTCACGACGGTCGTGGTCACCAAGGCCCGCCTCGACGACGGCTCCACCCGCTGGGCGCAGGGTGGCATCGCCGCCGCCCTCGGCGAGGGCGACACCCCCGAACAGCACCTCGAGGACACCCTGGTCGCGGGCGCGGGCCTGTGCGACGAGGAGGCCGTACGGATCCTCGTCACCGAGGGGCCCGACGCGGTACGGCGGCTGATCTCCACCGGCGCGCACTTCGACACCGACGACGAGGGCGACATCCACCTCACCCGCGAGGGCGGCCACCACCGGCGCCGGATCGCGCACGCGGGCGGCGACGCCACCGGCGCGGAGGTCTCCCGGGCGCTCGTGGAGGCCGTGCACGCGCGTGGGGTGCGCACGATCGAGAACGCGCTCGTGCTGGACCTGCTGACCGACGCCGAGGGCCGTACGGCCGGTGTCACGCTGCACGTGATGGGCGAGGGCCAGCACGACGGCGTGGGCGCCGTGCACGCCCCGGCGGTGGTCCTCGCGACCGGCGGCATGGGCCAGGTGTTCTCCGCGACCACCAACCCGTCGGTGTCGACCGGCGACGGCGTGGCGCTGGCGCTGCGGGCGGGCGCGGAGGTCTCCGACCTGGAGTTCGTGCAGTTCCACCCGACCGTGCTGTTCCTCGGCGCCGACGCCGAGGGGCAGCAGCCGCTCGTCTCCGAGGCGGTGCGCGGCGAGGGCGCCCATCTGGTCGACGCCGACGGCGTGCGCTTCATGACCGGGCAGCACGAGCTGGCCGAGCTGGCGCCCCGGGACATCGTCGCCAAGGGCATCCTGCGGCGGATGCTGGAGCGGGGCGCCGAGCACATGTTCCTCGACGCCCGGCACTTCGGCGCCGAGATGTGGGAGCAGCGCTTCCCGACCATCCTGGCCGCCTGCCGCGCCAACGGCATCGACCCGGTCACCGAGCCCATCCCGATCGCCCCGGCCGCCCACTACGCCTCCGGAGGCGTCCGCACCGACGCGCGGGGACGGACGACCGTCCCCGGGCTGTACGCGTGCGGGGAGGTCGCCTGCACCGGCGTGCACGGTGCCAACCGGCTCGCCTCCAACTCCCTCCTCGAAGGCCTCGTCTACGCCGAGCGCATCGCCGCCGACATCGCCGCCGCCCACGCTGGGAACGGCCTCCACGCGCGCGTTCCCGCACCGGTACCGGACCCCGCGAAGCCCGCGCACCCGCTGCTCGCCCCCGAGTCGCGGTTCGCCATCCAGCGGATCATGACCGAGGGTGCCGGTGTGCTGCGCTCCGAGGAGTCCCTCGCCCGGGCCGCGGACCAGCTCCTGCGGCTGCACTCCGAGGCCCGTGACGCGCTCGAGGAGAACGGCAAGACCGCCGAGCCCGGGGTCGACACCTGGGAGGCCACCAACCTCCTGTGCGTGGCCCGTGTCCTGGTCGCCGCCGCCCGGCTGCGCGAGGAGACGCGTGGCTGCCACTGGCGTGAGGACCGCGCCGAGCGCGACGACACCGACTGGCGGCGCCACATCGTCGTACGGCTCAACCCGGACCGGTCGCTGGCCGTACACACCACCGACACCGCAGACTTCCCCCCTACCCGGTAACACCAGCGTCCCCAGGAGCAGTGACAGACGTGAGCACCGACGACCTTCCCCTCGCCCCGACCGGCGGCTGCGGCGACGGCTGCGCCTGCGGCGCCGAGGGGGACGAGGAGTACCTGGAGTGCGGGCTCGACCCCGCGCTCGCCGAGCTGCTGGCCGCCGCCGGGCTCGACCCCATCGAGGTCGAGGACGTCGCCAACGTCGCCATCCAGGAGGACCTGGACGGCGGTGTGGACGTGACCACCGTCTCGACCATCCCCGAGGACGCGGTGGCCACCGCCGACTTCACCGCGCGCGAGGCGGGCGTGGCGGCCGGCCTGCGGGTCGCCGAGGCCGTGCTCTCCGTCGTCTGCACGGACGAGTTCGAGGTCGAGCGGCATGTCGAGGACGGCGACCGGGTCCAGGCCGGGCAGAAGCTGCTGTCGGTCACCGCACGCACGCGTGACCTGCTCACCGCCGAGCGCAGCGCGCTGAACATCCTGTGCCGCCTGTCCGGCATCGCGACCGCCACGCGCGCGTGGGCGGACGCCCTGGAGGGCACCAAGGCGCGTGTGCGGGACACCCGGAAGACGACTCCGGGCCTGCGCTCGCTGGAGAAGTTCGCCGTGCGCTGCGGCGGGGGCGTCAACCACCGCATGTCGCTGTCCGACGCGGCTCTGGTGAAGGACAACCACGTGGTCGCCGCCGGTGGCGTCGCGCAGGCCTTCAAGGCCGTACGGGAGGCCTTCCCGGAGGTGCCGATCGAGGTCGAGGTCGACACCCTGCACCAGCTGCGCGAGGTCGTGGACGCGGGCGCCGACCTGATCCTGCTGGACAACTTCACGCCCGGCGAGTGCGCGGAGGCCGTCGGCATCGTCGGCGGCCGGGCGCTGCTGGAGGCCTCCGGCCGGCTCACCCTCGACAACGCGCGCGCGTACGCCGACACCGGGGTGGACTTCCTGGCCGTCGGCGCGCTCACCCACTCCTCGCCGATCCTGGACATCGGCCTGGACCTGCGCGAGGCGGAGTAACGGCCATGCTGCTCACGATCGACGTCGGCAACACGCACACCGTCCTCGGTCTGTTCGACGGCGAGGACATCGTCGAGCACTGGCGCATCTCCACGGACGCGCGCCGCACGGCGGACGAGCTGGCGGTCCTGCTCCAGGGCCTGATGGGCATGCACCCGCTGCTCGGCGAGGAACTGGGCGACGGCATCGACGGCATCGCGATCTGCGCGACCGTCCCCTCGGTCCTGCACGAACTGCGCGAGGTCACCCGGCGCTACTACGGTGACGTGCCCGCCGTCCTGGTCGAGCCCGGCGTGAAGACGGGCGTGCCGATCCTCACCGACAACCCCAAGGAGGTCGGCGCCGACCGGATCATCAACGCGGTCGCGGCCGTCGAGCTGTACGGCGGCCCGGCGATCGTCGTCGACTTCGGTACGGCGACCACGTTCGACGCGGTCTCCGCGCGCGGGGAGTACGTCGGCGGCGTCATCGCGCCCGGCATCGAGATCTCCGTGGAGGCGCTCGGCGTCAAGGGCGCGCAGCTGCGGAAGATCGAGGTGGCCCGGCCGCGCAGCGTGATCGGCAAGAACACCGTCGAGGCCATGCAGGCGGGCATCGTGTACGGGTTCGCCGGGCAGGTCGACGGGGTCGTCAGCCGTATGGCCCGGGAGCTGGCCGACGACCCGGACGACGTCACGGTGATCGCCACGGGCGGGCTCGCGCCGATGGTGCTGGGGGAGTCCTCCGTGATCGACGAGCACCAGCCGTGGCTGACGCTGATCGGGCTGCGCCTGGTGTACGAGCGGAACGTCTCGCGTCTGTGAGGTGGCCGGCGCCCCGGTGGGGTGCCGACCGGTGTGTGACCCCGGTCGGGGGAAACCGGAAGCGACACGCGGCGACATAACATCCTGATCCGTCACTTTTGTCCGATTAGCGGTAGCGTCGCCGCATGCCCACGCCATACGGATCCCGCGGCGGCATGGCGTTCGGTGCGGAGGAGCTGCGTGTGCTCCGCCGCGCCCTCGCCCTCGCCCTTCACCCCGGCCAAGCGTCCGCCGAGGACGTCCAGGACTGCTTCCGGCTCGCCGAGTCGCTCGACGAGGCGATGTGCGAGGGCGTCAGGCTTCGCGCCTTCCTGGTGGCCGACCTCGGGCGGTACCGCGCCGCCCTTCCGGGCACCGCCGCCGGCTATCTGGGCCTTTTGGAGGAGGCGCTGGGCGCCGGGCACCGGCCGACGTCCGACGACCTCGCCGCGCTCCGGGCACTGCGCGGGAACCCGGCTGCGGCCGCCCTCCTGGACCGCTGTCAGGCGCTGGCCGAGCAGGACGTACGGGCCCGGTTCGCTCAGGGCGCGCGCAAGGTCCCGGCCCCCGCCGTACCGCCCTCCCGTGCCCGTCTGCTGGCCCTTCCCGGCGGTGCGGGCGGTGTCGGCGCACGGCAGGCCGAGGAGCCGCCGAAACCCGCTCAGAAGCCCGCTCCCAAGCCCGCGCCGGCGCCCGCGCCGACCTCCCCGGCCCGGCCCGCTCCGGAACCGGCCGCGCCGAAGCGGCCCATCCCCACGCCGGGCGAGGTGTTTCCGCGCCGCAAGCCGACGCCCCCGGCGGACGCGGCCGGGAGCCGCCGACTGGCCGCCGGCTGAGCACCGGGCCCCCGCCGCACGGGGCGCGCGTGTTCGCGCCCCCGGGCCCTTTCGGCCGTTTTCGCATGGCTACTCTGGTGGCATGGACTATGTCTCCGCGCTCGTGCCCCCCATCGTCATGGCCGCGTTCTTCATCGGTGTGGTCAGGGTGATCGTGAAGACCCAGGGCGGGGCGGCCAAGGCCAAGGAGGACGCGGCCGTCGACGCCGCACTCGCGCGCGCGGAGGGTGCGCGCCAGGCCTCCGCCGGCGGCGGCAAGGCCTGAGCGGGCGGCGCCCGTCGGGGCGCCCGCCGGTGTACGGCTCCGTGCGCGTCGACGCCTGTGGGGCGGACCGCGTCCTGCGAGTCGTACGCCCTTTTTGTTCCTATTTGTCGGCTTAGCGCACGTCCGGCACGCCATTGCCGGGATCTCCCACTATTGTTCTGAGCTGTGCCTCGCCCATTGGGAGAACTCGAAGACGCGGTCATGACGCGGGTGTGGAAGTGGAACCGCCCGGTGACCGTTCGAGAAGTCCTGGAAGACCTGCAGCAGGAACGCTCCATCGCGTACACCACCGTGATGACCGTTTTGGACAATCTCCATCAGAAGGGCTGGGTGCGCCGCGAGGCGGAAGGGCGCGCCTATCGATATGAGGCCGTCTCCACGCGAGCCGCGTACGCCGCCGCCCTGATGAACGACGCCTGGTCGCAGAGCGACAACCCGGCCGCCGCTCTCGTGGCCTTCTTCGGGATGATGAGCGAGGAACAGCGGCAGGCCCTCAGGGACGCCGTACGCATCGTCCAGGGCCCGGAACAAACCCAGGAAGCCCCCGAAGCCCGGCCGGAAGCTCAGCAACAGGTGGCCCGGCAACAGGAGCCCCCCGAAGCCGGGCAAGAGGAGAACCCCGGCTCGGCGGAGGACGGCGACGGGCGATAGCGTCCGCTCATGTCAGCAGAGCGTCCCGAAGTCTCCGCAAAAGCCATCACCGTCCGGAGGGCCCGGACCAGCGATGTCCCGGCCGTACGCCACCTCCTCGACGCCTACGTCCGCGACCGCATCCTGCTCGACAAAGCCATGGTCACCCTTTACGAGGACATCCAGGAGTTCTGGGTCGCGGAACGCGACGACAACGCCGAGGTGGTCGGCTGCGGTGCACTGCACGTCATGTGGGAGGACCTGGCGGAAGTCCGCACTCTGGCGGTGAAGCCCGGCCTCAAGGGCGCGGGCGTCGGCCATCAGTTGCTGGAGAAGTTGCTGCAGACCGCGCGCTGGCTCGGCGTTCGCCGGGTTTTCTGCCTGACCTTCGAAGTCGACTTCTTCGGGAAGCACGGCTTCGTGGAGATCGGCGAGACACCGGTCGACACCGATGTGTACGCGGAGCTGTTGCGTTCCTATGACGAGGGCGTCGCGGAGTTCCTCGGTCTCGAACGAGTGAAACCGAACACCTTGGGCAACAGCCGGATGCTTCTGCATCTGTGATCGTCATTGCCCCGGTTCCCTATGTCCGAAACGCGCATGTTTCCGGACGGGGGCGGTCCCCTGGGTCTCTCCCAGGGGTTTGTGTTTTTCCGGCAAAAGCGGTTTGCTTTCCGACGTACTGCAGTACTGCATATAACAGGGGCGGCGAAACGGCGGACGCCGCACACCCCCTGACCCTGAACGTTATCGATGAAAGGAAATCCGGTGGCACAGAAGGTTCAGGTCCTTCTTGTCGACGACCTCGACGGCGGCGAGGCGGACGAGACCGTGACGTTCGCGCTGGACGGCAAGACCTACGAGATCGACCTCACGACCGCCAATGCGGACAAGCTGCGCGGCCTTCTCGACGCGTATGTGAAGGGTGGTCGTCGTACCGGCGGCCGTGCTTCGGGCGGACGTGGAAAGGCGCGTGTCGCTTCCGGCGGCAACCAGGACACCGCGGCGATCCGCGCCTGGGCGAAGGAGAACGGTTACGAGGTCAACGACCGCGGCCGTGTTCCCGCGTCCATCCGCGAGGCCTACGAGAAGGCCAACGGCTGATTCCGCGCCGCCTATGAGTACGCCGACGGTCTGTCCCGTCGGTCGGGCGGTCCGGCGCACGCGCGCCGCAACCGGACCCGGTGACACCCTGCTGCCACCGTGTCCACCAGTCGCACGAGATCGGGGGCGCTCCCCTCGCGCCCTACGGCCGGCAGTGCCGGCAGCGAGGCCTCGACCTCGCACCCCTGGCCGGGGGGGCGCAGCCACACGGCGCCCCCCGGTACGGAACCGGCACGCACGGGAACCGCGCCGTCGCAGGACGCCGTCGGCGCCGCCATGGTGTCCCCGAGGCCCAGCACCCGCAGATCGAGGGTGACGGCGCTCCACTCCAGCCAGTCCAGCAGCCCCGGCAGCTCCTCAGCGCTGCCCGCGGCCACCAGCAGCCCCATCCGGTCGCCCAGCAGGGCCACCGGAGAGCCCGGTGCGAGATGCCGGAGCGCGCCCGCGCCCGCCTCGGCCGGTACGTCCAGGACGTCGAACCGCATTCCGGTGCGCAGCCGCAGCGGCCGTCCGGGCACTGTCGCCCACCCCAGATCGTTCTCGTACCAGTGCCGGGTCCAGGCGTCCGGATCGGCCGGGAGAGCACAGGGTGATTCCGGTTCCGGACCGGGGGCCCGGCGGGGAAGGGGGACCGTATGGGTTTCCGAGGGCGTCGTGGGGGCCGAGCGAGCCATGCCAAGCGCAACCGCCGAAGCGAGCCCCGGGTTACGCTGGGTGCTTTGTCGAATGCGCAGGGTGCCGGAAAAGAGGGCGCGTGAGGCGCGGGGGAGGCGCAAGGTTGTTCGCCCATAGCGGAGGGAACCGGTGCGCGCGGCATGGAGTGTCAGTCCCTGCGGGTAAGACATGCCTAGTGGGAGGGGGCGACACGCAGTACGGGCCGTCTCACGTTCGCCATCGGCGTACTGGCGAGTGGGGTAACTGCCTGGCCTGCGGGAACATCGTCTCGCACCATCGGGTTGGAGCAGATGTCGGCGTTCGGGGTCAGGAGGCCATCGACGGTGTCGGCAGTTGGAATGAGCGGTCCCCGCTTGCGGGACTAAGCTGCGGAAGGACAGGGAGGGGAAGTTCCCCCCACTGCCTGACCGCTCTGAGGAGCGATTAACGATGTTCGAGAGGTTCACCGACCGCGCGCGGCGGGTTGTCGTCCTGGCTCAGGAAGAAGCCCGGATGCTCAACCACAACTACATCGGCACCGAGCACATCCTCCTGGGTCTCATCCACGAGGGCGAAGGTGTCGCCGCTAAGGCCCTGGAGAGCCTCGGCATTTCGCTTGAGGCGGTCCGCCAGCAGGTGGAGGAGATCATCGGTCAGGGCCAGCAGGCCCCGTCCGGGCACATCCCCTTCACCCCCCGTGCCAAGAAGGTCCTGGAGCTGTCGCTCCGCGAGGCTCTTCAGCTGGGCCACAACTACATCGGCACGGAGCACATCCTGCTCGGCCTGATCCGTGAGGGCGAGGGCGTCGCCGCCCAGGTCCTGGTCAAGCTGGGCGCAGACCTCAACCGGGTGCGGCAGCAGGTCATCCAGCTGCTCTCCGGTTACCAGGGCAAGGAGACCGCCGCCGCCGGCGGCCCGGCCGAGGGCACGCCCTCGACCTCTCTCGTCCTGGACCAGTTCGGCCGGAACCTCACCCAGGCCGCTCGTGAGTCCAAGCTCGACCCGGTCATCGGGCGCGAGAAGGAGATCGAGCGGGTCATGCAGGTGCTGTCCCGCCGTACCAAGAACAACCCGGTGCTGATCGGTGAGCCCGGCGTCGGCAAGACCGCCGTCGTCGAGGGTCTCGCCCAGGCCATCGTCAAGGGCGAGGTGCCCGAGACGCTCAAGGACAAGCACCTCTACACGCTTGACCTCGGCGCCCTGGTCGCCGGCTCCCGCTACCGCGGTGACTTCGAGGAGCGCCTGAAGAAGGTGCTCAAGGAGATCCGCACCCGCGGCGACATCATCCTGTTCATCGACGAGCTGCACACGCTGGTCGGTGCGGGTGCCGCCGAGGGCGCCATCGACGCGGCCTCCATCCTGAAGCCGATGCTGGCCCGCGGTGAGCTGCAGACCATCGGTGCGACCACCCTGGACGAGTACCGCAAGCACCTGGAGAAGGACGCCGCCCTCGAGCGCCGCTTCCAGCCCATCCAGGTCGCCGAGCCGTCCCTGCCGCACACGATCGAGATCCTCAAGGGCCTGCGTGACCGGTACGAGGCGCACCACCGCGTCTCCATCACGGACGAGGCACTGGTCCAGGCCGCCACCCTGGCCGACCGCTACATCTCGGACCGCTTCCTGCCGGACAAGGCGATCGACCTGATCGACGAGGCCGGTTCCCGGATGCGCATCCGCCGGATGACCGCTCCGCCGGACCTGCGCGAGTTCGACGAGAAGATCGCCGCCGTCCGCCGGGACAAGGAGTCCGCGATCGACTCGCAGGACTTCGAGAAGGCCGCCTCCCTGCGCGACAAGGAGAAGCAGCTCCTGGCCGCCAAGGCGAAGCGGGAGAAGGAGTGGAAGGCCGGCGACATGGACGTCGTCGCCGAGGTCGACGGCGAGCTGATCGCCGAGGTCCTCGCCACGGCCACCGGCATCCCGGTCTTCAAGCTGACCGAGGAGGAGTCCAGCCGCCTGCTCCGTATGGAGGAGGAGCTGCACAAGCGGGTCATCGGCCAGAACGACGCCGTCAAGGCGCTGTCGAAGGCGATCCGCCGTACGCGTGCGGGTCTGAAGGACCCGAAGCGTCCGGGTGGTTCGTTCATCTTCGCCGGCCCGTCCGGTGTCGGTAAGACCGAGCTGTCCAAGGCGCTCGCCGAGTTCCTCTTCGGTGACGAGGACGCGCTGATCTCCCTCGACATGTCGGAGTTCAGCGAGAAGCACACGGTGTCGCGTCTCTTCGGTTCGCCCCCCGGCTACGTGGGCTACGAGGAGGGCGGCCAGCTGACCGAGAAGGTACGCCGCAAGCCGTTCTCCGTCGTCCTCTTCGACGAGGTCGAGAAGGCCCACCCCGACATCTTCAACTCGCTGCTGCAGATCCTGGAGGACGGTCGCCTGACCGACTCCCAGGGCCGGGTCGTGGACTTCAAGAACACGGTCATCATCATGACGACCAACCTCGGCACCCGGGACATCTCCAAGGGCTTCAACCTCGGCTTCGCGGCCGCGGGTGACACGAAGTCGAACTACGAGCGCATGAAGAACAAGGTCTCGGACGAGCTGAAGCAGCACTTCCGTCCCGAGTTCCTCAACCGCGTCGACGACGTGGTCGTCTTCCCGCAGCTGACGCAGGAGGACATCCTGCGGATCGTCGACCTGATGATCGGCAAGGTGGACGAGCGCCTGAAGGACCGGGACATGGGCATCGAGCTGTCCCAGTCCGCCAAGGAGCTGCTGTCCAAGAAGGGTTACGACCCGGTGCTGGGCGCGCGTCCGCTGCGCCGCACGATCCAGCGCGAGGTCGAGGACACGCTCTCGGAGAAGATCCTCTTCGGCGAGCTGCGCCCCGGTCACATCGTGGTCGTGGACACCGAGGGCGAGGGCGATGCCCAGACCTTCACCTTCCGGGGTGAGGAGAAGTCGGCGCTTCCCGACGTCCCGCCGATCGAGCAGGCGGCCGGTGGTGCCGGGCCGAACCTGAGCAAGGACGCGTAAGCGTCACGGTCGACGAAAGGGGCCGGTGCTTTCGAGCACCGGCCCCTTTCGCGTGCGCTCGCGCGCATGTCTTCCGAGAGCGCCGAATCCCGGAGGGGCTACGACAACTGCCCGTCGTAGTCCGGCAGTTTGAACGTCTTCTCGGCGTGGCCGCCGGACAGGTCGGTGGCGCTGTTGCCGATGTTCGCGACGATCGTGTAGCCCTGGTTCTCGATGTCGACGCGCTGGGCGGTCTTGTAGGCGGCGACGTCCTTGAAGAGGTCGAACAGACCGCGGACGTAGAGGCCGGAGACGTCGTAGCCGTCGTGCTCGAGGTTGTACTCGGTGGGCCAGTAGATGATGCCCGGACGAGCGGTGACGAAGAACAGGGAAACGCCGTGGTCCTGGGCGTACCGGGCGACGTCCAGCACCGGCTTGTTGGCCGGCTGCGGGTAGCTGAAGCCGAAGTCGGTCTCCAGCGTGGTGTTGTCGATGTCGAAGACGATCGCCTGCTTCTCGCCGGGCTTCGCGGCGGCGATGCGCGCCTTCAGGTACGGCAGGGCCTGGCTCATCACCGACTGGCAGTCCTGCTGCCAGGTGGCGTAGTCGACCTTGGTGGCATCGGCCGTGGCGGAGGTGCTGCTCGCGGTCGCTTCCGCGGCCTGGGCCGGGGCGGCCAGTGTGGTGAGCGCGGCCACGGTGACTGCGGTGGCGGCTGTCCGGAGCGCCCAGGGGCGTCTGGTCATCGGTGGGGTCCTCTCACGTCCGTGCACGTGCCTGAATGTCAGGGGCATGATCTGAGGTGAGGGTGGCGCGTGAGGAACCGTAGGGTTACCGATGGGTAGGTGCCTAGAGGTCTGCGTCACTTTTCTCCGGGAGAAACAGGGAGACCTGGGTCACCTTCCCAAGGGATTTATTGGACTGAGTCGCATTTGTCCGCGCCCTACCGAGAGGCCTGGGTCACATTTCCCCGGCGGGAACCAAGAGGCCCAGGTCACATTCGCCGCTTCGGTGCCTGGGTGTCCGGTGACATGGCACACAAGGGGAAAGGGCTGTACTAAGCGGGATCGTGTTGTACGTAATGGGGCAAAAAGGACATTCCTTGAATGTGGTGCATGAAACGCCCAGTTCAACTGGGCGGTCGTAGGCGTCCGGCATGTCAAGAAGTGGGTGAATTGCTGCCGTCTACTACGTGATGCCGTAGAACGGGCCTTTGTGGCGGGATGGGGTGTCGGGTTACCAATGAATGGCTCCACCGGCGAATGTCTCTGCGCCGGATGGCCGTTCTGTCCCCGAGCCCACGAGGTTTCGAATGTTCCAGCGCGTCACGTCCCGTTCTTCCCGTACGTCCCCGCTCCGCAACCGCGTGGCCGTCCTGGCTGCCGGTATCGGTGCCACGGCTGTGCTGGGAACCGGGGTCGCGAGCGCCGCCGCGCCGTCCGCCTCTTCCTGGGTCGACCCGGTGAAGAAGTACACGCTCTCCGCGAGCTTCGCCCAGGCCGGCGGCCACTGGGTCGCCAAGCACAGCGGCCAGGACTTCGCCGTGCCGACCGGCACCGAGGTCGTCGCCGCGCACGGCGGCACCGTCGTCAAGGCCGGCCCCAACGGCGCCGGTGACGGCCCCGCGTACGGCAACGCCGTCGTCATCAAGCACGGCAACGGCACCTACTCGCAGTACGCGCACCTGTCCCGGGTCGACGTCAAGATCGGCCAGATCGTCAAGACCGGCCAGCACATCGCCCTGTCCGGCTCCACCGGCAACTCGACCGGCCCGCACCTGCACTTCGAGATCCGTACGACCCCGAACTACGGCTCCGCCGTCGACCCGGTCGCGTTCCTGCACGCCAAGGGTGTGAAGGTCTGACCTAGTCCTTCCCGTGGGTGCGCTCGTGCGCCTGCGTGACCAGGTCCATGGCGACCTCGAGAACGGCCGCGCGCCGCTTCTCGAGGTCGTCTTCCAGGTCCTGCATCACGAACATCCCGGCGTGCAGCGTGAACATCGCGCTGACGCAGCGGACCTGCTCCACCAGCGGCGCCTCGGGGTCGATGAGGATGTCCCTGAAGCCGCGCAGCCGGTCCTTGAAGGCCTCGCCGATGCGCAGTTCCCGTACCGTCGCCTGGTTCTCCTGCATGAAGCGGAAGAGCGGTGCCGCCTCGGCCAGCGCCTCGCTGTAGCGGCGGATGATCTCCTGCTTGATCTCCAGGGTGTCCGGCTGCTCCCGGCCCCACTCGATCAAGTCCTCGAGCGGCTTCGTCAGGTCCTCGAAGAGGCTGACGATGATCTCTTCCTTCGTCTTGAAGTGGTAGTACAGGGCCGCCTTGGTGACGTCGAGACGCTCGGCGATCTCGCGCAGGGAGGTCTTCTCGTACCCCTGCTCCGCGAAGAGTTCGAGGGCTACGTCCTGGATGCGCTGGCGGGTGTTGCCGCGGCGCTGCTGCTTGGTGCCGTCCATGGTGCCGCCCATCCTCGTACTCCTCGCGCTTCCACGGAAACTTACTTGACGCCCGGCTAGTAGCAGCTCTACCTTCCCAGTGTAGTGAACTAGCCGGGCGGCAAGTAAGTAACTGTCGCAGGGGGAGTTGGGGAAAGATGGCGGACGCTGTCGAAGGCGTGACGGAGAGCAAGCAGGAGAAGAGCACCCGCGTCGTGGTGCTCGCGCTCATGATCGCGATGATGCTCGCGATGCTCGACAACATGATCGTGGGTACCGCCATGCCGACGATCGTCGGGGAGCTGGGCGGCCTGGAGCACCTGTCCTGGGTGGTCACCGGGTACATCCTGGCCACCGCGGCCTCGACCCCGGTCTGGGGCAAGGTCGGTGACATGTACGGGCGCAAGGGCGCCTTCCTCACCTCGATCGTGCTCTTCCTGATCGGTTCGGTGCTGAGCGGCATGGCCCAGGGCATGGGCGAGCTGATCGGGTTCCGGGCCGTGCAGGGACTCGGCGCCGGTGGTCTGATCGTCGGTGTCATGGCGATCATCGGCGACCTCGTACCGCCGCGGGAGCGCGGTAAGTACCAGGGCATGATGGCCGGCGTCATGGCGCTGGCGATGATCGGCGGCCCGCTGGTCGGCGGCACCATCACCGACAACTGGGGCTGGCGCTGGACCTTCTACATCAACCTGCCGCTCGGCGCGGTCGCGCTCGCGCTGATCGCCGCCGTGCTGCACCTGCCGAAGAAGCGCGCCGAGACGGGCATCGACTACCTCGGCGTCGTGCTGCTCACCGTCGGCATCACCTCCATCGTCCTGGTCACCACCTGGGGCGGCACCGAGTACGCCTGGACCTCCGCCCGGATCATGGAGCTGATCGGCATCGGTGTGGCCTCGCTGGTCGGGTTCGTGTTCTGGCAGACCAAGGCCGCCGACCCGGTCCTGCCGCTGCACATCTTCAAGAGCCGCAACTTCACCCTGATGGCGCTCATCGCCTTCATCGCCGGTTTCGTGATGTACGGGGCCACGCTGTTCCTGCCGCTGTACCAGCAGGCGGTGCAGGGTGCCTCCGCGACCAACTCCGGTCTGCTGCTCCTGCCGATGCTCGGCGCGATGCTGGCGACCTCGATGATCGCCGGCCGGGTCACCACCAACAGCGGCCACTACAAGATCTTCCCGCTCGTCGGCGGCGCCCTGATGGTCGTCGGCCTGTACCTGCTGTCGCTGCTGGACACGGAGACGAGCCGGCTGACCTCCGGCATCTACATGGCCGTGCTCGGCGCGGGCATGGGCTGCCTGATGCAGATCACCATGCTGGTGGCGCAGAACAGCGTGGAGATGAAGGACATGGGCGTCGCGTCCTCGTCCGCGACCCTGTTCCGTACGCTCGGTTCCTCCTTCGGTGTGGCCATCATGGGCGCGCTGTTCAACCACCGGGTCCAGGACGTCATGGCCGAGAAGGCCGGCGCGGCGGGCGCGAGCATCACCCAGAACTCGGCGCAGCTGGACAAGGAGAGCCTGGACAAGCTGCCGGCGGTGGCCCGGGAGGCGTACCAGCACGCGGTGTCCGCCGGTGTCCACTCGGCGTTCCTGCTGGGCGCGGCGATCGCGGCGCTGGTGCTGGTCGCGGGGCTGTTCGTCAAGGAGGTGCCGCTGCGCAGCGGTCCCCAGAAGGAAGCTCCCGCGGAGGGCGGCGACGACAGGGTGCCGGCTCCGGTGGTCGAGACCGTCTGACCCGCTCTTCCCGAAGGCCCCTGGCATCCGCCCAGGGGCCTTCGCCGTCGCCGCCCGCCGCACGGTGCGGGCTGCTGCCCGGCCGGGGACACGACGGACCGGGACCGGGCCGACCAGGGCCCCGACCCGGACGCGCCGGCGGCACACGCCGGGTACTCGCGGTACCGCTTCCTGCGCGCCTTCAAGGACGTCCACGGCGAGACGCCCGGCCAGTGGCGCCGAGGCGCGCGGCGATCTCGCCGTGGGCGGCATGCGGGGGGCACGCCAGGGTGGGGTCCCCCGCGTGCTCAGGCGGTGCCGCCGGAGGGAGGCATCATCGGGTAGCTGCCGGTGTTCGTCGGGGCGTGTTCCGGAAGCCACAGGACGGCCACCGCGCCTTCCGCGGGCACATGGGCGGGGGCTCCGGCGGGGCGTACGTTACGGAACGTCAGACGGGCGCCCAGCACCCGGGCCTGGCCGGCCGCGATGGTCAGCCCCAGGCCGTGCCCCTGCCCGGCCCGGTCCTTGCTGCCGGTGCGGAACCGGCTCGGGCCCTCGGCGAGCAGCTCCTCGGGGAAGCCGGGGCCGTGGTCCCGGACCCGGATGACCCGGCCCTCGACGGTCACCTCGATCGGCGGCCTGCCGTGCCGGGCCGCGTTGGCGAGCAGGTTGAACAGCACCCGCTCCAGCCGCCGTGGGTCGGTGGTGACCTCCGACTCGTGCACCACCCGTACGACGATGTCCGGATCCTTGGCGGCGACGCGCCGCACGACGAACTCGCCCAGCATGATGTCCTGCAGCTCGGCCCGCTCGGAGGCCCCGTCGAGGCGGGCGACCTCCAGCACGTCCTCGACGAGCGTGCGCATGGCCTTGGCCCGGTCCAGGACCAGTTCGGTCGGCCGGCCGGGCGGCAGGAGTTCGGCGGCGGTCAGCAGACCCGTCACCGGGGTGCGCAGCTCGTGCGCGATGTCGGCGGTGACCCGCCGCTCGGCCTCGATACGCTGCCGCAGCGCGTCCGCCATGGCGTCCACCGCGCGCGCGAGATCGTCGGTCTCGTCCCGGACGACCCCGCCGATGGCCTCCCGTACCCGGACCTCGGTCTCGCCCTTGGCGACCTGGTTCGCGGCGGCCGCCGCCTTGCGCAGCCGCCGGGACAGCTGCCCGCCGATCAGCACACCGAGCGCGCTGCCGCCCAGCACGACCGCGACGGAGCCGATGACCAGGGCCTGGTCGAGGTCCTTCATCACGTCGATGGAGCGGTCCGGCAGGTGGCTGTGCAGGGACAGCACATGCCCGTCCTTGACCGGTACGGCGGCCCAGATGTCCGGTACCCCGCCGTGGTCGGAGACGTCGCTGGCCCGGCGGCCCTGCTCGACCTTCTCCCGCAGCGCGAGCGGGAGTTCGGGATCGTCGACCTTGATGCTGGGGAAGTTCGGCCCGCGCTTCTGCTCGTAGTTGCGCTGGGCGATCTGCACCCGCTCGTTGGCCAGGTCACGTGCGTTGTCCAGCATCGAGACCCGGGCCGCGTTGTGCACGACCAGGCTGAGCGCGATCGCCACCAGCCCCGCCACCAGCGCGATCGCCGCGCTGAGCTTCCATCTGAGCCCGGTCCTGAGGCCCGCGCGCTCCACGCGCAGTACCGGCCGCCGAAGGATCCCCCGCATGTCCGCCCCGCTCAGGCCTTCAACTTGTAGCCGAAGCCGCGGACCGTCTCGATCCGGTCCTGGCCGATCTTCTGGCGCAGCCGCTGCACATGCACGTCGACGACCCGGGTGTCCCCGCCCCAGCCGTAGTCCCACACGCGCTCCAGCAGCTTGTCGCGGGAGAGCACGGTGCCCGGCGCGGAGGAGAACTCCAGCAGCAGCCGCATCTCGGTCGGGGTGAGCGCCACCGGCTGCCCGGCCCGGCGCACCTCCATGCCCTCGGTGTCGATGTCCAGATCGCCGAAGGTCAGCGCGCCGCCGTTGGCCGCGGAGGCGGACGCCTCCGCGGGCGCGGCCCCGCCG
The DNA here is from genome assembly GCF_055569615.1 of Streptomyces sp. NPDC031379. Classification (NCBI taxonomy): domain Bacteria; kingdom Bacillati; phylum Actinomycetota; class Actinomycetes; order Kitasatosporales; family Streptomycetaceae; genus Streptomyces; species Streptomyces sp. NPDC031379. Next base: position 22,479 of record NZ_JBVIIT010000027.1, on the reverse strand, counting down.
GCGTGCCCGAACCGGCGCAGCACCGCGCGGATCCGCGCCACCAGCACGGCGCCGTCGAACGGCTTGGTCACATAGTCGTCGGCGCCCGCCTCGAGGCCTAGGACGACGTCGATGGAGTCGGCGCGCGCCGACAGCATGATCACCGGAACCGTCGACTCGTCCCGGATGCGGCGGCAGAGGCTGACGCCGTCCAGACCGGGGACCATGACGTCCAGGAGCGCGATGTCGGGGCGGTCGGCCCGGAACGCCTCCAGGCCCGACAGGCCGTCGGGCATCGCGGTGACCGCGAAGCCGTCCCGCTCCAGGGCCAGCTGGGTGGCCTCGCGGATGACGTCGTCGTCCTCGACGAACAGGACGTGGGTCTGGTCTGCCATCCCGGTGCTCTCAGTCCTCGTTGTGTGTAGGGGGCGGGGGTCAGTTGTCCGGCACGGGCGTCGCTTCGTCGCCGCCGACGGCCTTGCTGTAGTCGGTTTCGTGGCTCTCTGTCTGGGCGAAGCGTCCCGCTCTCCAGCTGTAGGTGAGCACGGTCTCCCTGGACGGGTTGGAGACCGGATCGTCCGACTCGTACACCTGCTTGGTCACGGTCAGGTCGGCGCCGTCGATCTCGGCGTAGACCGGCGACTCCTCGTTCTTGAAGACGTTCTTGAAGGTGCCGTTCTCGTCCCGGTACACGTACGAGCCGATGCCCACGTAGTCGCTGCAGGTCAGCACGTTGACGACGACGTCGTTGACGGATCCGCCGGTCAGATCGCCGTAGGAGACGTCGACCGGGTACTCGTCGCCGCCGCACGGCTTCAGCTCCCGCTTCACCGTCGCGGACACCGCCGGGTCCTTCTTGATCAGCGACACCGCGTCCACCTGCCGGTAGCCGGCGGACGGGCTCGGCGACGGCGAGGCGACGGCGCCCGCCACCGCGGAGGCGTGTGCCGGTCCCTCGTCCCGGGCTCCCGTGCCGCCACCCCCGCAGGCGGCGACGAAAAGGGCGAGGGCGGTGATCGAGGCCACCGCCGCGATCACCGCCAATGAACTGCCTCGGGCCTGGTCAGGCCCGGCCCCGGTCAGGCCGCGCAACGCTCCCGCTCCTCACGCTCCAGCGCGCGTGCGTCCAGATCGCGGGCCTCCAGCTCCTCGCGGAGCCGGGCGAGCGCCCGGTGCAGCGTGCTCTTGACCGTACCGGCCGACATGCCGAGGGCGGCGGCCGTCTCCTCCGTGGACATCTGCTCCCAGTGTCGCAGCACCACGACACTGCGCTGCTTCGGTGCGAGCACCTTCATGATGTCCATCAGCAGGGCCCGGTCGGCGTGCTGCTCGGTGGAGTCCTCCACGGAGGCGTCCGGCAGCTGCTCGGTCGGGACCTCCTCCAGCTTGCGTGCCCGCCACCACTCGGTGCGCGTGTTGATCATGACACGGCGCAGGTAGGCGTCGGCGAGCCGCTTGTCGGCGATGCCCTCCCAGCGGCCGTACGTCCGCACGAGCGCGGTCTGCAGCAGATCCTGGGCGTCGACGGGGTCCGGTACCAGCCGGCGCGCGCTGCGCAGCAGCGCGTCCTGCCGGGTGCGGACGTACTCCTCGAATTCGAGCACCTCGCCCTGCGCCATGATCAACCGCCTCCGTTCCCCGTTCGCTCCGGCTCACGCCTGAAGCCCTGCGTCCCCGTGCCGCGTGATCTGCCGGGCACGGAAAAGAAGCTACGGAGTGGTTGTCACGGGGCTGTGCGGACCAGCCTGCGGCTAGCAATCGGCTATCCGTCGGTTGTGTAACGGAAGGAGGAACGGGGTAAAGCAAGAGGCCGTTATGTCTGGCTATCTAAGGGTTTGTCGGCCTGGTGGCCCGGTAACGGGCCCCCGACGACGGTCACTTGGCTGCCCGTCAGCCGAGCGGCAGCCGGTACAGGCCGCCCGGCAGCGGCTCCACCAGGCCGTCCGTGACCAGTCCGTCGAGCGCGCGGGCGCGCTGCACCGGCTCGTGCCACACCCGGTCCAACACCGCCTGCGGCACCGGTACGTGCGCCTCCCGCAGCACGGCGAGCAGCTTGCCGCGCACCTGCCGGTCCGTACCTGCGTACGTCTGCCCGCGCCGCGGCGGCCCCGCGTGCTCCGGCTTGCCCGCGAGCCGCCAGGCGCACTGCGTGGCGATCGGGCACCGCCCGCAGCCCTCGTTCTTCGCCGTGCACACCAGTGCACCCAGCTCCATGGAGGCGGCGGCCCACCGGGCGGCGGTCCGCTCGTCCTCCGGAAGCAGCTCCCGGGCCAGCCGCCGCTCGGCGGCCGTGGTCGCGTTCGGCGGGTACTGCACACCGCTCACCGCGCGCGCGAAGACCCGGCGGACATTGGTGTCCAGCACCGGGTGCCGCTGCCCGTACGCGAAGGAGGCGACGGCCGCTGCCGTGTACTCGCCGATCCCCGGCAGCGCCAGCAACTGCGCGTGATCCGTCGGCACGTCCCCGCCGTGCCGTTCCGTTATGGCGATCGCGGCGCCGTGCAGCCGCAGGGCCCGGCGCGGGTAGCCGAGCCGGCCCCAGGCGCGCACCGCCTCGCCCGGAGCCTCCTTCGCGAGGTCGGCGGGGCGCGGCCAGCGGGCCAGCCACTGCTCGTAGACGGGCAGCACCCGGCTGACCGGGGTCTGCTGGAGCATGAACTCGCTGACCATCACACCCCACGGGCCCGCCTCCGGGCGGCGCCAGGGGAGGTCGCGGGCGTGGGCGTCGAACCAGGCGATCACGGGGGCGTGAAGCTTCTCAGTCATGGCCTTCCGATCCTGCCACGGGTTGGCGGGCCTCGTGGGTGACCGCGTGGTCACCGAGCGTGGCGGTGAGTGAAGAAGCATGCCGTCGACGGCAGTTGCCGGGATGATGATCCGGAAAAGTTGGTGTGGGCGCGGCGGGTGGGGCGAGCAAGCGTCGCGATCTCTCGTACAGTTTGCGCCGTGGGATCTCTGCGCAATCCGGTCGGGCCGCTTCCCTCCACCATCTACTGGCGTCGGAGGGCCGTACTGCTGTCCGTGCTGGCCCTGTTGGCGCTCGTGATCACCTGGATCGCCACCGCCGGCGGCGGTGGCGGCAAGAAGAACGCCGACGGATCCAACGGCGAGAACCCCGCGCACACGATCACGCCGGGGCCGTCCCGGTCCGGGCCGGCGTACAGCCAACCCCCCGGCGGCCGCGACGAGTCGGGCGGCGGGGACTCCGACGGGGACGGTTCCGCCTCCGGCGGCACCGGTGGCCCGGACGACGGCTCCTCCGGTTCTTCGGACCCCTCCGGCTCCTCCGGGGCGGCCGGCGCCTCGGGCTCCGCAGGCGGCGACGTCGGTACGGGTGACAGGATCCCTGCGTCCTCCACACTGCCCGGCTGCACGTCCGGCGCGGTGGCGTTGGGCCTGCGCAGCCTGCACAACTCCTATGCGCCGGACCAGACGCCGACGTTCGAACTCACCGTGAAGAACACGTCGTCCGCCGACTGCAAGGTCGATCTCGGACCGAAGAGCGCGGTGCTGACGATCACGCCGGCGGACGGGGACGACGCGTACTGGTCGTCGTCCGACTGCCCCAAGGGCGCGGGGAGTCTGGTGTTCCGGGCGCCGGCGGGGAAGAGCATCACGTACCCGGTGAAGTGGGACCGAAAGCCGAGTGCTCCGCAGTGCGCGACGCCCCCCGCGGGGTCGGCGAAGGCGGGGACGTACCTGCTGGAGGCGAAGGCGCCCGGTTTCGGCAAGCTCCAGACGTCGTTCGTGCTGTCGGCGGACTAGCGCCGCCGCGGCCGATCCGCAGGCGCCGGACGACGCACCCCCCGGTGCCGTCGGGCGTCCGCTCGTGGATCAGGTCAGACGTACCGCTCCAGGATGGAGGACTCCGCCAGCCGCGACAGGCCCTCCCGCACGCTCCGCGCCCGGGCCTCGCCCACACCGTCGACCGTCTGCAGATCGTCCACGCTCGCGGCGAGCAGCTTCTGCAGGCCGCCGAAGTGCTCCACCAGGCGGTCGATGATCGCGCCCGGAAGGCGGGGGACCTTCGCCAGGAGCCGGAAGCCCCGCGGGGACACCGCGGAGTCGAGGGTCTCGGGGGAGCCGGTGTAGCCCAGCGCCCGCGCCACCGTGCCGAGTTCGAGAAGCTCCGCGTGGGTCAGCGCATTCAGCTCGAACAGGGCCTCGTCGACCGTGCGGGAGCGCTTCGCCGTCGGCTCGGGGACGTAGTCCCGCACGACCAGCTCGCGGTCGGGCTCGACCCCGGCGATCAACTCCTCCAGCTGGAGGGCGAGGAGGCGGCCGTCCGTGCCCAGTTCGACCACGTATTCGGCGATTTCGGTGGCGATGCGGCGGACCATCTCCAGGCGCTGTGCGACCGCGGACACGTCCCGGACCGTCACCAGGTCCTCGATCTCCAGCGCCGACAGTGTGCCCGCGACCTCGTCCAGGCGGAGCTTGTACCGCTCCAGGGTGGCCAGCGCCTGGTTCGCGCGGGAGAGGATCGCCGCGGAGTCCTCCAGGACACGACGCTGACCGTCCACGTACAGGGCGATCAGGCGCATCGACTGGGAGACGGAGACCACCGGGAAGCCGACCTGCTTGCTCACCCGGTCCGCCGTGCGGTGCCGCGTGCCCGTCTCCTCCGTGGGGATCGTCGGGTCCGGGACCAGCTGGACACCCGCGCGCAGGATCTTCGACAGGTCCGACGACAGCACGATGCCGCCGTCCAGCTTGCACAGCTCCCGCAGGCGGGTGGCGGTGAACTCGACGTCCAGGACGAAGCCGCCCGTGCACATCGCCTCGACCGTCTTGTCGGAGCCGAGGAGGATGAGGCCGCCGGTGTTGCCGCGGAGGACCCGCTCCAGGCCGTCACGCAGGGCGGTGCCCGGCGCCACGGCGCTCAGTGAGGCGCGCATCAGGCGATCGGAACCGGCACTCCCACCGGACTTTCCGGGAGCTGCTGCCCGGTCGTTGGCTGCCACTGCACTCCTCCGGTCGCAGGTTCTGACGCGCTCCCGGCCCGCACTCGGTTCGTACGGACGGGCGAGACCTGCGCAAAGTCTACCGGCGCTCCTCCGCCTCCCGTGGGGCCTCTCGGCGACGGGAGCGCGGCAGCACCCGGAGCGCGTCCCCCATGTCGGCCACTTCCAGGACCTTCATACCGGCCGGCACCTTGCCCGGATCGGTCGGCACGAGCGCGTGCGTGAAGCCCAGCCGGTGCGCCTCGGTGAGCCTGCGCTGCACGCCCGTGACCCGTCTCACCTCGCCCGCGAGCCCTACCTCACCGATCGCCACCAGGTTCTTCGGCAGCGGGGTGTCGCTGGCGGCGGAGGCGAGCGCCAGGGCGATGGCGAGGTCGGCGGCCGGTTCCGACAGCTTCACGCCGCCGACCGTCGCGGAGTAGATGTCCCGCTTGCCGAGCGCGCTGATCCGGCCCCGCTGCTCCAGGACGGCCAGCATCATCGACACGCGCGAGGTCTCCAGGCCCGAGGTGGTGCGGCGCGGGGAGGGGATCTGGGAGTCGACGGTCAGCGCCTGCACCTCGGCCACCAGTGGGCGGCGGCCCTCCAGGGTGACGGTCAGACAGGTGCCCGGTACCGGTTCGTCACGGCGTGTCAGGAAAAGTCCGCTGGGGTCCGCAAGGCCCGTGATGCCCTCGTCGTGCAGCTCGAAGCAGCCGACCTCGTCGGTCGCGCCATAGCGGTTCTTCACGCCCCGCACCAGGCGTAGGCGCGCATGCCGGTCGCCCTCGAAGTGCAGGACGACGTCCACCAGGTGCTCCAGCAGGCGGGGACCCGCGATCGCGCCGTCCTTGGTGACGTGGCCCACCAGGAGCGTGGACATGCCGCGCTCCTTCGAGGCGCGGATGAGGGCGCCCGCGACCTCCCGGACCTGGGCCATGCCGCCGGGAGCGCCCTCGATCTCCGGGGAGGCCACCGTCTGCACCGAGTCCAGGATCAGCAGGGACGGCTTGACCTCGTCCAAGTGGCCGAGAACGGCGGACAGATCGGTCTCGGCGGCCAGATACAGATGGTCGTCGAGGGCACCGATGCGGTCGGCGCGCAGCCGCACCTGGCTCGCCGACTCCTCGCCGGTGACATAGAGGGTGCGGTGCTCGGAGCCGGCGGACTTGGCGGCCACGTCCAGCAGCAGGGTGGACTTGCCGACGCCGGGCTCGCCCGCGAGCAGCACCACCGCGCCGGGCACGAGGCCGCCGCCGAGCACCCGGTCCAGCTCGGGCACGCCGGTCGTGCGGGCGGTGGCCTGCCGGCCGTCGACCTGGCCGATGGGCAGCGCGGAGCTGGTCACGCGGCCCGGTGCCGTCGTGCGGACCGCGGGCGCGCCGTACTCCTCGACCGTGCCCCAGGCCTGGCACTCCGGGCAGCGGCCGAGCCACTTGGCCGTCTGCCAGCCGCACTCGGTGCAGCGGTAGGACGGGCGGTCCTTGGTGGTCTTGGTACGGGCAGCCATGCGGAAACCGTAGCCCGCGGCACTGACAACGGGACCGGGGGCCACGTGTGGGTGGTCCGGTATCGGCCACCACCCATCGGAAACCAGCCGCGGAACAAAAGGTTCCTGTCCCCTATTGAGGGATCGTTTCACCCGTACGGATTAAAAGTGCTCAAGGTTCCAGAAGGGGCACTCCACAGCCGCCTACGGTCGCACGGGTGATGAGCAGCAGTCCGGAGACCACGACCCGCACCGTCGGCGCGCATCGGGCGCACCGGGAGGCGCGTGATCGCGCGGCCGCGCGCACCCTCGCCCAGCGGCCGCCTGCGCGCTACGAGCCCTACCTGGACGGCCTGTTCACCTACTGCCTGTCGGTGCTGTGCGAGCACGACGCGGCCACCGCGGCCCTCGGCGACGTCCTCGCCCTGGCCGAGCGGCGCGGGCACCGCGTCCCGGAGGCCCCCGCCGACCGCAGGGCCTGGCTGTACGCGCTGGCCCGCTGGGCATGCCTGCGCAAACTGGCCGAGGCCAAGCAGAAACGTCAGGCCACCCACGCGGCGGGCCGTACCGCCGCCGGCCGGACGGCCCCGGACCCGGCCGTCGCCCCCGAGGTCCAGGACCAGCGGCGCCGCGAACTCGCCCTGCTCGCCTGGCCGGAGGCGGCCGGCACCACACCCGAACAGCGCGAGGCCCTGGAACTCGCCGTCCGCCACCGACTCGCCGCCCATGAGGTCGCCGCCGTCCTCGGCATGGAACCCGCCGTCGCGCGCGAGCTGCTCGCCACGGCCGCCTGCGAGGTCGAGCGCACCCGTGCGGCCCTCGCCGTCGTCGAGACCGGCGGCTGCCCCAGCGTGGCGCACCTCACCGGGGACAGCCGGCTGGTCCTCAGCACCGCGCTGCGCCGCGAGCTGGTGCGGCACGTCGACGACTGTCCGCGCTGCCGACGCACCGCCGAGCGCGCCGTCCCCGGTCACTGGCCCGGCGCCACCGTCACCCCGGCCGAGCTGCCCGTCCTGGAGGCGCCCCGTCCGGCCCTCCACATGGCCCTGGCACACCACTCACGCGCGCGTGGCGCCGCCGTACCCCGCTTCGACCGGCGCGGCTTCCCGATGGACCCCAAGGACCGCGCGGCCCGCCGCGACCGCCTTCGCGCGCGTGCCGTCACGACGACCGTCGTCGCCACGGTCGTCGCCGCGCCCGTGCTCGCCCTGTGGGCCGCCTACCGGGGGGCTCCGGTGGGCGACGAGGACGGCCGCTCCGCCACCGCGCGCGAGGCGCAGGGTCCCGACGTGCTCGGCAGCGACACGGCGGGCGGCTACGAGAACGCGGGGAACGCCAGCGTCAGGCCCGGGGCCCGCGGCGGCAAGGGCGGCGAGCCGGACGTCTCCGTGGAGGTCGTGAGCGTCTCCGACAGCGGGGAGAAGGGCGCCGGACAGCTCGCCGTCGGTGCGGCCAACGACGGCGACACCACCCTGATCACGCTCACCGCCTCGGGGTCCGCGCCGGTGCGCTGGTCCGCGTCCACCTCGGCGGCGTGGCTCTACTTCAGCCGGTCCGCGGGAACGCTCGAGCCCGGCGAGACGTCGACGATCAAGGTGTACGTCGACCATCTCCGCGAGCCGTCCGGCCACTGGCGCGCACAGGTGGCGATCTCCCCGGCCGGGGCCGTGGTCACCATCGACGGCTACGGCACCGCACCGAGCCGCCCCACTCCCGTCCCCTCCTCCGCCGACCCCGAGCCGACGCCGTCCGGGACACCCCCGACCGACCCGCCCACCAGCCAGTCCCCGACGCCCTCCACTCCACCCGCGACTCCCACCGACCCACCGCCGTCCGGCACCCCGACGCCGACGCCCACACCGAGCGACAGCGAGGCGCCGAGCCCGTCGGGCGGCTAGGGGTGCTGTCCGTACAGCACACCCGGGGCCGGCGGCGGAGGGGACGAGACGGAAGGGAGCGGGCCGGTGGGGTTACGGCGCCGGGTCGGCCGGGTGCGGAGCCACCAGCGGCAGCTGCGACGCCAGGCGCTGTTCGCACAGCTCGACCAGGCGGTCGTAGCCGGCCTTGCCCATCAGTTCGGTCAGCTCGGCCCGGTAGGAGACGTACACCGGCTCGCCCGCGCCGTGCGCCGAGGTCGCCGACGTGCACCACCAGTGCAGGTCGTGGCCGCCCGGCCCCCAGCCCCGGCGGTCGTACTCGCCGATGGACACCTGCAACACGCGCGTGTCGTCCGGCCGGTCGATCCAGTCGTACGTCCGCCGGATCGGCAGCTGCCAGCACACGTCCGGCTTGGTCTCCAGCGGCTCCCGGCCCTCCTTCAGGGCGAGGATGTGCAGCGAGCAGCCCGCGCCGCCCGCGAACCCGGGCCGGTTCTGGAAGATGCAGGATCCCTGGAAGGGCCGCGTCTGCCGGGAGCCCTCCTCGTCCTCGGAGATCCAGCCGTCCCGTGTGCCTTCGGCGTGGTGCTGCCAGATCTCCGGGGTGAGCCTGGCCACATGCTCGGCGACCCGCTTCTCGTCGTCCTCGTCGGAGAAGTGAGCGCCCAGCGTGCAGCACCCGTCGTCCGCGCGGCCCGCCTGGATGCCCTGGCAACCGCTGCCGAAGATGCAGTTCCAGCGAGAGGTCAGCCATGTCAGATCGCAGCGGAAGACCTGCTCGTCGTCCGCCGGATCAGGGAACTCCACCCAGGCGCGCGCGAAGTCGAGCCCCTTCTCGTCGCTCACCTTCGACCCCTTGGATGCTTTGGCGTCCTTGCGAACCTTGTCCGCCTTTTCCGTTTTCCCGGAGTTCGCCTTTTTCGTCTTTGGCACTCGTCCAGGGTAAGTGGCCCGGACCCGCTCCGGGGACCGGGCGGGAACGTTCTGGCAGTAGCGTTCCGTATATGAGACTCGGTGTCCTGGACGTGGGTTCGAACACGGTGCATCTGCTGGTGGTGGACGCCCACCCCGGCGCGCGCCCGCTGCCCGCGCATTCGCACAAGGCCGATCTTCGGCTCGCCCAACTCCTCGACGACAGCGGTGCCATCGGTGACGAGGGCATCGACAAGCTGATCGCCGTCGTACGGGACGCGCTCCAGGCCGCCGAGGACAAGGGTGTGGAGAACGTGCTGCCCTTCGCCACCTCCGCCGTACGGGAGGCGAGCAACGCCGACGACGTCCTCGCGCGCGTGGAGGCCGAGACCGGGGTACGGCTCCAGGTGCTCACCGGCGAGGAGGAGGCCCGGCTCACCTTTCTCGCGGTCCGCCGCTGGTTCGGCTGGTCCGCCGGGAAGCTGTTGGTCCTGGACATCGGCGGCGGCTCCCTGGAGATCGCCTACGGCATGGACGAGGAACCGGACACCGCCGTCTCCCTGCCGCTCGGCGCCGGCCGCCTCACCGCCGGCTGGCTGCCCGGTGACCCGCCCGGCCAGGAGGACGTCCGCGCGCTGCGCCGCCACGTCCGCGCGGAGATCGCCCGCACGGTCGGCGAATTCAGCCGCTTCGGCGCCCCCGACCACGTGGTCGCCACGTCCAAGACCTTCAAGCAGCTCGCCCGCATCGCCGGTGCCGCCCGCAGCGCCGACGGCCTCTACGTCCAGCGCGAACTCAAGCGCGAGTCCCTGGAGGCCTGGGTCCCGCGGCTGGCCGGCATGACCGCGGAACAGCGCGGCGAGCTTCCGGGGGTCTCGGAGGGCAGGGCCGGTCAGTTGCTGGCGGGCGCGTTGGTGGCCGAGGGCGCGATGGACCTCTTCGGCGTGGAGAGCCTGGAGATATGCCCCTGGGCCCTGCGCGAGGGCGTGATCCTGCGACGCCTCGATCACATGGAGAGCGACTGACGCCGAGGGGTGCGGGGGACCGCGCTCCGGGCCGCGTCGCACCCGCACCCGCGCAAATGGCGAAAGTCACAACGGCGAACAGGCACCCGACACCCTCACCCATGAACCCCGTAAGGTGACCGACGTGGCTGAACCAAGGGACGTGCGTGTCGCCCTGTCGACGGCCTCCGTGTACCCGGAGTCAACGGCGACCGCTTTCGAGATCGCCGCGCGCCTCGGCTACGACGGCGTCGAGGTCATGGTGTGGACCGACCCGGTCAGCCAGGACATCGAGGCGCTGCGCCGCCTCTCGGACTACCACGGCGTCCCGGTCCTGGCCGTCCACGCCCCCTGCCTGCTGATCACCCAGCGCGTCTGGTCCACCGACCCCTGGGTCAAACTCCAGCGGGCCCGGGCGGCCGCGGAGAAGCTGGGCGCCTCCACCGTCGTCGTGCACCCGCCCTTCCGCTGGCAGCGGCAGTACGCCCGGGACTTCGTCGACGGGATCTGGCGGATGGCGAACGAGACGGACGTGCGGTTCGCCGTCGAGAACATGTACCCCTGGCGCTACCGCGACCGCGAGATGCTCGCCTACGCCCCCGACTGGGACGTCACCCGGCACGACTACCGCCACTTCACGATCGACCTCAGCCACACGGCGACGGCCCGCACCGACGCCCTGGACATGATCGACCGCATGGGTGACCGGCTCGGCCACGTCCACCTCGCCGACGGCCGGGGCTCGGCCAAGGACGAGCACCTCGTGCCCGGCCGCGGCACCCAGCCCTGTGCCGAGCTGCTGGAGCGCCTCGCCGTCACCGGGTTCGACGGACATGTCGTCATCGAGGTCAACACCCGGCGGGCGATGTCCAGCGCCGAACGCGAGGCCGACCTCGCCGAGGCCCTGGAGTTCACCCGCAAGCACCTGGCCTCGGCGGTACGGGTGCCCCGGCCATGAGCGAGTCCTCCCGCCCCGCGGCGAAGGCACCGGCGGCGAAGCCCACGGCGGCGAAGGAACCCGCGCCCAGGGCGCGTCGCCGCGGCCGGCCGCCGCGTGCCGAGTCCGCCGACACCCGCGACCGCATCCTCATCGCGGCCCGCGAGGAGTTCTCCGAACGCGGGTACGAGAAGACGTCCGTCCGTGGGATCGCCAAGGCGGCCGGCGTGGACTCGGCGCTCGTCCACCACTACTTCGGCACCAAGGAGCAGGTCTTCGAAGCGGCCATCGAGGTCGCCTTCGCGCCCGCGCTGGACGCCCCGAACGCGCTGGCCGAAGGCCCGCTGGACGGTGTGGGGGAGCGACTGACCCGCTTCGTCTTCGGCGTCTGGGACAACCCCACGACCCGTACGCCCCTCCTCGCGATCCTCCGGTCCGCCGTGAACAACGAGACCGCCGCCGCCGTCTTCCGCCGCCTCGTCGCCGCCCAGCTGCTGCGCCGCATCGCCGCCCAGCTGGACCTGCCGGACGCGGAGCTGCGCGCCGAGCTGGCGGCCGCGCAGCTGGTGGGGACGGCGATGATGCGCTACGTGATCAAGCTGGAGCCGCTGGCGTCCGCGGACCTGGAGCAGATCATCGCGCGCGTGGCCCCCGTCGTGCAGGGGCATCTGACGAACCCCTGAGCACAGCGGTCCGTGGAACACGCGTCCCGCATTCCGGACAGCCGTGTCCACGGTTTGGAGTGGCGGCGTACGCTCGGAAGGAGTCAGAACTCTGGCAGATGGTCTTCTGGCAGATGGTCTTCGAAGGAGCGAGCGACGATGCCCGAGCTGAGGTCCCGCACAGTCACCCACGGCCGCAACATGGCGGGCGCCCGCGCCCTTATGCGCGCCTCCGGTGTACCCGGTGCGGACATCGGCCGGAAGCCGATCATCGCCGTCGCGAACTCCTTCACCGAGTTCGTGCCGGGCCACACCCACCTGCAGCCGGTCGGCCGGATCGTCAGCGAGGCGATCAAGGAGGCGGGCGGCATCCCGCGCGAGTTCAACACCATCGCCGTCGACGACGGCATCGCGATGGGCCACGGCGGCATGCTCTACAGCCTGCCCTCCCGCGACCTGATCGCGGACTCGGTGGAGTACATGGTGGAGGCGCACTGCGCCGACGCCCTGGTCTGCATCTCCAACTGCGACAAGATCACCCCGGGCATGCTGATGGCCGCCCTGCGCCTGAACATCCCGACGGTCTTCGTCTCCGGCGGCCCCATGGAGTCCGGCCGGGCCACCCTGGTCGACGGCACGGTCCGCACGCTCGACCTGGTCGACGCGATCTCCGACGCCGTGAACGACAAGATCTCGGACGAGGACATCCTCCGTATCGAGGAGAACGCCTGTCCGACCTGCGGCTCGTGTTCCGGCATGTTCACCGCCAACTCGATGAACTGCCTGACCGAGGCCATCGGCCTCTCCCTGCCCGGCAACGGCTCGGTCCTCGCCACCCACACCGCGCGCAAGCAGCTCTACGTCGACGCCGCCCGCACGGTCATGGACCTGACCCGCCGCTACTACGAGCAGGACGACGACACGGTCCTGCCGCTCAACATCGCCACCTTCCAGGCCTTCGAGAACGCCATGGCCCTGGACATCGCGATGGGCGGCTCCACCAACACGATCCTGCACCTGCTGGCCGCGGCCCAGGAGGCGGGCGTGCCCTTCGGCCTGGAGCAGATCGACGCCGTCTCCCGCCGCGTCCCCTGCCTCGCCAAGGTCGCGCCCAACGTCGCCAAGAACCGCACGTACTACATGGAGGACGTGCACCGCGCGGGCGGCATCCCGGCCCTGCTCGGCGAACTGCACCGCGCCGGCCTCCTCAACGAGGACGTGCACGCCGTCCACAGCCCCTCCCTGGCGGACTGGCTGAAGACCTGGGACGTCCGCGGCGGCTCCCCGTCCGCCGAGGCCGTGGAGCTGTGGCACGCGGCCCCCGGCTGCGTCCGCTCCGCCGAGGCCTTCTCCCAGTCCGAGCGCTGGGAGGCCCTGGACGACGACGCCGAGGGCGGCTGCATCCGCTCCGCCGAGCACGCGTACTCCAAGGACGGTGGACTCGCGGTCCTCAGGGGCAACCTGGCCGTCGACGGCTGTGTCGTGAAGACGGCCGGCGTCGACGAGTCGATCTGGACCTTCGAGGGCCCGGCGGTGGTCTGCGAGTCCCAGGAGGAGGCCGTCCAGCGGATCCTCACCCAGGAGGTCAAGGACGGCGACGTCGTCGTCATCCGCTACGAGGGCCCCAAGGGCGGCCCCGGCATGCAGGAGATGCTGTACCCGACCTCGTACCTGAAGGGCCGTGGCCTCGGCAAGAGTTGCGCGCTGATCACCGACGGCCGCTTCTCCGGCGGCACCTCGGGCCTGTCGATCGGCCACGCCTCCCCCGAAGCGGCCTCCGGCGGCACCATCGCCCTGGTCCAGGACGGCGACCGCATCCGCATCGACATCCCGGGCCGCACCATCGAGCTGCTGGTCGACGAGGCGGAACTCGCGCGCCGCGAGCAGGCCCTGAACGGCGTCTACGCCCCGAAGAACCGCGACCGCAAGGTGTCCGCCGCCCTCCGGGCCTACGCCGCGATGGCGACCAGCGCGGACAAGGGCGCGGTGCGCGACGTGAGCAAGCTGGGCTGACCCGGCACCGCGCGATGGGGCCGCTCCCGCCGGGAGCGGCCCCATCGCCGTTCTACCAGGCCGAGGGCTTCCGCCCGTCCAGGGCGAAGACGGTGCCGTCGGGGGCGGTGGCGTAGATGTGAGCGCCGGTGATCACCGGTTCCGCGGGTGCTCCCGTGACCTCGGCCGAGTTCGCCCCCAGGCGCGCGCGGGTCTGCCCGACGAGCGTCCCTTCGGCCGCGTCGACCGCGAGCAGCCGGCCGTCACTGGCGGAGAAGTAGACGCGCTCGCCGTCCGTCACAGGTGCCGATCCCCGGCTCACGGACGTCTCCAGCCGCCACAGCCCCTTCCCGGTGGTCATGTCCACCGCCTGCAGGAGGCCGCCGGCGGCCAGGAGGTGCACCACCTTCCCCCGCACGGTGGCATGGGCACCGGGGAGTGCCGCGGGCAGGGTCACCCGGCGTGTCGTTCCGGAACCGGGGCTGTAGCGGACCACGGCCCGCGTCTCTCCGTAGACGCTGTCCACGGAGAGGAAGAAGACCGAGCCGCCCTCGGCACCGAAGGGCTTCAGCCGGCCGTCGAGGCGGACGTCCCACCGGACGTCGCCCGTGCCCGGGTCGACGGCGGTCACGCGCGTGCTCGATCCGTCGGCGGACATGCCGGTCGCGTACGTCAGCGAGTCACCTGCGAAGGAGGCGAAGGACGGCACGCCCCGGCCCGGGAACGTGCGATGCCACTTCGTGCCGCCGGTGGCACTGTCCACCCCGGTGACCGTCCCGTCGGGACTGCTGAGCAGAGCCGTGCCGCCCGCGTACCGGATCATCGTGCCCGTCGGCAGCCGCCGCTGCCAGACCTCCCTGCCGGAGGCGGGGTCGAGCGCCGCCAGCCGCGAGCCGCCGCCGGTGTACGGCTGCACCAGACCGCCCGAGACGACCGGTGGCCCGCTCGTGGACTGGGCGGCCACGGAGCGCCGCCACAGCAGCTTTCCGTCGGTGGGGGAGAGGGCGAAGACCACCCCGGGGCGGGCACAGAACAACTTCCCCGGCACGTACGAGCACTGGGGCATCCCCACCCCCTTGCCCGCCGGATCGGCCCGCCAGGCGCCGAAGGCGGCCGCCTGGGTGCGCGGGCCGGCCCCCTTCGGCGTCGTACGGCCGTCTTTGCCGAGGAGCTGAACCGAGGCGAACCCACCGGACACGAGGAGAGCGAGCCCCAGGACCACGAGCGCCGCCCTCCTGCCCGCCCTCCTGCCCGTGCGCTTGCCCCACGGCCGCCGGGCACGCCCGCCCTCGGCCTGCCCGCCCTCGGCCTGCTCGGCGTGGCGCTCCGGAACAGGGTCCTCGCCCGTCCGCTGCGCCGGTATGAACGCCTGGGTGTCGTAGGAGGCCGACACCGACCGCAGGTCCCGCATCAACTCGTCGGGAGTCGGGCGGTCCTCCGGGTCCTTGGCGAGACAGCGTGTCACGAGCGGCGCGAGATTCTCCGGCACGCCGGTCAGGTCGGGGTCGTCGTGCACGACCTGGTAGGCGACGACGTACGGGCTGTCGGAGTCGAACGGTCCCCGCCCGGTCGCCGCGTGCACCAACACGGACCCGAGCGCGAAGATGTCCGCCGCCGGCCCCACCTCCCGCGGCCGCCGGAACTGCTCGGGCGCCATGAACGGCGGTGTGCCGATCAACTTGCCCGTCTCGGTGCGCAGTTCACTGTCCTTCGGCCGGGAGATGCCGAAGTCGATGACCTTCGGCCCGTCCTCGGCCAGCAGGACGTTGCTCGGCTTGAGATCCCGGTGCACGACCCCGACCCGATGGATGTCACGCAGCGCCTCCGCGAGCCCGGCCATCAGCCGACGCAACTGCTCCGGAGCCATGGGCCCGTTCCGCTTCACATGGTCGGAAAGCGTCGGCCCGGGAATGAACAGGGTGGCCATCCAGGGCCGTTCGGCCTCGGGGTCGGCGTCCACCACGGACGCGGTGAAGGCACCGCTGACCCGCCGGGCGGCGGCCACCTCCTGCCGGAAGCGCCCCCTGAACTCGGGGTCCCTGGCGAACTCGGCATGTACGACCTTCACCGCGAGCCGCATCCCCGACGTGCTCCGGGCCAGGTGCACCACCCCCATGCCGCCGGAGCCCAGACACGACTCCAGGCGGTAGTGACCGGCGTACTCGGGAAGTTCCGCTTCCGCGCCCGCTCCGATGTTGCGCTGTGGCGTCATGGACCACCCCCGTGCTGATGTCCGCGCGCGCGACGCACGGAGCCTAGTCGATGACTCGTACGAGACAGAGGCGGCTTGCTAGCGTCTGCGTGCGAGTCGCGCACGGGGTTTCAGGGCGCGCCGCAAGGGAATCAACGGGACCCCATGGCAGTCATGGGGTCAACGGGGGAGGCTTCACATGTCTGTCGACCGCGCCGAAGGCGTCCGGAGCACCGACGAGGTCCAGAGCGTGACGGCGGTGGCCGAGACCGCGGCCTTGCGCTACTACTCGGTCGCGCCCGGCACCCGCCTGAACGTCCGCAGCGGCCCTGGCACCAGCTACAACATCCTGTACGTCCTGCCCGAGGGCGCCAAGGTCCCGATCTACTGCCAGACGCCGGGCACGACGGTGTCCGGCCCGTACGGCACCACGAAGATCTGGGACAACATCGACAACGGCGAGTACGTCTCCGACGCCTACGTCCACACGGGCAGCGACGGCTACATCGCGTCACGCTGCTCCCTGTGAGGCCCCACCCCCTGGGGAGTACGCCTCGGCCCGGCGCCATAATCGTCCCGTGAGCGACGAAACCGGCACCCCGGACACCGCGGCGGGCTCCCCAGGCGGCGCCGCCCGGAGCAGCGGTCCCCGCCCGGAGCCTCTGCGCTTCTTCGGCACCTCCTGGGTGAACCACGACAGCGGCTACGCGGCCCGCCGCGCCGGCGTCGCCGTCGGCTCCCTGGCCGCGGCCGCCGTCTCCTGCCTGGTACTGCGCTTCGCCTACGACGGCATCCAGATCGCCGACACCGGCTCCTTCGTGACCGTGCTGGTCATCGCCATGTTCGCGATCTGCAGCGCACTCGCCTTCCGCAACGCCTGGGAGGGCTTCGGCACGCGCCACGACCCCCAGCGCCAGGCCTCCCTGCGCGGCTTGCTCGCCATCGGCTTCGTCGGCTCCCTCCTCGCCTACTTCTTCCGCTCCCTCACCGAGGCGCCGGGCGAGAAGCTGCACCGCCAGGAGTACGAGAAGGCCCGCGAGGAGCACGAACGCCGCACCACCCGCCGCACCGGCAACCCCTCGAAGAAGAAGCGCCGCCGGTAGGAGCGGGGAAGCCCGGGCACGTTCGACACGAGGCCGGGCGACACGACGCCGGCCCGATGCGATGCCGGCCGAGGCGGCGGCGGAGTCCCGGTGGAACAACCCGCTGTCCCCGCCCGCCGCTCTCCGCGCACCATGGCTGCATGACCACCACGCAGCCGCCCACCGACCCGCACGCCGTCCACGCCCTCCGCGCCCGCTCCTTCGACTCGGCCGCCGCCCAGTACGCGGCGAACCGCCCCTCCTATCCGGCCGCCCTCTTCGACGCCGTCGAGGAAACGGCCGGCCGGGCCCTGTCCGGCGCCAGGGTCGTGGACGTCGGCGCCGGTACCGGCATCGCCACCGCCCTCCTGCGCGCACGCGGCGCCGACGTCCTGGCGGTCGAACCCGGCGACGGCATGGCCGCCGAGTTCCGCCGCGGCCTGCCCCACATCCCGATCGTCCAGGGCAACGGCAACGCCCTCCCCGTCGCCGACGCCCACGCCGACTTCCTCACCTACGCGCAGGCCTGGCACTGGACCGACCCGGCCCGCTCGGTGCCGGAGGCGCTGCGGGTGCTGCGGCCGGGCGGCGCACTGGCGCTGTGGTGGAACACCGACGCCCTCGACGTCGACTGGATCGCCGAGGCCTCCGATCGCGCCGTCCGCTTCTTCGGCGTGGACCTCGCCGCCGAGAAGCGCAAGGCCGGTGAGCGCACGGACCGGGCCGACCCCAGCGGCCGTCTGGACTTCACCCGCCGCCAGGTCCGCTGGAGCCGCCGGGTGCCGGTCGACACCCACCTGGCCAACGTCGGCAGCCATTCCTTCCTCCTCGTGGCGCCCGAGGAGCGCAGGACGGCCTTCCTGAACGAGGAGCGCGACCACCTGCTGACCGTCTTCCCGGACGGCATCGTCGAGGAGACGTACGACGTGCTGCTGCTGGTCGCCACCAAACCCTGACCCGGGCTTCTCACGCCCAGTGAGCGGCGGTCGGGCTTCGGCCCGGCCGCCGCTTCCGCATGTCCCGGGGCCGCCGCCTCCGTGCGACTCCGGGCCGCCGCCTTCGTGCGACTCCGGGCCGCCGCCTTCGTGCGACTCCGGGCCGCCGCCGCGAGCGCACGGGCCCGCCCGTCGGTGACACCACACCCCGGCCGGCAGGAATGCACGGCTCCTCCCTCTTGACGGCCCTGCCCCTCAGGCAGATTATTCATCGCATGATGAATTACGTGCCGGAGCCACCACACCCCGGCCCCGTCCCCGCCGTCCAGGCCGAAGACCTCACCGTCGAACGCGGCCCCCGCACCGTCCTGCACCACCTCCGCTTCACCGTCCCCCGCGGCCAGATCACCGGCCTGCTCGGCCCCTCCGGCTGCGGCAAATCGACCCTCATGCGCTCCCTCGTCGGCACCCAGGCCAAGGTCACCGGCACCCTGAACGTCCTGGGCAGCCCGGCCGGCCACCCCACCCTCCGCAGCCGCATCGGCTACGTCACCCAGGCCCCCTCCGTCTACGACGACCTGACCGTCCGCCAGAACCTCGAGTACTTCGCCGCGATCCTCGACCCCGGCCGAACCGCCGCCGAACGCCGCAACCAGCACGTCACCCAGGCCATCGCCGACGTCGACCTCACCCGCCACGCCGACGCCCTCGCCGGCAACCTCTCCGGCGGTCAGCGCAACCGCGTCTCCCTGGCCGTCGCCCTCCTCGGCACCCCCGAACTCCTCGTCCTGGACGAGCCGACCGTCGGCCTCGACCCGGTCCTGCGCCGCGACCTGTGGAACCTCTTCCAGGACCTCGCAGCCACCCGCGGCACCACCCTCCTCGTCTCCTCCCACGTCATGGACGAGGCCGAGCGCTGCCACCGCCTCCTCCTCATGCGCGAGGGCGAGATCCTCGCCGACGACACCCCGGACGCCCTGCGCACCCGTACCGGCACCGACACGGTCGAGGCCGCCTTCCTGCACCTCGTCGACCAGGCCGTCACGGCGGGCCGCACCAAGGAGAGCACCCGATGAACACGACCGCCCCCGCGCACACCGCCGCACCCACCGGCACCTTCAGCACCGCCCGCACCACCGCCACGGCCGCCCGGGTCCTGCGCCAGCTCCGCCACGACCCGCGCACCATCGCGCTGCTGATCCTCATCCCGTGCCTGATGCTGCTCCTGCTGCGCTACGTCTTCGACGCCAGCCCCCGCACCTTCGACAACATCGGCGCCTCCCTGCTCGGGATCTTCCCGCTGATCACGATGTTCCTGGTCACCTCCATCGCCACCCTGCGCGAACGCACCTCCGGCACCCTGGAACGACTCCTGGCCATGCCCCTCGGCAAGGCCGACGTCATCGCCGGCTACGCCCTCGCGTTCGGCACCCTCGCCGTCGTCCAGTCGGCCCTCGCCACCGGCCTCGCGGTCTGGCTGCTCGGCCTCGACGTCACCGGCTCCCCCTGGCTGCTCCTGCTCGTCGCCCTCCTCGACGCGCTGCTCGGTACGGCCCTCGGCCTCTTCGTCTCGGCCTTCGCGGCCTCGGAATTCCAGGCGGTCCAGTTCATGCCCGCGGTGATCTTTCCCCAGCTCCTCCTGTGCGGCCTGTTCACTCCTCGCTCCGACATGCACCCCGTCCTGGAGGCCATCTCCGACGTCCTGCCGATGTCGTACGCCGTGGACGGCATGAACGAGGTCCTCCACCACACCGACATGACAGCCACGTTCGTCAGGGACGTCCTGATCGTCGCGGGCTGCGCGCTGCTGGTGCTGGGGCTGGGGGCGGCGACCCTGCGACGCCGGACGGCGTGAGCCCGCGAACGGCCGCGTCCCGGCCCATCGAGACGCGCGTCCGCCCACCGGACAACCGACTCGCACCCCTCCTCGCCGGTGCGAGGATGAACCGCATGAGCCAGAAAGTCGCAGTCCTCGGCACCGGCAAGATCGGCGAAGCCCTGCTCAGCGGAATGATCCGGGCCGGCTGGGCCCCCGCCGACCTCCTGGTCACCGCCCGCCGCCCCGAGCGCGCCGAAGAACTCCGCACCCGCCACGGAGTCACCCCGGTCAGCAACGCCGAGGCCGCCAAGACCGCCGACACCCTGATCCTCACGGTCAAGCCGCAGGACATGGGCACTCTCCTGGACGAACTCGCCCCGCAGGTTCCCGCCGACCGCCTGGTCATCAGCGGAGCCGCGGGCATCCCCACCTCCTTCTTCGAGGAGCGCCTGGCCGCGGGCACCCCGGTCGTCCGGGTCATGACCAACACCCCCGCCCTCGTCGACGAGGCCATGTCGGTCATCTCCGCGGGCAGCCACGCCACCGCCGAGCACCTCGCCCACGCCGAGGAGATCTTCGGAGCCGTCGGCAAGACCCTTCGCGTGCCCGAGAGCCAGCAGGACGCCTGCACCGCGCTCTCCGGCTCCGGCCCGGCCTACTTCTTCTACCTGGTCGAGGCCATGACCGACGCCGGCATCCTGCTCGGCCTCCCCCGCGACAAGGCCCACGACCTCATCGTCCAGTCCGCCATCGGCGCCGCCGTGATGCTCCGCGACAGCGGCGAGCACCCGGTCAAGCTCCGGGAGAACGTCACCTCCCCGGCCGGCACGACCATCAACGCCATCCGCGAGCTGGAGAACCACGGCGTACGAGCAGCCCTCATCGCCGCCCTGGAAGCCGCCCGCGACCGCAGCCGCGAACTCGCCTCCGGAAAGAAGGACTGAGGCAAGCCCCACGAGCGCTGCGGCAGGCCGGAAGGGAAGAGGGGACCGGTCCGGTGCAGGGGCGGCGGCCGCTCGGCACCCGACCGGCCGACCGCCCCACACACCGGCGCCTCACACCCCTAGCGGCCGGCCGCGCTCAGGGCCGTCTCGAACACCGGCGGCAGCAGCCCGATCGCCCGATACGCGGCATCGACGGTCGGCCGGGCCATCGCCCGGGCCTTCTCCGCACCGTCCCGCAGCACCCCCTCCACAAAGGCAGGGTCCGTACACAGCTCCCTGTGCCTGGTCTGCACGGGCCTGAGGATCTCCACCACGGCCTCCGCGGTGTCCTTCTTCAAGGCGCCGTACGACTCATATACACCGGCCAAGTCCTCGGGGTTCCCACCCGTGCACGCGGCGAGGATCTCCAGCAGATTGGCCACCCCCGGCCGCCTCTCACGGTCGTACTCGACACCCCGCCCGCTGTCGGTCACCGCCCGCATGACCTTCTTCCGCACCACGTCCGGCTCGTCCAGCAGATAGACGACCCCCGCACCCGAGTCGTCCGACTTCCCCATCTTCGAGGTCGGGTCCTGCAGATTCATCACGCGCGCGGCCACCCCCGGAAGCGTCGCCCGCGGCACCACGAACGTGTGCCCGTACCGCTGGTTGAACCGCACCGCGAGGTCCCGTGTCAGCTCCACGTGCTGCACCTGGTCGTCCCCGACCGGCACCTCGTCCGCGCCGTACGCCAGGATGTCCGCCGCCATCAGCACCGGATACGTCAGCAGCGACAGCCGCACGCTGCCGCCGCGCTTCCGCTCCCGCGCGGACTTCTCCTTGTACTGGATCATCCGCCGCATCTCGCCGTCGGACGCCACGCACTCCAGCAGGTACGACAGCCTGGTGTGCTCGTCGACATGACTCTGCAGGAACACGGTGCACACCTCGGGGTCGAGCCCCGACGCCAGCAACAGCGTCGCCGTCTGGCGACTGAGCCTGCTCACCCGCGCCGGATCGTGGTCCACGGTCAGCGCGTGCAGGTCCACCACACAGAACAGCGAGTCCGCCCGATGCTGGTCCACCGCTGCCCAGCGCCGCATGGCGCCCAGGTAGTTCCCCAGCGTCAGGTGCCCGGTCGGCTGGATCCCGCTGAAGGCCCGCGTCATCTCCACTCCACCTCCTGGTCGGGCCGCCGCTCCTGCGGCCGGCCCCCGGAGTCCGGAGGAGATACGAGAACGGCCGCCGAAGCGGCGGCCGTTGAGTGCATACGTGAGTACGGCCGCCGTCAGGCGGCCCACCAAAGCTGGGTGCACGTACGCGTAGTCACGTCCCCGAGCATACGCCTCAGGGGTGCAGGGCGGCCGTGAGTTGACACGCCCCGGGCCGATCCGTACTGTTCTCCGAGTTGTCCGACGTGAGCGCCGACTCCGGTCGGTCCCCGGGCAGCCATTCCGCAAGCACCACCCAACAATCGACGCTTCGGTGTCGGCTGTGTTGGCGTGCGCATTTGCGAAATGAGGAATCCGTGTTCGAAAGGGCGCGGCCCCGATTAGCTCGGGAGCCGGGAATCCGCTAAAGTCTCACTCGTCGGAACGGCCCAACAGCCGGGAAGACAAACCCCCCTGACTGGGAGTCAGACGCCGAAAGGATCTGATAGAGTCGGAACCGCCGGAAAGGAAACCGCGAGAGCGGGAACCTGGAAAGCACCGAGGAAATCGGATCGAGAAAAGA
>NZ_JBVIIT010000026.1:0-160660 GCF_055569615.1 Streptomyces sp. NPDC031379 | reverse complement strand
CCCCCCCCCCCCCCCCCCCCCCCCCCCCCCCCCCCCCCCCCCCCCCCCCCCCCCCCCCCCCCCCCCCCCCCCCCCCCCCCCCCCCCCCCCCCCGGTGGCCGGACGGGGTTCAGGCGCCGGCGTCGCGCTCCCAGAGGTAGAAGCGCTGCGCCATGGCGTCCTTCGGGGACCGCCAGGTCTGAGGGTCGTACGCGCTGACGTACGCCGAGAGACGCTCGCTGACCCCCTTGAACTCCGGGTGCGACGTGACCTTGGCGATCGCCGGTCCCGGTTCGCGCTCGGACTCGATGAGGTGCATGTACACATCGCCGAACTGGAAGAGGCTGCGCCGGACGACACCGACGAGGTGCGGCAGCTCTCCCCGGTCGGACTCCGCGAACACCTTCGCGATGTCGGGGGCGGAACCCGGGGCCATACGGGCGACGATCAGGGCCTGGTGCACGGTCTTCTCCTGTCGTCCGGCTCAGTCGGCCAGGGCCGGCGCGGGCCGCTGACCGGCGGCCGCCTTCTCGATCTTGTCCCGGATCAGGGCCATCTGGACCTTGGAGTTCCTGTTGATGTTGTCGGTCATCCAGGCGTCGTCGACGGGCGCGTCCGGCTTCATCGCGAAGTCCTGCGTCCAGACCATCCGGGTGCCGGCGGGGACCTCCTCGTACCGCCAGTGGATGTCCATGTGGGCGAAGGGCCCGGTCTCGACCCGGCGGGCCTTGACGGTGAGGCTGTCGCGGTGCGGCTCGCGCTCGGAGACCCAGCTCCACACCGTGCCGTTGTCGTCCGGGTGCATGGTCAGCCGGAACTTCGTTCTGTTGCCCACCTTCTCGAGGACCTCCACGGACGCGTACTCGCTGAACAGCTGCGGCCATCGCTCCAGGTCGTTGGTCATGTCCCAGACCAGGTCCAGCGGGGCGGCGATGACGATCTCGTTCTGGGTGTGTCCTGCCATCTCAGGCTCCTGCCATCAGGGTGGTGTTGACGAGGTTGAGGAACTGCTGGGGCGTCTTGCAGCGCTCCGCGTCGACCGGCATCGGGGTGCCGTGCGCGTTCTCCAGCTCGCCGACGATGCCGAGCAGGCCCAGCGAGTCGACGCCGAGGACGTCGAAGCCCGTCTCCGGCTTCTCCTGGAGCTGCTGCGGGCTGACGGTGACCCCGGCAGCCTTCTTCATCAGCAGGGCGAGTTCTTCCACGGTGATCTGGGGCATTGCCTTCCTCCTTTGCTGTACTCACTGCGCGGCGCCGTGCCGCAGCACCAGCGCCGAGTTCGACCCCATGAGTCCTCGGCTGAGGACCAGCGCCGTCCGCAGTTCGGCGACCCGGGCGCGGCCGGTCACGAGGTCGAGGTCGTGGCAGACGTCGAAGACGTTCGGCGTCGGCGGGATCAGGCCGTGCTCCATCGCGAGCACGGCCGCCGCGGTGTCCAGCACGGGGGCCGCGCAGTACCCCCGGCCGGTCCCGGTCTTCGGTGCCGTGACCGGCACCCGGGTGCCGTGGCCGCCGAGGGCGTCGGCGAGCGCCAGCGCCTCGGCCCGGTCCGCCTCCGGCACCCCGAGGGCGTCGGCGAAGACCACGTCGACCTCCTCGGGGGCGCAGTCGGCCTCCTTGAGGGCCTGCCGGATGGCCTGGGCGAGGCCCTCCCGGGTCGCCGCCCAGCGGGAGGCACCGGTGAAGGTCGCCGCGTGGCCCGCGACGACCGCCCGGATCTCGGCGCCGCGTTCCCGGGCGGCGCACGCCGCCTCGACCACGAGCATCGCGCCGCCCTCGGCGGGTACGAACCCGCACGCCGCGGCCGTGAACGGGCGGTACGCCCGGGACGGATCCGCCTCACGGCTCAGTTCCTCGTAGCCGAGCTGGCAGACCATCGAGTACGGCGCGAGCGGCGCCTCGGTGGAGCCGGCCACGATCACGTCGGTGCCGCGCCCGACCGCCCGTGCCGCGTGCGCGAGGGCGTCCAGGCCGCCGGCCTCGTCGGAGGCGACGACGGAGCAGGGTCCCTTGAAGCCGCGGCGGATGGAGACCTGGCCGGTGCTCGCCGCGTAGAACCAGGCGATGGACTGGTAGGGGCCCACGAACCGGCTGCCCTTACCCCACAGTCGCTGCAGTTCGCGCTGGCCGAACTCGCCGCCGCCGGACCCGGCGGCGGTCACCACGCCGATGGAGTACGGCGCGTCGGCGGTGTCGGCCTGCCCGAGCCCGGCGTCGTCCAGCGCGAAGTCGGCCGCGGCCATGGCGTAGTGCGTGAACCGGTCGGTCTGGACGAGGAAGCGCTCCTCGATCGTCGCGGCCGGGTCGAAGGCGCGCACCTCACCGGCCACCCTGAGGGGAAGGTCCTCGCAGCCCTCACGGGTGACCCGGTCGAGGACGCTGAGGCCCTCCTGGGTGGCCTTCCAGAAGGTGTCGGTGCTGGTGCCGTTGGGCGCGACCACACCGATGCCGGTGACGGCCGCACGCCGGTCCTGGGGTTCGCTCATCGTGTCCTCACTCCCTCGGCCGGGTCAGGATCACCGCGGACTGGAAGCCACCGAACCCGCTGCCCACGGACAGCACGCTGTTCAGCTTCCGTTCGCGGGCGACGCGCGGGACGTAGTCCAGGTCGCACTCGGGGTCGGGGATCTCGTAGTTGGCGGTCGGCGGTACGACCTGCTTGGCGAGAGCCAGCACGCAGGCGACCAGCTCGATGGCGCCGATCGCCCCGAGGGAGTGCCCCACCATGGATTTGATGGAACTCATCGGGGTGTCGTAGGCGTGGTGGCCCAGCGCACGCTTCACGGCCGCCGTCTCGTGGCGGTCGTTCTGCCGGGTGCCGGAGCCGTGCGCGTTGACGTAGTCGATCGCCGTCGGGTCGAGCCGCGCCTGGTCGAGGGCGGTCGATATGGCTCGCGCCATCTCCAGGCCCTCCTTGGTCAGACCGGTCATGTGGTAGGCGTTGCCGAAGGTGGCGTAGCCGCCGAACTCGCAGTACACGTGGGCACCGCGGGCACGGGCGTGCTCCAGCTCCTCCAGGACGAGCACCGCACCGCCCTCGCCCATGACGAAACCGTCACGGTTGTTGTCGAAGGGCCGGGAGGCGTGCGCGGGGTCGTCGTTGTTCGGGGACGTGGCCTTGATCGCGTCGAAGCAGGCCATGGTGATCGGGGAGATCGGGGAGTCCGAGGCGCCCGCGATGCATATGTCGGCCCGGCCCTCCTGGACGGTGTGGAAGGCGTACCCGACGGCGTCCAGGCCGGAGGTGCAGCCGGTGGAGACGGTCTGCACGGGACCCTGGGCGCCGAAACGTTCCGCCACCGCGGAGGCCACGGTGCTCGGCGAGAACGCCCGGTGCAGCTGCGGCTCCGCCTCGGTGTGGTCGACGTCCCAGCGCTGACCGCGATGGCTGACCAGGACGTAGTCGTGCTCCAGCCGGGTGGTGCCGCCGACGGCGGTGCCCAGGGAGACCCCGACCCGCCAGGGGTCCTCCCGGCCCAGCTCGAGACCGGAGTCCCGCACCGCCTCGTCGCCGGCGGCCAGGGCGAACTGTATGTACCGGTCCGCCCGCTCCACCTGTTCGGCGTCCAGGCCGTGCGCGGCGGGATCGAAGTCGCACTCGGCCGCGATCCGCGACCGCAGCCCGGCCGGGTCGAAGAAGGTGATGCCCCGCGTCGCGGTACGGCCTTCGGCCAGCAGATTCCAGAACGCCGGTACGCCGATCCCGCCCGGAGCCACGATGCCTATGCCGGTGACCGCCACGCGCCGGTTCATGAACGGACCTGCCCCCGGCCGGCCGGCTCGGCGGCGACGGCGGCGGGCTCCGTCTCCTCCGTGTCGACGTGGCCCAGGTTCGGGCGCGGGGCGAGCGGGCCGAGGTGGAAGACGATGCGCGCCTCCACGTTGCCCACGTTGCGGAACCGGTGCCGCATGTTGATGGGGATCATCAGCCCCTGCTCCGGCCGGAGCGGGTGCGGCTCGCCGTCCAGGTCCACCTCCAGCTGCCCGCACACGACGTACACGAACTCCTCGGAGTGCGGGTGGTAGTGCTCGCCGATGCGGTCGCCCGGGCCGATGATGGCCACGCCCATGAATCCGCTGGTGGAACCCACCGTGGCCGGGGTGAGCATGGCGCGCAGGTCGCCGCCGCGCCGGGTGTTGGGCTCGACCTCGCTGAGGTCCACGATCTTCGGAAGGGGTTTGATCACGACGTTCCTCCGTGGGTGTGCTGCGCCTGACGGGGTCAGGCGTCCGGCGAGCGACGGTCGGTGATGAGTTCCATGCCGACGGCTTCGCCGTCCAGCAGGGCGTTCAGCGGGGCCTGGGCCGCGGACTTCGGCAGAGCGGGGTCGGCGCCCAGGCCGGGGCGGACGTCGACCAGCCGTACGACGACGTCGTCCCGCTGGAAGATCGTGCTGCCCAGGACCGGGCCGGCCGGGTCCTCCACCGCCGCCTCGTCCTGCCGGGCGAGCAGTTCGGCCAGCTCCATCCCGCGGCCCGGCCGGGCCGGGTAGTACAGCGCGTACCGCTCGCCCTCGGGCAGCTCGTCCGCGGTGACGTGGTGCACGGCGGGCAGCGCCGCCCGGGTGAAGAACACCCGTGCGGACTCCTGGTCGTTGAGGTCCCGGTCCTGCTCCAGGTACGGGTTGATGGCCTCCTCGACGGCCCGCACCTCGGGCTGCCGGGCCACGTGCCGCAGCGCCGCGAGCAGGTCGCCGCGCACCTCGATGGCCCGCACGACCCGGTTGCCGTGCATGAACAGGGAGGTGCGGCACAGGCGGGTGGTGTCGTCGACCCGCGCCTCGGGCGAGGCGTAGTTCGCCAGGATCTGAGCGACCTTCTTCTCGCTGCCCGGCTTGACGGTGAAGGTGAGCGCGTGCCGGATCACGCCGTCGCCGATGCGCGGGGACGACTGGAGCCGGCGCTGCGTGTCCGCCGCGCCGGCCGCCTCGCCACCGGTCTCGCGGACGATGTGGAAGCGCAGCGACCTGGTGTCGCGGATGCAGCTGTGCATCGGCTGCACCATCCGCACGTGCTCCTCGCTGTTCACCCAGGCGAGAAACGGCGGGGCGCTCTCCCACTCACTGGTGATGAGCCATTGGGACGGATTCTCGATCGACTGGCACAGCTGGTCGCTGACGTGCCCGGGAACGGTCGAGACCTGTTTGCCCATTTCCTCGTAGGCCTCCAGGAACTGCTGCTGGGCGCCGTCGTACACGTCCACCAGAAGGACGACCCGGAGGCGGGAACCGTCGAACACGGACTGGGAGACCCGCTTCGACACCTGACGCGTCAACTGCTGCGAAAACTTTTCCGACGTGGTGGTCATGCTGCGCACATCTCCTTCAGGGGGGCAGAGGCGAACGCCGGCCGCCGTGACGCGACGTCAGCGCCTTTTGATCCTGTGCCGGTCCCCCGATGCGCGCGACTCGCGTGAACCACGCGGGTGATTGAGCACGCGGAAGCCCTCCCAGAGGGCATGGAAACTCCGACACACCCCGCACCCCCACCCCTGCCTCAGGAGTCCTTGATGCAGCAGAAAGCCGATCACCAGGTGCCCGTCCTCATCGTGGGCGGCTCTCTGGTGGGCCTGTCCCTCTCCCTGTTCCTGGGCCGTCTCGGCGTACGGCACATGCTCGTCGAGCGGCACTCCGGGACCTCGATCCACCCACGCGGCCGCGGCAACAACGTGCGGACGATGGAGCTGTTCCGGGTGGCCGGCGTCGAGCCGGACATCAAGACGGCGGCCTCGCTCCTCGCCGACAACCACGGCATCCTGCAGACCCCGACCCTGGTCGGCGACGCCGGCGAGTGGCTGTTCAAGGAGATCGACCCGGGCGGCGGCCTCGCCAGGTTCAGCCCCACGGGATGGTGCCTGTGCAGCCAGAACGACCTGGAACCGGTCCTCCTGAAGGGGGCCCGCGCCCTCGGCGGCGACCTCAGGTACTTCCACGAGCTGGAATCCTTCGAACAGGACCCCGAAGGAGTGACGGGGTACGTCCGGGACCGCGACAGCGACCGGCTCTACACGGTGCGCGCGGACTACCTGGTCGCGGCCGACGGCCCGCGCAGCCCCGTCCGGGGCCGGCTCGGCATCGGGCACAGCGGGCCGGGCGACCTCTTCGCCAACGTGAGCGTCACCTTCCGGTCCAAGCTGCTCGCCGACGTCGTCGGCGACCGGCGCTTCATCTGCTGCTACCTCACCGACCCCGGGGCCGACGGGGCGCTGCTGCCCGTCGACAACAAGGAGAACTGGGTCTTCCACGCCCCCTGGCACCCGGAACACGGCGAGACGCTGGAGGAGTTCACCGAGGAACGGCTCCAGCGGCACATCCGTCATGCGGTCGGCGCACCCGACCTGGACGTCGAGATCACCGGGAAGGCGTCCTGGCGCGCCGCCGAACGCGTCGCCGAACGGTACGCGGCCGACCGGGTCTTCCTCGCCGGCGACTCCGCGCACGAGATGTCCCCGACGGGCGCGTTCGGCTCCAACACCGGCATCCAGGACGCCCACAACCTCGCCTGGAAGCTGGCCGCAGTCCTGGGCGGCTGGGCCGGACCCGGACTGCTGGAGACCTATGACACCGAGCGCCGGCCCGTCGCCCTGGCCACCAGCGCCCGTGCCTCGGCCCGCTCCGTGGAGCACAGCCATCCCGGTTTCGCCCCGGCCCCCGGCATCGGCGGCGGCAAGCGCGGCGGCATCCTCAACGTCGTCCTCGGCTACCGCTACCCGGAGGGCGCCGTCCTGGGCGCCGACCCGTCCCAGCCGGTCGTGCCCGACGGGATGCGCCTGACCGGGGAGCCGGGCTCCCGGGCCCCGCACCTGTGGCTGCGCCGCGCGGGAGAACGGCTCTCCACGCTCGATCTCTACGAGCGGTCACTGGTCCTGCTCAGCGGCGCCGGGTCGAGCGCGGGCACCGCCTGGCACGCCGCCGCCCGCCGCCTGGCCGACACGGACGGCGTACCACTGGAGGCCTACCGGATCGGCGCGGCGGCGGATGCCGATCTGGTATACGACACGGAGGGCGACGACTGGGCGGCGGTCCACGGCACAGCGGACGACGGGGCGGTGCTGGTGCGGCCGGACGGGTTCGTGGCCTGGCGCTCCGCGGGCGCCGTCGGTGATCCGGAGGCCGAGCTGCGGAAGGTGCTGGCGGAGGTCCTGCGGACGCGGTGAGGCCCCGTTCACGGCCCCGTGACACGGCGAAGGCCACCCGCACCGGCCGGTGGGGTGGCCTTCGGGCCGTGCGTCAGATCCGTACCTCGACCGTCCTCGCGAGCCGGTCGTGCAGGCCGCGGCCGTCCCGGTCCCAGATCAGGGCGGGGATGGCGAGGCACAGCAGGACCGTGCGCAGCAGGGAACGCAGCGGGTTGACGGTGCCGGTCTCCAGGGACAGGACCCGGATGCCGAAGAGCCGCTTGCCCGGGGTGAAGCCGATGGTGCCGACGGTCAGCGCGCTCATGACGAAGAAGACGCCGAGCGCCCAGTTACTCGTCGCGGGCACCTGATAGCCGTTCGTGACCAGGCCGTATGCGATCAGGAGACTCAGGGCCCAGTCCACGACCAGAGCGCCGAGCCGCCGCCCGGGCCGTGCGATCGAGTTCGGCCCCTGCTCCGGGAGACCCAGCTGCTCGCCCCGGTACCCGAAGTCGGCACCGGCCTCTTCCAGGGCCGCGCGCGGCCCGGAGAGCCACGATCCGATTGCCTGCCTGTTGTCCACCCGTCCACGGTACTGTGCCCGGTTCCGGGCAGTACACGGAGGGGTGTGCGGGAGCTACGGTGGACACGTGGCCGGTTAACTTCTGCGAAACAATCGGGTCACGCCCGAGAAATCACCCGTCCCTAGGGTCGAGACCAGCGTGTGCCACCGCACTGGCCGCACGAACGATCTACCACCCCGGCGAGGACGGTCGGGAGTAGGAGGAGCTGGATGTTCCAGAACGCCGACGAGGCCAAGAAGTACATCGCGGACGAGGACGTCAAGTTCGTCGACGTCCGTTTCTGCGACCTGCCGGGCGTCATGCAGCACTTCACGTTGCCCGCCGAGGCGTTCGACCCCGACGACGAGCAGGCCTTCGACGGGTCGTCGATCCGCGGTTTCCAGGCCATCCACGAGTCGGACATGGCCCTGCGCCCCGACCTGTCCACCGCGCGCATCGACCCGTTCCGCCGGGACAAGACGCTCAACATCAACTTCTTCATCCACGACCCGATCACGGGCGAGCAGTACTCCCGTGACCCGCGCAACGTGGCGAAGAAGGCGGAGGCGTACCTGGCGTCGACCGGTATCGCCGACACCGCGTACTTCGGTCCTGAGGCCGAGTTCTACGTCTTCGACTCGGTCCGCTTCTCGACGGGCGCGAACGAGTCCTTCTACCACATCGACTCCGAGGCGGGTGCCTGGAACACCGGCGCCCTGGAGAACAACCGTGGGTACAAGGTCCGCTACAAGGGCGGCTACTTCCCGGTCCCGCCGGTCGACCACTTCGCCGACCTGCGCGCCGAGATCTCCCTGGAGCTGGACAAGCAGGGCCTGAAGGTCGAGCGCCAGCACCACGAGGTGGGCACCGCCGGCCAGGCGGAGATCAACTACAAGTTCAACACGCTGCTCGCCGCCGCCGACGACCTGCAGCTCTTCAAGTACATCGTGAAGAACGTGGCCTGGCGCAACGGCAAGACCGCGACCTTCATGCCGAAGCCGATCTTCGGTGACAACGGCTCGGGCATGCACGTGCACCAGTCGCTGTGGAGCAACGGCGACCCGCTGTTCTACGACGAGGCCGGTTACGCGGGCCTGTCGGACACCGCCCGCTACTACATCGGCGGCATCCTCAAGCACGCCCCGTCGCTGCTGGCCTTCACCAACCCGACGGTGAACTCGTACCACCGCCTGGTGCCGGGCTTCGAGGCGCCGATCAACCTGGTGTACTCGCAGCGCAACCGCTCCGCCGCGATGCGCATCCCGATCACCGGCTCGAACCCGAAGGCCAAGCGCGTCGAGTTCCGCGCCCCGGACTCCTCCGGCAACCCGTACCTGGCCTTCTCCGCCCTGCTCCTCGCGGGTCTGGACGGCATCAAGAACAAGATCGAGCCGGCCGAGCCGATCGACAAGGACCTCTACGAGCTGGCTCCCGAGGAGCACGCGAACGTGGCCCAGGTCCCGACCTCGCTGAACGCCGTTCTCGACTCGCTCGAGGCCGACCACGAGTTCCTCCTCCAGGGCGACGTCTTCACGTCCGACCTGATCGAGACGTGGATCGACTTCAAGCGCACCAACGAGATCGCGCCGCTGCAGCTGCGTCCGCACCCGCACGAGTTCGAGCTGTACTTCGACGTGTGATATCGCCCCAGGTCAGAGCGGGTAACCGCTCCCCTGGGCCGTCTGTGGGCCGTCGGCCGGCTCTCCCAGCGCGGGAGAGCCGGCCGACGGCTTTTCGGCTCGCGGCCTCAGCGGCGTGGACACGGGGAAGGTCGCGGCCGGTGGGCGTGTTCGGGTCAGTCGTGGGCCTCCCTGTGCATGCCCATGCACAGGGCCCAGACGATGAAGATGTTGATGGCGACCAGTGCCAGGGCCCATAGGGGGTAGTACGGCACCCACAGAAAGTTGGCGAGCGCGCCCAGGCCGGCCACGAGCACACCGAAGAAGCGTGCCCACAGCGCTCCGGTGAGCACGGCACAGCCTGCGATGACGACGACGATTCCCAGAATGAGGTGGACCCAGCCCCAGCCCGCCAGGCTGAAATCGAACACGTAGTGACGTGTCGCGAGGAACAGGTCGTCCTCAGCGACGGCAGCGATTCCCTCGAAGATCGCCATTGCCCCGCCGAAGATCATCAGTGCTGCGGCGAATACGGTGGTACCGGACGTGGGCCCATGCCAGGGGCGCGGGGCGGAGTTGGCCCATTCGGGTTGGGGGGCGTCACGCGCCATGTCGGCCTCCTCGGGTCGCAGAGCCATCCGGTCAGCCGGGCCTCCTGGACTGACTCGATCCCTGATCTCAGCGTGGCACGACGGCACTCCGTCGGCATTCCGACGCCGTGGCGCCCGAGTCGCCGTCCCGCGGAAAGGGGCCCGGGTCGTGGCTCAGCGGGTGTGCCGGAACCGGCTGCGGTACTCCGTGGGTGTCGTGCCGAGCTTGCGGCGGAAGGCGCGGATGAGGGTGTCGACCGTGTGGAAGCCGCAGGCGGTCGCCACCCGGTCCAGGGTGTCGTCGGTGGACTCCAGCCGGTTGCGAGCCGCCTCGACGCGGGCCGACTCGACGTAGGAGGCGGGGGTCGTCCCGAGTTCCGTCTTGAACAGCCGGGTCAGCTGGCGCTCGCCGACATGGGCGAAGGCGGCCAGATCGGCGACCGTGAGCGGTGCGGTGACGTTCCGCGTGACATGGCGGCGCAGCTCGTCCATGCGCCGGGTGGTCGAGACGGGCTCGATGGGCACGCTGAACTGGCTCTGGCCACTCGGCCGCTTCAGGTACATGACGAGCTGCCGGGCGACGCGCAGCGCGACGGCCTCGCCGAAGTCCTCGGCGACGAGGGCCAGGGAGAGGTCCAGGCAGGCGGTGATGCCCGCGCCGGTCCACACCGTGCCGTCGCGGATGAAGATGGGGTCGGCGTCGACCTCGACCGAGGGGTGGTCGGCGGCCAGCTGCTGCGCGGTCGACCAGTGGGTGGTGGCGCGCTTGCCGTCGAGCAGTCCGGCGGCGGCGAGCAGATGCGCCCCCACGCAGACGGACGCCACGCGCCGGGCCCGGCCGGCGAGGATCTTCACCCACTCGACCACGCCGGCGTCGGTGAGGGCGTGGACCCGGCGCCGGTCGTCGACCTCGACCGCGCCGGGGACCAGCAGGGTGTCGATGGCGCGCGCCACGGCCTGGGCGAAGGTGAGGTCGGGCAGGATCCGCACCCCGGCCGAGGTGGTGACGGGGTCCAGGGTCTCGGCGGCCAGGACGACGTGGCAGCCGGCGGCGTCGTCCGTCTCCCGGCGCAGCAGCGCGAACACCTCGGGCGGGCCGGTGACGTCGAGCAGGTCGACCCCATCGAAGAGAAGCACGACGATGAACCGTTCGATCCCGCTCACCAGGGCTCCCGTCCCCCTTGGATGTCCGAATCTGCAAGTTACACGACATTGCCGCCATAGGGAGAGCGCTCATAGCGTTGCGGCCATGGGAACGACAACTCTGCGTGAACTCAACGGCTTTGATCAGACCCCGGCCTCGCTCGCGGACTCGACGCTGATCCTGATCGACTACCAGAACACCTACACCCGGGGCGTGATGGAGCTGGCGGGCTGGCAGGCCGCGCTCGACGCCGGCGCCGAGCTGCTGGCCCGGGCCCGGGCCGCGGGCACGACGGTCATCCACGTCGTCAACGACGGCGGCGCGGGCACGCCGTACGACATCCGCGCCGAGATCGGCCGGATCCACCCGAAGGTCGCTCCCGTCGAGGGCGAGGCCGTGGTCGTGAAGCAGGTGCCGAACGCGTTCCTCGACACCGATCTGGCCGACCGTGTGGACGCCGCCGGGCACCAGGACGTGATCATCGCCGGTTTCATGACCCACATGTGCGTGGCCTTCACCACCCAGGGCGCCTTCCTGCGCGGCAACCGGCCCACCGTGGTCGCCGACGCCAGCGCCACCCGGCCGCTGCGGACGGCCGTCGCCGAGGTGTCCGCCGAGCAGGTCCACCACAGCGCGCTCGCGACGATCGAGGACCTGTACGGCGTCGTCGTCCCCACCGCCGCGGCGCTGGGCTAGGGCCTGGCGTCACATCCCCGTCGCCGCCCGAAGGGCGGCCCCGCGGCCGCCGGCGATCGGCGTGCAACCTTTCCCGCTTCCCAGCCTTCCTATTGTCGGGGGATCATGCCTCCTGACTCTGTCGGACGAGAGAGGTTGAACGGGGATGGCGGAACAGGACGACTGGAAGGGCGAGTTCGATCATGCCTGGGCGAACTCGGCCGAGCACAAGGAGCCCTCTGCCCGGGCCCGGATGCTCGCCGCCCGCTGGCGGGAGAGCCCACCGGACCCGGCACCGTTCCGCGCCGACCCGGACCCGGTGGCACGGCGCCGGTCGTCCTGGGCGTCGACGGCCATGGTGATCGGCTGCGTGGCCGTGGTGATGATCCTGATCGGGTACGTCCAGCTGCGCTCCTCCTAGCGGGAGGCTTTGCTGCTCCTAGGGCCGATCGCGACCTTCTCATGGCATCCGGCAGGTGCACACTGGACAGCGGGACGAGTGCCTGACTGCGGGGTGATGCAAGATGCAGAGCCGCTTCCGGAGCGATCGGCGGCTGACCGTGCGCATGGGTCTCACGCTGTTCCTGCTCGGGTTGCTGTACGTGGGATTCGTCGGCGCGCTGATCGTGCTGCTGAAGTCCTGGCTGCTGGTCGTCGTCCTGGTCGGGGCGATGTTCGTGGCGCAGTTCTGGTTCTCCGACCGGATCGCCATGTTCGCGATGCGCGGGCGGGTGGTGGAGCGGGAGGAGTCTCCCGAGCTGCACGCGGTGGTCGACCGGCTGTGCGCGCTCGCGGACATGCCGAAGCCGGTGGTCGCCCTGTCGGAGATGGACATGCCGAACGCGTTCGCGACCGGACGCAATCCCGATCATGCGGTGGTCTGCGTGACCACGGGGCTCCTGCGGCGGCTGGAGCCGGCCGAGCTGGAGGGCGTGCTCGCGCACGAGCTGTCGCACGTGGCGCACAAGGACGTCGCGGTCATCACGATCGCGTCCTTCCTCGGGGTGATCGCGGGGCTGATCGTGCGGTTCGCCTTCTACTCGCAGCTCCTCGGCGGGGGCCGCAGGGACCAGAACGCCGCCGTGGTCTTCGCCGCCGTGATCGGCGTCTCCGCGGCCGTGTACGCGATCAGCTTCCTGCTGATCCGGGCGCTGTCCCGGTACCGGGAGCTGGCGGCCGACCGGGCCGCCGCGCATCTGACCGGCCGGCCCTCGGCGCTGGCGTCGGCGCTCACCAAGGTGTCCGGGGACATCGCCCGGATCCCGACCAAGGACCTTCGCACGGCCCAGGCGTTCAACGCGTTCTACTTCACCCCGGCGACCGGCAAGGAGCCCGGCATCGAGCGGTTCTTCTCCACCCACCCGTCCCTGGAGCAGCGGCTGGACCAACTGGGGCGGATCTCCGCGGAGCTGGGCGAGGCCGCCGCCGGCGGACGGCCGGCCGGGGAACGCTGAAGAAGGACATGGCGCTGCGGAAGGCGGGCTGAGCGTTGGGGCTGCTGGACATCCTGCTGGGGCGTACGAAGCCGGTCGCGCCCGACCTCGACCAGCTGTTCGCGTTGCCCTCGGCGGCCGTCACCCTGCAGGCGGCGGCCGGTTTCACCCCGACCGGGTGCGGGGCGGTGTGCTTCGCCACGGTGGAGGGCGCGGCCTTCGAGCAGACCCACCGGGAGGTCCAGGCGCTGCTCGACGCGGACGCCGACCGCACCGGCCCGCCGGTGGAGCTGCGCGAGGACGACTACGGCTACTCGTGGCTGGTGTCCCGGCGGGCCCCCGACCAGCTGCCGCAACTGGTCAACGACCTGCACGCGGTGAACAGCTCGATGGAGATCAACGGTTTCGGCCCCCAGCTGCTGTGCTCGCTGGCCGCGTTCGCGGACGACGCCGGACGGCCGCTGGCGCTCGTCTACCTCTACAAGCGGGGCGCCTTCTACCCGTTCGCTCCGCTGCCCGGTGCCGCCGAGCGGCGGGACAACGCGCTGGAGCTGCGGGTGAAGGCGGCGCTCGGGAACGATCTGCGGATCGAGCAGGACCTGGGCCGCTGGTTCCCGGTGTGGGGCGCCCCCGGCCTGTGACCGGGGACGACCTGGCTCACTTCGGCCGCTCCTGGCGCCGGGCCTCGAAGGGGCGCTCCCGCCGGTAGCGGCGCTCCCACCGGGCCTGCCGGTCCCGGCGCTCGCGGTAGGCCCGGTAGCTGTCGGGGGCGGCGCCCGCACCGGCGGGCGGGGGTGGCGCGCCGGGCGAGCCACGCCCGTGCGTCGCGTACAGGCAGAGCAGCGCGACGGCGACGAGCCACCAGAGGTGGTTTCCGCATCCGAGAATCACCAGGACGACGGTCCCGGTAGCGACGATGCCACGCATGTCGGACCTCCGTGGGGTGAGTGGGGCAACGGGCAGGGGTGTGGTGTGCGGGTGACGGGGGTGGAGTGTGTCGGCTTCGCGCCGTTTGTACAGCGTAGGGAGGCCGCACCCGCGGCCGCATCCCGTTTTCGGGGCGCGGGCCGGCCGTGAGTGAATGGCGCGCATGGCCGAACTCTCCCCTTTCACCTACGACTACGACGGCGAGCGCCTCAGCGGAGCCGTCGCCGGCTCGCCGGGCCGGGCCACCGTGCTCCTGCTGCACGGCGCGGGCAACGGCTGCAAGGAACGGCTCCTGCCGCTGCTCGAGGAGTTCGCCGGGCAGGGCTGCCACGCCCTGGCGTTCGACTTCTCGGGGCACGGCGGCAGCAGCGGCGCGCTGGCGCAGTCGAGTCTGAAGCGGCGGTTCGAGCAGGCGGTGGCGGTGCTGGACGCCCATGCCCCGGCGGGCGACCCGCTGGTGCTGGTCGGGTTCAGCATGAGCGGCCAGACGGTCGCCGACCTCGTACGGCGCTACGGGCGCCGGGTGGCGGCGGTCGGGCTGTGCGCGCCCGCCGTCTACGCCCCCGAGGCCTGGGACGTGCCCTTCGGTGACGGCCGGGGCCGGTTCAGCGCGATCATCCGCACCCCGGACAGCTGGCGCGGCTCCCCCGCGTTGGACGTCTACGCGGCGTACGAGGGCCGGGCGGTGCTGGCGGTGCCGGGCACGGACGCGGTCATCCCGCCGGCCGTGACGCGGGCCGTGCAGGACGCGCTGTCGGCCCGCGCCGAGTACACCCGCCTCGCGCTTCCCGATGCCGAGCACCGGCTGGGCCTGTGGTTCCGTGACCACGCCGGGGACCGGAGGCGGTTCGTGGCCTCGTTGCTGAGGGAACCCGACCCCGCGGAGGACGGGCGGAACGGCCCTGTGCGCGGGGTGCGGTGAGCGAGGGGTGCCGGGTGCCCCGGTGGTCGCGGGGCACCCGGCGCCGGGCTCACCGGCTGTAGCGCATGAACGCCCGCACCATGTGGCACGTCGTGTCGGACGGCGGACGCATCCCGATCTCCTCCGCCGTGCTGCGGATCGTCTCGTTCCGGGCCTGGTCCGGCAGGTGGATCCCGGAGTCGAGCAGGGCTATGGCGAGGCGCATGGCCTTCAGGCGCCGGTTGTGCGTGACGTACCACTCGCGCGGCCGCCCGGCCGGCAGCGGCCGCTTCGCCACGGGCTCGTAGGGCGAGTCGAACAGCACGGAACGTCTGGCGGTGGACTGGGTCGGCAACGGCTTCGTCTTCAGGGCGGCAGCGGGCACGGGCATCCTCCTGTCGCGGTCAGGACATCATCGGCAGAGTCCGGAGATGTCCTCGAACACTGCTTCTATTCTACGGCCCACCACTGACAAAAGCCCCTGGCCACAAGGGCTTTCGAGACCGCTGTGACGCAGGTGGAAGACGGTTTTCGCGTACCGTGTGACCCATGGAAATCTGGATCAATCCGGCCTGCTCCAAGTGCCGCAGCGCGATCAGCCTGCTCGACGCCGAGGGGGCCGAGTACACCGTCCGCCGGTATCTGGAGGACGTTCCGGGCGAGGACGAGATCAGGGCCGTGCTCGAGCGACTGGGCCTCGAGCCGTGGGACATCACCCGCACCCAGGAAGCGGACGCCAAGGAGCTGGGGCTCAAGGACTGGCCGCGGGACGGGAGCGCACGGGACCGGTGGATCACCGCGCTCGCCGAGCACCCGAGGCTCATCCAGCGCCCGATCATCACCGCGGACGACGGAACGGCCCTGGTGGCCCGCACCGAGGACGCCGTGCGCGAGGCTCTCTCCCACAACAAGAGCTGAACGGATCTCAACTCCACTGTGATCGAGGTTACTTCGACGACTCCCGTAACCGCTGAGTAACCCCGTTCGGCATCTCGTACATAGCGGCGTACGCTCCCCTACCTCTTCAGGAGGCGCGCATGTCGCGCAGGAGAACTCTCGGCACGAAGAAGAAGATCGCGCTGTTCGTCACCGCCGCGGCGGTGGCGGGCGGTGGGGCCTTCGCACTGGCGGCCACCTCGAACGCCGCGCAGAGTCCGCAGAAGGCGAAGACGCTGTCCGCCGGTGAGTCGAACGTCTGTCAGGGGCTGGCCACGGCCCATGGCAACAACGACAAGTTCATCGCGGACCAGAAGGCGAACCCGGACGCGCAGTCGGCGGCCCGGATCGCCAACCGCGAGGCGGTCATCAAGCAGATCGAGGTCCAGCAGAAGGCCTCCGGTTGCACCGTTGGGGAGTCGGCTCAGGGCTCCCAGGCGGCGCAGGGCGCGGACCAGCAGGGCGCGGGCCAGCAGGGCGCGGACCAGCAGGGCGCGGACCAGCAGGGCGCGGGTCAGCAGGGCGCGGACCAGCAGGCCGGGGGCGCCCAGGAGAGCGCCGCGCCCGGTCAGGCCGGCGCCGCGGGCGACGACGGCGCCGGCGCCGCGGCCTCCGGCCAGCAGGTGTGCAAGGGCTCCACGGTGACCCTCTCCGGTGAGGGCGGCGCCCCGGCCGCGTCCAGCAACCAGTTCCCGGCGGGGACGACCCTGAAGGTCACCAACCTGGACAACAACAAGTCCACGACGGTGAAGGTCGCCTCGGTCTCCGGCAGTTGCGTCCTGCTCAACAACGCGGCCTTCGAACAGGTCCGGGAGCCGGGCAAGTTCCTCATCCGCCGTGCGGTGATCGAGAAGGTGGGGTGAGGCTCAGGAACCGGACAGGAAATCGATGAGGTGGCGGGTCAGGTCGGGCGGTGCCGTCTGCGGCAGCGCGTGATGCGAGACATCCGGCAGTACGGCGGTCTCCACGCACGGCAGCATCGCGCCGGCCCGGCTCACCACCCTGGTGGGGTCATGGGTCCTGCTGTTCGCGGCCACGAGCAGCAGGACCGGCACCCGCAGGGCGCGCAGCGCGTCCGGCGCCGGGCAGGGTCCGGTCACCGGCCGCGCGGCCGGGAATCCGGCGGCGGCCTCCTGCAGCTCCAGCCAGTCGGGGTCCAGGAACGCACCGCCGGTCTCCCAGGCGAGGAACGCGCGGACGCGGCGGGGCGTGGGGCGCAGCAGCATCGGCAGGGCGTGACGCAGGTACGCCGCCTCGAACCCGGCGAAGCACCGGGTCGGGTCCAGGAGGAA
The DNA here is from genome assembly GCF_055569615.1 of Streptomyces sp. NPDC031379. Classification (NCBI taxonomy): domain Bacteria; kingdom Bacillati; phylum Actinomycetota; class Actinomycetes; order Kitasatosporales; family Streptomycetaceae; genus Streptomyces; species Streptomyces sp. NPDC031379. The sequence goes on along the minus strand of NZ_JBVIIT010000026.1, from coordinate 143,484 downwards.
CAGGCGGCGTACCCGGCCCGGGGTGCGCAGGGCGTGGTGCAGCGCGATCCAGGCGCCGTAGGAGTGTCCGCCCACGTCGGCTGCGGTGACGCCCAGCCCGTCCAGGACGGCGTCCAGCCAGTCGGCCAGGTCGGCGACCGCACGGGGGTGGCGGTCGCCGGCCGGCGCGCTCAGGCCCGGGGCGCCGATCAGGTCGACGGCGTAGACCCGGCGCAGCCGGGAGAGGGCGGCCGCCTGGGCGTACCAGGAGGCGGAGGTCGCTCCGCCGCCGCCCGGGAGCAGGAGCAGCGGGGGCGCGTCGCGCGGACCGCAGGCGTTGACGCGGGTCTCGCCGAAGGGCGTGGGCACGGTGCGCGACTCCCGGTCCCCCGGCCACTTCGCCATGACCTTGTCGTACGCAACCCGGAACCTGTCCCGGTCGTATCCGGTCATGGCAGCGCCCCCTTATTATCTCGGTCAGCAAGATATTCGCTGAGCGAGATAGTAGTCCGGAGGGCCTTCATGTCCACCCCGCCCGACCCCGCCTCGGCGCCCGAGCTGGAGATCGTCCATCTGCTGCGGGCCGCCACCGTCGAACTCGGCCTGCACAGCGCCCGCTTCGCGCAGCGCCACGGCATGCACCCGACGGACGTGCGCGCCCTGATCGCGCTGATGGACGCCCGGCGGGCGGGCGAGGAGATGAGCGCGGGGCGGCTCGGGGCCGCGCTCGGGCTCAATTCGGCGGGTACGACCGCTCTCGTCGACCGGCTGGAGCGGGCCGGGCAGGTGCGCCGGGTGCGCGGCGCCCGGGACCGGCGGAAGGTCGTCGTGGAGGTGGAGGACCGCGCCGTGGACCTCGGCTGGACGTTCTTCGGGCCTCTGATCGAGCGTTCGGTGGAACTGCTGCGCGGGTACGACGACCACCAGCGGGACGCGATCCGGGATTTCCTGCACGGGGTGCGGGAGGCCGCGGCCGGGCCGGAGCGGGCGGAGTGAGCCGCCCTGCCCGGGCCGGCGTGACCTCACCAGGTGACCCGCGCCACAGCATGACCAGGTAACACGGGGTTCACATACGGGCAACGGACGGGAAACCGCCTGTTGACAAGCTGCGCGGCAGATCGAGCGGCGCCCCAGTGCCGCAGCGCCGCAGCACCCCGCGTGCACCTAACCCACCCCCGAAGGATGTGGCCCCGTGACCTTCAAGGCTGAGTACATCTGGATCGACGGCACCGCGCCGACGGCCAAGCTGCGTTCCAAGACGAAGATCATCACGGGTGCCCCGGCCGGTCTCGAGTCGCTTCCGATCTGGGGCTTCGACGGCTCCTCCACCAACCAGGCCGAGGGGCACTCCTCGGACCGCGTGCTCAAGCCGGTCTTCACCTGCCCGGACCCGATCCGCGGCGGTGACGACATCCTCGTGCTGTGCGAGGTCCTCGACATCGACATGACCCCGCACCGGTCCAACACGCGGGCCGCGCTGGCCGAGGTCGCCGAGCGGTTCGCCGCGCAGGAGCCGATCTTCGGCATCGAGCAGGAGTACACCTTCTTCGACGGCTCCCGCCCGCTGGGCTTCCCCGAGGGCGGCTTCCCGGCCCCGCAGGGCGGCTACTACTGCGGTGTCGGCGCCGACGAGATCTTCGGACGCGAGATCGTCGAGGCCCACCTGGACAACTGCCTGAAGGCAGGCCTCGCCATCTCCGGCATCAACGCCGAGGTCATGCCCGGCCAGTGGGAGTTCCAGGTCGGCCCGGTCTCCCCGCTGGAGGTCTCCGACCACCTGTGGGTGGCCCGCTGGCTGCTGTACCGCACCGCCGAGGACTTCGGCGTCTCCGCGACCCTGGACCCCAAGCCGGTCAAGGGCGACTGGAACGGCGCGGGCGCGCACACCAACTTCTCCACCAAGGCCATGCGTGAGGGCTACGACGCGATCGTCACCGCGTGCGAGTCGCTCGGCGAGGGATCCAAGCCGCTGGACCACGTCAAGAACTACGGCGCCGGCATCGACGAGCGCCTGACGGGTCTGCACGAGACCGCCCCGTGGGACAAGTACTCCTACGGCGTCTCCGACCGCGGCGCCTCCGTCCGCATCCCGTGGCAGGTCGAGAAGGACGGCAAGGGCTACATCGAGGACCGCCGCCCGAACGCCAACGTCGACCCGTACGTGGTGACCCGTCTGCTGGTCGACACCTGCTGCACCGCGCTGGAGAAGGCCGGCCAGGTCTGATCCGTCCCGCCACGCCCAGGGGCGCCCGCCGACACGGCGGGCGCCCCTGCCGCGTAGGGTGCGCCGTCGTGGAGACCGACCGGGGTGAAGCTCACCCCCGCCCACGGACCGGCCGACGAAGTACCGGACCTGCCGCGCGCCGTGGAGGCCGAGGACGCGGAGGCACGCGAACGGCTCGCCCTTCAGAGGCCCGGACACCGGTTGGCACCGCACTCGCTGATCGGCGGCATCGCGGACGGCGCCGGGCCGCCCGCCGAACGCGCCGCCGCGCTGTGGGCCTTGGCCGAGGCACTGCCGGCCCGGGCGCGCTCGGCCCGGCCGCCGGCGCCGTCGGCGCTGCGGGGCGCCGACCCGGTGTCCTGGCCGCCGCGCCGGCGTACCACCGGATGACCGGCGACGCGGGGCTCACGCTGGCCTCCTCGGTGCGGAACTCGCCGACCCGGCTTCGGGACGGGTGACACGGGCCGGCAAACCCGGGCCCATCGCCCCGCCGTTGCCGCCGCTCATCGAGCCGCGGCCGGCCGACGGGCGCACGGCTGCCCCGGGCCGCCGTGGAACCGCCGTGCGAGGTCGCCGAGTCGGTCCGCCGCGCCGCCCACGACCTGTTCGTGGTGGGTGACCCGCACCCCGACCGCCGCCCGCGGCCCGCCGCCCGCGGTCCGCCGTCCGCGGGCTGCCGGCCCCCGCGACGGTCCTCGACCGAGCACCCGTGTCCGGATGCCGAGACGGCGTTCCGGACACGTCGACGTGGAGAAAGCCGCTGACCAGGGCCGTATCGCCGACCCCGGAGCACACGCAACGTCAACTTCACGCCAAGGAAGCGTCCAAGCAGTGAGAGGAGGGTCCTGTCCGGCGCCCTCGTCTGCTTCAATGGGCGCATGGCCAGCTTCCAGAAGTACACCGCGACGGGTCGCCATGACCTCGAGCCCTTCTGGCCTTCCCGTCAGCACCACGACTTCGACCGGGTGTGTTGCCGCGCGATGAACGCGCGGGCCCTCTAAAGCCGTACACCCCGGCCTTCGGCCAGCGCGGAACGACGTACGTCCCCCGGCGCGCCCGACCACGAATCGCGGCCGCCGCTCCCCCCGACGAACTCCTCGCGCGAAAGAGCTGACCTCTCATGGCGACCACTCGTTCCCTCTCCACCGCCACCCTGACCGCCCCCGCCCCGAACGGCACCCGGCACCGGCTGCGCGCCGTCGACCGGGACGAGGTGGTCGACGTCGCGGACTTCCTGCCCCCGGGCGCCACCTGGCTGCCCGCGCCGCAGCACACCCTGCCCGCGCTGCCCGGCCGTCCGCCGATGGTCGGCTACCTGGTGCTGGTCCCGGCCGACCAGCAGCCGCCGTTCCTGCCGGTCGCGGTGCCGGACCAGCCGGAGGCCTCGGAGGCCGGACCGGAGGCGGGCACCGCGCCGCTGGTGCGGATCGACCCCGTGCAGCGCACCGCCAGCGTCGACGGCCGTGAACTCGACCTCACCTACCTGGAGTTCGAGCTGCTCGCGCACCTGGTGGCGCACCCGCACCGGGTGCACACCCGCGACCAGCTGGTCACCACGGTCTGGGGCTACGGCCACGTCGGCGACGGCCGCACCGTCGACGTGCACATCGCCCGGCTGCGCCGCAAGCTGGGCGTCCAGCACCGTCAGTCGATCCAGACGGTGCGCCGGGTCGGCTACAAGTACACCCCGCCGACCGGCCGCTGAGCCCGCTCTGCCGTCGGCAGATTCCCGTACCGGTCCGCGCCCCGACCGGGCATGATCACCGGCATGAGACTTCTTGTGCTGGGCGGTACGGAGTTCGTGGGGCGGGCCGTCGTGGAGGCAGCGCTGGGGCGCGGCTGGGAGGTGACCGTCTTCCACCGGGGACGGCACGAAGCTCCTTCGTCGGTACGGTCGCTGCACGGCGACCGCACCGCTCCCGACGGCCTCGCCGCCCTCGCCGCCGACGACGGCACCTGGGACGCCGTGGTCGACACCTGGTCGTCGGCGCCGCGCGCGGTGCTGGACGCGGCACGGCTGCTGCGGGGCCGTGCCGGACGGTACGTGTACGTCTCCAGCCGGTCCGTGTACGCCTGGCCCTGGCCTCCCGGAGCCGGCGAGGACGCCCCGCTGGTCGAGGGAGCCGCGGCCGGTGCCGGGGCGAGCGACTACCCACGGGACAAGCGGGGCGGCGAGCTGGCGGTCCTGGAGACCTTCGGCGCGCGGGACTCGCTGCTGGTCCGGGCCGGGCTGATCCTCGGCCCGTACGAGAACGTCGGCCGGCTGCCCTGGTGGCTCACCCGGATCGCCCGGGGCGGCCCGGTCCTCGCCCCCGGGCCGCGGGATCTGGCGCTGCAGTACATCGACGTGCGCGACCTCGCCGACTGGGTCGCCGGCGCGGTGGAGAAGGAGCTGAGCGGGCCGTACGACCTGGTGAGCCCGCCCGGCCACACCACCATGGGGGAACTGCTCCGGGCGTGCGTCCGGGCCACCGGCGCCGAGGCCGAGCTGCGCTGGACCGACCCGGCGGTGATCCTGGACGCCGGGATCGAGCCGTGGACCCAGCTGCCGGTGTGGGTGCCGCCGGGCGGCGAGATGTACGAGGCCGTGCACCGCGCGGACGTGTCCCGGGCGGTGGCCACCGGACTGCGGTGCCGGCCGGCGGGCGAGACCGTCGCCGACACCTGGCGGTGGCTCACAAAGATCGGCGGCGTCGCCCCCCAGCGGCCCGACCGCACGGTGAAGGGGGTCGACCGGGACGTGGAGGCGAAGGTGCTGGCCGCAGCGGGGGGTGTACCTGGCACCACCCCCGAAGAGGGGGCCTCGGACGACTGATCCGTCCCCGGCCGTCGGCAAGACTGACGTCATGAACACCGACATGAAGCGCGGCGCTTTCCGGGTCCGTGCGCGAGAAGTCCTCCTGGCCGCCGTACGGGGGCTCGCGCTGGCGCTGGCGATGCTGCCCATCGCCGTGCTGTGCTTCACGCTGAGCCTCGTGTCCATCGCGCTCGTCCCGCTCGGCCTCGGCATCGTCACGACCCCGGGGATCCTGGGCGGAGTGCGGGAATTCGCGGACACGCGGCGGCGGCTCGCGGCGGAGTGGTGCGGGGTGGCGATCCCGTCGGCCTACCGGCCGATACCCGAGGGCGCCAACCCCTGGACCCGCACGGTCGTGATGCTCGGCGACCCCGCGACCTGGCGGGACATGCGGTGGCTGCTGGTCGACATGACGGCCGGATTCTTCACCGCGCTGCTCCCGGCCGTCCTGTTTCTCTACCCCTTCGAGGGGTTCGCGCTGGCGGCCGGGCTGTGGCGGGCCATGACCGGCGGCGCGTACGGGCAGTACGGGCCGTACTGGTACGGCTTCGTGCCGGTGAGCGGGCAGGCGACCGCGTTCGCCGCCGCCGGGCTCGGGGCCGTGATCCTCGTCGTCGCCTACCGCTTCGCCCCGCGCCTGCTGACCGTCCACTTCCGGCTCACCCGGGCCGTCCTCGGCGCCGAGAAGGGCGAACTCACCGAGCGGGTACGCGTGCTGACCGAGACCCGGCGGGACGCGGTGGACACCTCGGCCGCCGAACTGCGCCGCATCGAGCGGGACCTGCACGACGGCGCCCAGGCCCGGCTCGTCGCCATGGGCATGGATCTCGGCACCATCGAGATGCTGGTCGAACGGGATCCGGCCCAGGCGAAGACACTGCTCGCCCAGGCCCGCCGGAACTCCGCCGAGGCCCTGGAGGAACTGCGCGACCTGGTGCGCGGCATCCATCCGCCGGTCCTCGCCGAACGCGGACTGGGGGATGCCGTACGGGCGCTGGCGCTGCGGCTGCCGCTGCCCACGGAGGTGACCGTGGAGCTGCCCGGCCGGGCGGACGCGCCGGTGGAGTCGGCCGCCTACTTCGCGGTCAGCGAGGTGCTCACCAACGCGGTCAAGCACTCCGGCGCCGACCGGATCTGGGTGGACGTGCACCACGCCGACGGCAGGCTGCGGATCACGGTCACCGACAACGGCAGGGGCGGCGCGGCGGTCGGGGCCGGCTCGGGCCTCGCCGGGGTCGAGCGGCGGCTCGGTACATTCGACGGCGTCCTGGCCGTCAGCAGCCCCGCCGGCGGCCCCACCATGGTGACCATGGAGATGCCGTGCGTGTTGTCCTAGCCGAAGACCTCTTCCTGCTGCGTGACGGTCTGGTCCGGATGCTGGAGGCCTACGGCTTCGAGATCGCCGCCGCCGTCGAGTCCGGTCCCGAACTCACCCGTGCGCTGGCCGAGGAGCGGCCGGACGTCGCCGTGGTCGACGTCCGGCTGCCGCCCACGCACACCGACGAGGGCCTGCAGTGCGCGCTCGCGGCCCGCCGGGAGCGGCCCGGGCTGCCGGTGCTGGTCCTCTCCCAGCACGTGGAGCAGCTGTACGCGCGCGAGCTGCTCGCCGACGGCAACGGCGGGATCGGCTATCTGCTGAAGGACCGGGTCTTCGACGCCGAGCAGTTCGTGGACGCCGTACGACGGGTGGCGGCGGGCGGTACGGCGATGGACCCGCAGGTGATCCAGCAGCTGCTGTCCCGGCGGGCCGCCGACGACCGGCCGCTCGGCCGGCTCACCCCGCGCGAGCGGGAGGTGCTGGAGCTGATGGCACAGGGCCGGTCGAACGCGGGCATCGCGGCGCAGCTCGTGGTGACGGAACGGGCCATCGCCAAACACACCTCCAACATCTTCACCAAACTGGGTCTGGAGGTGTCGGACGACGACAACCGGCGCGTTCTGGCCGTGCTCGCCCACCTCGACCGCGACCGGTGAGATTTACCGAACTTCCGCTGCTCAAGCGGTGGTTGGGGCCCCCGTGACACGGGGAACCCGTGATGAATTCGTGAGTGGGCTGAACACCTCCGCAGCGGCGTCCGTATGGAAGGACGCCGCTTCACTCCTGTCGGGCGCCTCGATGCTGCCCCGCAAGGAAGTCAGAGGAGTTCCATGGGACGCAACACACGAAAACGCCGTACGCCGCTGGCCACCAAGGCCATAGCCGCATCGGCGGCCCTAGCGCTCGGTGGGGGCGGGCTGATCTGGGCAAACTTCTACGCCTCGGCACACGAGTCGAACCACCAGACGTGGGGAGGCAACCAGACGAAGGCCGCGACGGCTCAGGTCGCGACGATCTCCTGCCCGGACGTCGGCCAGAAGCTGACGAACGTGCCGAACGCGGCCCGTCAGGGCGTGGCGACGGAGCTGGCGAACCTCGACAAGCAGATCACCGAGGCCTACGCCCGGCTCGCCTCCACCCGGCAGGCGCAGACGAACGACACGAGCTTCGTGCAGAACGCGATCGTCGGCCCCCTGAAGGAGAAGCGTGCCGCGACGATCGACCGGATCCGTATCGACATCCAGCGCGTCGGCGGCTCCTTCGACAACGCGCTGAAGCAGCTCGCCGCCTGCACCACGCAGACCGCCAACCAGACCACCGCCGGTGGCCAGCAACAGAACGGCGGCCAGCAACAGAACGGCGGGCAGCAACAGAACGGCGGGCAGCAGCAGAACGGCGGGCAGCAGCAGAACGGCGGGCAGCAGGGCAACGCCGGGCAGCAGCAGAACATCGGCGGGCAGGCCGGCAACGGCCCGGTCGCGGCGGACTTCGTCGACATCACGAAGGTCCCGGCGAACGTCCAGGGCAAGCCGAACAGGTCGGGCAACGCCTCGACGGGCTCGTTCACCACGCGCTGCGGTGTGAACGCGAACAAGAACTTCAACACCGACAACGTGATCGTGGCGCCCGGCGTGACCAACGGCGCCCACCACCTGCACGACTACGTCGGCAACCAGAAGGTCAACGCGTTCTCCAGCAACAACACGTTCCTGCAGGGCGGCACCAGCTGCCAGAACAGGAACGACCTGTCGTCGTACTACTGGCCGGTGGTCCGCATCCAGGACGGTACCCAGGACTTCGACCAGAACAAGGACGGCGGCGGCAAGGAAGGCAACGTCGGCAAGATCCTGACCCCGGTGCAGGCCCAGATCAAGTACGTGGGCAGCCCGGCGAGCAAGGTCGTCGCGATGCCGCAGTTCCTGCGCATCATCACCGGTGACGCCAAGACCACCACCAACGGTCTGGCGAACGCCAACGCGCACTGGAGCTGCACCGGCTTCGAGAACAAGGTGCAGCTGACGACGCAGTACCCGATCTGCCCGCAGGGCAGCAAGGTGGTGCGCACGTTCGCCTTCCAGAGCTGCTGGGACGGGCAGAACGCCGACAGCGCCAACCACCGCACGCACGTCGCGTTCGCGGACCCCGCGAGCGGTGTCTGCGGGAACGGGTTCAAGGCGATCCCGCAGCTGACGATGCGCCTGGTGTACAACATCACCCCGCCGACCATTCAGAACGGCCAGGTGAAGAACGCCTACGCCGTGGACGGATTCCCGGAGCAGCTGCACAAGGCGGCCACGGACCACGACGACTTCATCAGCGTCACGAAGAACGGCCTGGCCAACAAGATCGCCAACTGCATCAACCGAGGTCAGAACTGCTCCTGACCCCGCAGTAGGCCCATGACAGAAGGCCGGTGACGGAACCCCCTCCCGTCACCGGCCTTCGCCGTGCCCGCCGAGCGCGTCAGCCGCTGTGCGCGTGATGGTCGACGCCGGTCTCCATCTCGCCGCCGAGCGTGCCGCGCAGCGCCTTGACCACCCCGTCGTCGCCGACGGCCACCCATTTGCGGCCCACGAGGTAGTGACCGCCGTAGTCCTTCGCGTCGTTGATCCACTCGCGCTGGCCGCGGTCGGTGGCGAAGGTGGCCAGGATGAACCTGCCGTCACCGTTCCTGCAGATGGCCTGGCGGATCTCGTCGGCGTCGGTCTGTATGTTCGGCTTGCACTTCACCTCGGCCGCCAGGCTCTCCAGGCTGCCGGTCGCGGTGGGCGGCGCCGCCTCGGTGTCCCCGCCCGCGCCGCAGCCCGCCAGCGCGCACACGGCTACGGCGCCGAGCAGCACTCTCGTCAACCTCATCTGTTCCTCCGGTCCTGGTGGGCCAAGCATGCCGCGTGGAGCCCCGGCGCGGGACCCCGTCCAACGGATACGGCTCTCGCGCGGGCTGCGCTCAAATCCGCTGACCGGACGCGCACGCGTGTGCGAAAGTGCCCTGGTGAACCAGAACTGGGAAGACCGCGTGACCGCCGCCTGGGCCTCCTTCGACGACTGGCCGGAGGAGCGCGCGCACGAGTTCCGCGCGGTGATCGACACGCTCGTCGCCGAGTTGCCGGACGACAGCCCGCTGGGCCCCTTCGAGCAGGCCTGCGCCTGGGACTCGACCGGGCACTCGGACAAGGCGGTACCGCTGTACCGGGAGGCGCTCGCGCGGGGACTCGCCGGCTACAAGGGGCGGCGGGCCAGGATCCAGCTGTCGAGTTCGCTCCGCAACATCGGGCAGGCCGAGCAGGGCGTGCAGCTGCTCACCCCCGAACTGGACGCCCTCTCCGACGAGTTGGACGACGCGGTACGGGCCTGTCTCGCACTGTGCCTGTCCAGTCTCGGCCGCGACCGCGAGGGCCTGTCCCTCGTCCTCGGCGCCCTGGCTCCCCATCTGCCGCGCTACCAGCGGTCGATGGCCACCTACGCGCGCGCACTGGTCGGCCCGGAGACGGGACCGGAGACCGACCCGAAGGCGGAACCGAAGGCGGATCCGGAGGCATAACCACCCGTCCGGCGGTGACCTCCCACCGGTTCGCTCGTTCTCCCGGACGTGCAGTCACAGGATGTAGCCCAGCGTCACGCACCCGCCTCCGCCGGACCGGTCGACGTCGAGCAGGCCGAGGCCGCGCTCGTCGAGCACTACCCCCGACTGGTCCGGATCGCCTACCTGGTACTGCCACCCGGCCTCGGCCGCAGCCGCCGGGTACTGACCGCACACTCCCTCACCCAGCGCGCCCTGCCGCGGGGCCGCAAGCAGCCGTCCGGGCTCCCGGCCCAGCCTTCGGGGCGGGAGGACGACCCCGGGTACGCCTACCTCCGCGAGCGCGTTCTGCGTACGGCCCTGGAGGCGGCCCGTCCCCGCCGGCGCCTGCCCCGGCTGTCCGCACTGCCGCCGTCGCTGCCCCAGGTGTGGGGGCTGAGGCTGTTCCCGCGTTCGGGCGGCGCCGACGAACTCGCCCTGGACCAGCGGCTGTCGGCCCTGTCCGGCCCGGCCCGTGCCGCCTATGTGCTGCGCGGCCTGGAGGGGCTGCCCGACGCCGACGTCCACGGGATCCTCGAGGCCGCCGGCGTCGACGACCCGGGCGGAGCGCTGGCCTCGGCGAACGGAGTGCCCGCGCAGCCCGCACTGCTCCGCTCCCCCGAGTTCGACCCCTGCACGCTGCAGGCCCGGCCCACCGACCTGATGCGGCGCCGCCAGCACGCCAAGGCCGTCCTCACCGCGGCCGCCGCCCTCGCGGTGTGCGGGGTGCTGGCCGCCCTGCCGAGCGGCGGCTGGGAGCCCGACGGTGCCGCCGCGCCCGCCTACGCCGGGAACCCGGCCGCTCAGGCCGCCCTCGACCCCGGAAAACTGACCCGCGTCCCCGCCGCCGCCTGGGAGTCCGCGGCACGCACCGACTTCTCCGTGTGGCCCGCGCGCGGCCCGCTCACCGGCGACCTGGCCCTGCTGCGCCGCGCCCTGGCTGTCTGGGCCCGCCCCGGCGAGGCGGTCCACGTCTCGGCGACCCCCGGCACCCAGACCGGCGGCCCGGCCGGACCGCCCCAGCTGCTGTACGCGGGTGTGGTCGACAACGCCCGCGTGGTGATCCTCTACGACGGCCTGCGCATCGCCCGCTACGCCGAGCCGGAGAACGGCACCCAGGGCGCGGCCCTCGACTTCGCCCGCGTCGACGGCGCGACCGATGCCGAGGCGAGCGCGCTGGTACTGGGCCGCTCCGACAGCAACGTCCGCTATCTGTTCGCCCCCTGGGTGCGCAAGGCGGCCGCGCGGGACCTGATGAAGCCGGACTCGGCGGCGACGCCGCTGACCCTCACGGACGGTGTCACCGCACCACTGGCCAGCTCCGCGCTGCAGCCCGGCGCCTGCGCCTCGTGGAACGTGCTGGAGCTGACCGACGCCTCCGGCACCCGGCTCGCCACCGACCTCGGCGAGCTGGTCCCGGCCCACCTCACCGCGGGCCGCCCGGGCTCGGCCGGTGAGGTGTCCGGTGTCGAGGGGCTGCGGGCGTGGGCGCCGTTCGCCTGCTCGCTGGCGGCCGAGCGCTCGGCGGGCATCCGCAGCGTCAACGCCTGGGCCTACGCCCGGCAGCCGCTGCCCGACGGCAGCGGGGCGGGCGACTGGGTGTGCACCCGGGCCGAGACCTGGCGGGGCCGGGGGACGGCCGCGCTGGCCCAGTTCCGCATCCCGGGCAGGCCGGCCGCTACGGTCGTCGCCAAGGGCACCAACGTGCCGGCGTGCGGGCCGCGTGATCCCCATGTGCTGGCCGGGGTGCTGTGGAAGTCCGGCGCCGGGAACTGGTACCTGCTGGCGGCCGGCAGCGAGGGGACCTCGTCGGTCTCGGCGACGGGTGGGGTCACCGCCGCCGGGCGGGGGCCGTTGCTGGCCGCTCGGGCCGAGCAGGGGGCCCGGGCCGACCTGACGGGCACCCTGGCCGACGGGCGGCGCATCCGCGGGCTGCACTGAGCGGTTGCTGACACCAGCGTAAACAAGCTTGGCCGCAGGGGTTCTCAGGCGCCCTACCCATCAGTACATTGACGCCATGTCTCACACGCAGGCCCGGCCGGTGGAGTCCGAGCGCGTCCCGCTCAAGGCCCGCAACGTGTCCTTCTCGTGGGAGGACACCCCGCTGCACTGGGTGCCCGGCGACCCGTTCACCACGCACACCATCAACGTGCTGCACCTCCTGCTGCCCGCCGGTGAGCGGTGGTTCGTGCACGTGTACAAGCAGGCGCTGCCGCTGATCCGGGACGACCGGCTCCGCGAGGACGTCGTCGGCTTCATCGGGCAGGAGGCCATGCACTCCCAGGCCCACGACGAGGTCCTGCCGCACCTGCGCGAGCTGGGCCTCGACCCGACGCCGTACACCGCGCAGGTCGACTGGTTCTTCGAGAAGCTGCTCGGCGACCGCACATTGCCGCCGGGCAAGGCCCGCCGCTGGTGGCTGCTGGAGCGGGTGGCCCTCATCGCGGCCATCGAGCACTACACCGCCTTCCTCGGCGACTGGGTGCTCAACGCGGCCGAGCTGGACCGGCGCGGTGCCGACCCGACCATGCTGGACCTGCTGCGCTGGCACGGCGCCGAGGAGGTCGAGCACCGCTCGGTCGCCTTCGACCTGTTCGAGCATGTCGACGGCAGCTACCGGCGCCGGGTGCGCACCTGGGCCGCGGCCTTCTCCGCGCTGGTGTTCCTGTGGCAGCGCGGGACCCGCTTCTTCATGGAGAACGACCCGACGCTGGCCGACGGCAAGGCGTCCTTCAGGGACTTCCACCAGCGCGGCCGGCAGGGCACCCTGCCCGCCACCGGGGACATGCTGAAGTCCATCCCGCGCTACCTCAGCCGCGCCTACCACCCCTCCCACGAGTGCTCCACCGCCCAGGCCGTTGCCTACCTGGCCTCCTCCCCCGCCGCGCTCGCCGCGGAGAAGGCGGGGTCGTGATGCCGAAGCTGCGTACCGTCGCCCTCGTCGCGGGCGCCGCCCTGCTGACCCGGCAGGCCCTGCGCCGCCGCGTCCAGGTCTCCCCGCTGTGGCCGATGCCCGCCCTCGACCAGCCGATCTCCGGCCGGCCGCGTTCGCGGGCCCTGCGGCTGCTGCTCGCCTCCCACGAGACGATCGCCGACGGGGTCGTACAACTGCGTCTGGAAGGCCGCGGTCTGCCGGGCTGGGAGCCCGGAGCGCACCTCGATCTCGTGCTGCCCTCCGGACTCGTGCGGCAGTACTCCCTGTGCGGGGACCCGGAGGACGCCTCCTCCTACACGGTCGCCACGCGGCTGGTCGAGGACGGCCGGGGCGGCTCCCGTGAGGTGCACGGGCAGCTCGCCGAGGGCATGGAGCTGGAGGTGCGCGGGCCGAGGAATCGTTTCCCCCTCGTGCCGGCACCCTCGTACGTCTTCGTCGCGGGCGGCATCGGCATCACCCCGATCCTGCCCATGCTGCGGGCCCTGCCGCACGGCACCGACTGGCGGCTGCTGTACGGCGGGCGGAGCCGGGCCTCGATGCCGTTCCTGGAGGAGGTCCGCAAGCTGGCCGGGGACCGGCTGACGCTGGTCGCCGAGGACGAGGACGGACGGCCGGACCTGGCCGCGCTGTTCGCGGGCGTGCCGCGGGGGACGGCGGTCTACTGCTGCGGTCCCGAGGGCCTGATGACGGCGGTCGAGGCCCGCCTGCCCGCGGGCGCCACGCTGCACCTGGAGCGGTTCGCGCCCCGGACGTCGGCCGACGGGAACGCGGAGTTCGAGGTGGAACTGCGGCGCAGCGGACGGACGTTCACGGTGCCCGCCGACTCCACCCTGCTGGCCGCCGTGCGCCGCGAGCTGCCGAACACCGCCTACTCCTGTGAACAGGGCTTCTGCGGCACCTGCCAACAGCGCGTGCTGGAGGGCGAGATCGATCATCGGGACGAGCTGCTGACGGACGCGGAACGGGCCGACTCCCTGCTCATCTGCGTGTCGCGGGCCAGAAGCGATCGCCTGGTGCTCGACATGTGAACATCGACGGCCGGATCCGATCGGTAAGGTGTTCGCATGAGTACCGGGGTTCGCCGCAGGATGGGCGTCGAGGAGCGGCGGCAGCAGCTCATCGGCGTCGCCCTCGAACTGTTCAGCAGGCGCTCGCCCGACGAGGTCTCCATCGATGAGATAGCGTCGGCGGCGGGCATCTCACGCCCCCTGGTCTACCACTATTTCCCCGGCAAACTCAGCCTGTACGAAGCCGCGCTCAAGCGTGCCGCGGAGGACCTCGCGGGGCGCTTCGCCGAGCCGCACGAGGGCCCGCTCGGCGCCCGGCTGCTGCGGGTGATGCGCCGCTTCTTCGACTTCGTCGACGAGCACGGCCCCGGTTTCTCGGCGCTGTTGCGCGGTGGCCCGGCGGTCTCCGTGGACGGCGTCCACACGAAGGACCACGTCTCGGCCACCAACGCGCTCATCGACTCCGTGCGGCAGGCCGCCTACGAACAGATGCTGTCGCACCTGGGCGTGACCGGGGCGTCCCCGCGGCTGGAGCTGGTCGTCCGCTCGTGGATCTCGCTCGCCGAGTCCACCGCGCTGCTCTGGCTGGACGGCCGGCGTGTCCCGCGCGCCGAGCTGGAAGTCCAGCTCGTGCACGACTTCGCGGCGCTGGCCGCCGTCAGCGCGGCCCACGACGAGGACATGGCGGCCCTGCTGCGCACGATGGTCGAGAACGAGCCGGCCGACGGCCCCTTCGCGGAGCTGGTCGGCCGGCTCATGTCCCTCGCGACCTGACCGCCTACCGGTCGAACTTCCGGTACGACGCGTCGAGGTCCCGGATCTCGGCGGAGGCGTGCAGGGTGAACGCCGCCTCCTCGACGTGCTCGCGGAGCAGCTCCAGTGCGGCCTCCGTCAGCTTCGCCTTGGTCTCGTCGCTGCGTCCGGCGAGGAGCCCGATCGTCACGTGCACGATGGCGTGCCCGCGCGCCCCGGGATCCTCGTACCCGAACACCGTGTACGCGCTCGGCCGGAACTGCGTCTTGCAGGCCTCCGGCTTCGCCGCCGCGATCTCCACGGTCGCCTCGTGCAGCGCCCTGGCGAAGCCCTCGCGGTCGAAGGCGTTCTCCATGGTGTCGGAGTAGTCGACGGTGATCTGCGGCATGCGCACTCCTGTTCTACGGCAACGGCCTCACCCTAGTTCCCCACCCGGGTGAAGACCGCCACGGTCCGCGCCGGCACGGTGAACGTGCCCGAGCCCGCCGCGTAGGAGGAGGTCCGCACCACCGCGTCCGCGCCCGCGGCCTGCACCGGGTGCAGCCGGTACCGCGTCCCGGCGAGGTCGCCGATCCGCTGCTCCTGCTGCTGCGGGGTGGCGTTGAAGACCACGACCAGGTCACCGAGCCGCATGGTGATCACACCGGGTGTCTCGTCCTTGCCGGACAGCGGGAAGGACAGCCGGTCCTGCACCCGCGCGGCCGTACCGAGGGAGAAGGCCTTCTCGCTCGTACGGATCTTCAGCAGGTCCTGGTACGCGGCCGAGGCCCCGGTGATCTGCGGGCAGCCCACCGTGACCGTGCCGAGCAGCGGCCTCGCGTAGTCCCACTTGGACGCGTTGTCGGCGGCCGGGGGCAGCCCGCGCCCGAAGCCGTTGCCGTCGGCGCAGTCCCAGTGGATGGCGTTGAACCAGTCCCCGCTGTCGAAGGAGTTGCGGTCCAGCGACTTCGAGCGGAGCAGGTCGGTGCCCGCCTGGGACAGGGACGGCCCCTGCGAGAGCGCGGCCGTGGCCATCGCGAGCACCTGCATCCGAGCCCGGTCGGCGGCGGGCGTACCCTTCGAGAGCTTGTAGGTCAGCGCGTCGAACAGCGACTCGTTGTCGTGGGCGTCCACATAGGCGAGGGCGTCGCCAGGAGCGTCCGCGTATCCGGCGGGCGCGCCGTTGTAGTCCACCTGCGCGCCGGTGACCTCCTTGCCGTCCGTGTCCGTGAAGCGGTACCGGGCGAGGTTGCCGGTCAGCCCGACCTTGATCAGGTCCTGGTAGTGCAGCAGCCGCGCCTTCTGCTCCGCCGACGTGCCGTTCGCCGTCGTGGCGTTGGGGTCGGTGTACAGCCCGGACGCGAAGCCCTGGACGCCGGGGTCCGCGTCGAAGGGGCCGCCGCCGCGCACGGCGTCACGGGCGCGGTCGGAGAAGGTGGCGATCCCGGTGCCGGCCATGTTCTTCTGCGTGGCCTGCACGAAGCGGGCGTCGTCCGCGACCTCGCCGAAGTTCCAGCCCTCGCCGTAGAGGATGATCTTCTTGCCGTCGACGCCGTCCTTGGCGGGGGTCAGCGCGTCCAGGGCCTTCCTGACCGCCAGGATGTTGGCCTTCGGGTGGTGGCCCATGAGGTCGAAGCGGAACCCGTCGACCTTGTACTGCTTCGCCCAGGTGACGATCGAGTCCACGACCAGCTTGCCCATCATCGCGTTCTCCGGCGCGGTGTTGGCGCAGCAGGTGCTGTTGGCCACCGAGCCGTCGGCGAGGAGCCGCTGGTAGTAGCCGGGCACGATCCGGTCCAGGACGGAGGTGTCCGCCTGGCCGCTCGCGGCGGTGTGGTTGTAGACGACGTCCATGACGACCCTGAGGCCGTCCTGGTTGAGGGCCTGGACCATCTTGCGGAACTGGACCGTACGGGCCGTGCCGTCGGGGTCGGTGGCGTACGAGCCCTCGGGGACCGTGTAGTGGAACGGGTCGTAGCCCCAGTTGTAGGCGTCCTTCGCGGCGATCTTCGCCACGCACTCCTGCTGCTTGTCGGAGTCGGCGGGGTAGGACGCCAGATCGCAGTCGGTGGTGGCCTGGTCGGCCTTCTTCTCGGGGAGGGTGGCGATGTCGAAGGCGGGGAGCAGGTGCACGTAGGAGGTGCCCGACTTCGCGAGCCGCCTGAGGTGCTCGGAGCCGTCGCTGTTCCTGTCCGTGAAGGCCAGGTAGGTGCCCGGGTGCTTCGAGGTGCGGTCCTCGACCGAGAAGTCCCGGATGTGCAGCTCCTGGATCTGCGCGTCCTTCAGCGGTACGGCCGTGGGCTTGCGCAGGGTCGGCCAGCCGTTCGGCGCGAGGGACCTGTCGTCCAGGTCGACGACGAGACTGCGCTCGGAGTCGGCGGTGAGGGCGACCGAGTACGGGTCGGTGACCTGGTTGGTGACCATCTTCCGGACGCTGGGCGCCCAGACCTTCACGACGTACCGGTAGGGCTTGCCCTTCCAGGACGCCGGTCCGGTGACGGACCAGACGCCGGTGGCGTCGTTCCGGTGCATCGGGACGTCACGGCCGTCCAGGTCGAGCCGGACGGACCGGGCCGTCGGCGCCCAGACGGAGAGCGTGGGCCTGCCGTCGTGGAACACCGGCCCGAGCGCGGCCTTCCTGGCGCCGGGGTAGAGGTCGTCCAGCACGCCGGCGGTCTGCACCCCGGTCGCGGCGAGCACGGCACCGTTGGCCGCGCGCTGCGAGGCGACGAGCTGCCCCTGGACGGCCTCCCGCACCCGGTCCCGGTCGCGCGGGTCGACGGACCAGGCGGTGTAGTCCTTCAGGTGCGGGAACTTCGCCTTCTGGGCGTCGCTGAGGGTGGTCTTCGCCAGTCGCAGCCAGCGCTCGTCGTCGCTGGTCAGCGTCCCGTCCTTGACGGCGATCGAGCCGTTGCCGGAGTACAGCAGCTGGGTGGAGGCGGCGCCGTCGACGCCGTTCCAGGCGAGGGTGTCCCGGTCGATCCAGACCGCCTTGGAGGTGGTCAGGTCGAGGGCGGCGGCACTGCCCGCGGGCTGCGGCAGCAGGTGCTCCTCCTGGCCGTTCAACAGCCACACCTCAGTGCCGTCGGCCTTGAGGTCCAGGGACTGGTCGGTGGGCAGATCCTTGTCGTCGCCCTTGTGGATGATGTAGCTGAGGCTGGTGGCACCCGCGGTGAGCGGTACCTCGTAGACCGCGCCATAGGCATCAGTCTTCACCGGCTTCAGCGGGTCCGACCAGTCGGTGGGGTGCGCGGCACCCGTCCAGACGTGCAGGCCCCAGCCGTCGTAGTTCCCGTCGGCGCGGTGGTAGTGGAGGACGGCCTTGGTGGTGTCCTGGGCCGGGAGGTCGGGCCTCTCGGTGAGCACGTCGGCCTTGCCCTGCTCGACCCACACCTCGCCCGTCCTGGTGACGTCGATGCTCCGGTCGGCGGAGACGTCCTTGGTGCCGTCCTTGTCGATGACCAGGAAGCTGACGTTCGAGGCACCGGGCCTGAGCTTGACGTAGGCGAAGGCTCCGTAGGCGTCCCGGCCGGTGAAGGGGTGGCTGGCCGGCCAGTTCGTGGCCTCGCCGTCGGCGAGGTCTCCCCAGGCGTACAGGCCCCAGTCGGCGTAGTCGCCGTCGGTGCGCTGGTAGTGGACGATCGCGTAGTCCCGGGAGGAGGCCGTGGGGACCTCGGGCGCGGGCGGGGTGCCGGTGGTGCTGCCCGCAGCGGCGCTCGCGGTGTGCCCGGCCGAGTCGATCACGACGGCCTTGTAGCGCAGGGCGGTGCCGGCCGGCACGTCCTTGCCGATGGTCTGGGTGACCTTGTAGGGGGCGTGGTCGGCGGAGCCGAGCGTCTTCCACGAGCCGTCGCCGACCTGGGCGGCGAAGACGACGCGGTTGAGCTGTCCGCCGTCGACGTCGGCGGTGACGTCCACGGTCCCGGTGGCTCCGGTGGCCGGGGCCTCGAGGGTGATCGTCGGCTCGGTGGCGGGCGCGGCGAGGGTGCCGGTGGCCTTGTAGACGACGGCGGAGCCGGCCGGGACGGTGACGGTGACCTTGCGGTCGGCGTCGGACGTCAGCGTGCCGGTGGCCCCGTGGATGCCCCGGTACGACGCGTTCGCCGAGCCGGTCGCGAAGGTGGCCGTCTTGGCCTCGCCCGCGTTGTTGAAGGCGACGACGTATTCCTGGCCGGTCCTGGCGTCCGTACGGGTGAAGGCGTACACACCGGCGCCGTCGGCCGCGTACCGCTCGCTCTGCACGCCGTCCGTCAGGGCCGGCTCGGCCTTGCGGAGCTTGGCGAGGGAGGCGATCTCCCGGTACAGCGGGGCCTTGGTGTCGTAGGCGTCGCTCCCGTGGGTGCGGTCGGTGCCGATCTCGTCGTCGTCGAGGTAGTCGGCGACCCGGGAGGCGAACATCGTCTGGCGGGCGTCCTTGTCACCGCCGGAGCCGGTGAAGCCCTGCTCGTCGCCGTAGTAGACGACCGGGTTGCCCCGGCTGAGGAACATCAGCTCGTTGGCGAGCCGGTCCTTGGCGAGGATCTCGGCGTCGGTCGCCTTCGGGTTGTCCTGCTTCAGGAAGTACCCGATGCGGCCCATGTCGTGGTTGCCGAGGAAGGTGACCTGCTCGTACGCGTTGGCCTTGTCGGTCGTGTACCGGTAGTCGTCACCGAAGACGCTCGCGAGCTTCCGCGCGCTGCCGCCCTGGGAGGCGTAGGCGCGGGCCGCGTCCTGGAAGGGGAAGTCGAGGGTGGCGTCCAGTCGGCCCTGGGTGACGTACGGGGAGGTGACGGAGGTGTCGGCGGAGTAGACCTCGCCGAACATGAAGAAGTTCTTCCGCCCGTGCGCGGCCGCGTACTTGTCCAGCGCGGTCGCCCACTGGGTCCAGAACTCCATGTTCACGTGCTTGACGGTGTCGATCCGGAATCCGTCGATGCCGAAGTCCCGCACCCACCGCTCGTAGATCTTCTCCATGCCGTGGACGACCTCGGGACGCTCGGTCCACAGGTCGTCGAGGCCGGAGAAGTCTCCGTACGTGGTCGACTCTCCGGCATAGGTCGAGTCGCCCCGGTTGTGGTACATCGTCGGGTCGTTGAGCCAGGCCGGGACCTTGCTCTGGCCGGCGACCTTCGGCGTGCGCGGGAAGGAGCCGGTACCGACGGCCGGGAACTTCCCGCCGCCGTCCGCGTAGTCGCTGTCGTCGAACGGCTTCCCGTCCTTGGTCAGGTACGGGAAGGCACCCTTGGAGAGGTAGTCGTACGACTTCTCCTCGTAGTCCACGACGTCGGCGGTGTGGTTGGTGATGACGTCGAAGAAGACCTTCATGCCCTTGGCGTGCGCCTTGGAGATGAGGGTCTGCAGGTCCTTGTTGGTGCCGAAGTGCGGGTCGACCCGGGTGAAGTCGGTGATCCAGTAACCGTGGTAGCCGGCGGAGGCGTTGGCGCCGGTGCCCTGCACCGGGCGGTTCTCGAAGATGGGGGCCATCCAGATGGCGGTGGTGCCGAGGCCCTTGATGTAGTCGAGCCGCTTGGCCAGACCCTTGAGGTCGCCGCCCTGGTAGAAGCCCTTGTCGGTGGGGTCGTAGCCGGTGCTCAGCCGTGAGCCGGTGAGCCCGCCCTTGTCGTTGGACGTGTCGCCGTTGGCGAAACGGTCCGGCATGACGAAGTAGAACTGCTCGCGGGTGTCGTCGTGCCGCGCGGGCTGTGCGGCGAGCCTCGCGTCCGAGGGGGGCGGGGGCGGGGTTGCGGCGTGGGCGGCCAGTGGCTGGATCAGTGCTGCGGTGAGGGCTGCGGCGGTGACGGCCGCGGCTCGTCTCGCTCGTGGGGTACGGCGCGTCCGTGGCGCCGGCCATCTGGGTATCACAGGCGGTAACTCCTAGCGAAAGCGGCTCTCTTGGGTCCGACCCCAACGCCGCGACACGCCATCGCCGCCGGGCGCCCGCGTGACCGTATCGCTGACGAAAGGCTTACAGCAAGAGTCCTGAAAGCGATGGCAACAACTTTCACCCGCTGCGTCGACCCGGAGACGTCCAGGGGCCCGCCGCGGCGCTCGGGCTCCCGTTGCGTGATGCGCCGAACGGGTGAAGAGTGGGTCTTGCAGCGGCTTTTGCAGCGGCGCAGCGGACCTCAGCGCGGACCAGACCGTCGGACCGCCCTCGGAGCGTTCTGTCCGCCACCGACCCAGCAGTGCGACGCACAGCCCGTCCGGATGCACTATGTCCAGAATCACCAGGCGACACGTCTTCCACTTGACCAGCGCATCAGCCCTGACCGCGGCACTCGCGTTGCCCGCGGCTCCCGCGACCGCTCTGCCGGTTCCTCAGGTCCACAGCGAGGCCGGGGCGGAGCTGTCCCTCCGGTCGACTCCTCCTTCACCCTCGCCTCCGTCGCCGACGTCTGCTCCCCCGTCGACGCCGAGCGCTCCGTCGGCCACGGCCTCACCTCCCTCGCCGACGCCGAGCACTCCACCCTCGACGACATCACCTCCTCCTTCCCCACCGAACGGGACCACTTCCACACCGAACGGGACCACGAGCCCGAGCGAGACGCCGCAACCGAGCGAGACGTCGCAACCGAGCGAGACGTCGGACACCGAGGAGCCGCCCAGTCCCGGCGAGAGCGGTACGTCGGCGTCCCACGCCGTGACGCAGCAGAAGGAAGACATCGACGAAGTGACGGGAGACCTGGACCAGCAGGGGGAGGAGGTTCCGGAGGAGCTGGCCCCGAGCGTGGACCAACTGACCACCGCCCTGGAGGCGGTGGAGGACCCGGGGACCTCCCCGCAGGAGCGTGACGGCGTCATCAGGACCGCACAGGCGCTGAGTTCCACGCTGGACGTGATCGCCGATCCACAGACGCCTCCGGCGCTGCAGGAGCAGTTGACCGGGCTCGTGAAGCAGGTGACCACGACGCTGGACGCGGCGAACCAGGGAGGGACATCGCCCGAGCAGCGGCGCGCGTACGCCTTGGTCGCACAGAGGTCGGCATCCGTCCTGGACATGATCGGCGACCGCGATACGCCGCAGGGGCTGCGGGGACAGCTGATCGGGATCGTGAACGACGTGAACTCCGCCGTCACCCGTCACCCTGATGCGAAGACCTTCGAGCTCGCGAGGGCGATGACCGCTTCGCTGGCCATCATCAGCGACCCGGACACATCCGACGAGGACCGGAAGGATCTCGCGACCACCACGCGCGACGCCGGTTCGCCTCGGGAGGATCAGGACGACTCGGACGAGCGGATCCGCCGGATGAAGGAGAAGCAGGAGGAGGCCGCCTCCGCTCAGGGCCTGCCGGACGAACCGCTCCCGAAGGCGGCCAGGGTCTGCACCAACGCGGTCTTCGACGCCGTCTCGGACGACACCCTGAACAGCGATCTGAAGAGTGTGATACCCGAGAAGTGGGAGAGCGAAGGCGTCAATGATTTCTGGAAATCGAACGAAACAGGGAACGACGATTCTCTCGACGTACTCGTCCAGTTGCTGAACGAGCAACCCGACGACGCTCCACTGGAAATCAGACTCCTCATCCCGAAGCTCGCCGATTCCCTGCCGGCCGGTGAACTCTTCGGGGCCCTCGGCCCTCCGGGGCGTGATTGCCTGCGGGCGGCCCTGCAACTCGACCGGGATCTCGGGGTCGAATCGGGCTCCTGGGTCAAGATGGCCGAGGAGAAGGAATAGACCTCAGCAGCTCCGCCACGGACACCTCCGAAGAGGCGTAGACCGTGGAGGCACCGAACCTGTCCACTTCTCTGCTTTCTTCGGCAGGATCACCCGCACCCCTTCCGCCGGCGAAGTCATAAGAGGAGGAAATGGAGTACTTGGGGCCTGTCTTCGGCGACCACTCCGCTGTCACATACCGTGGCCTGCGCGTCACGTTGACCAGATTGCTGTTGTGGCGCACCGCGCCGTGATATCTGAGCGTTTCCCCGCACAACGCCGGATGGCAGTAGTACCGGCTCCCCTTGATCCACGAGGCGTGTGCCTCACTGAATTTCCCCACGTCGATCCGCCCCCGGTCCTGCCTCATGTATGTGATCTGCAGGTCGACGCGGAGCAGGTCGTACTGGACGTTCTCGGGGATCTCGAACACGTGCACCCGAGCGTCCTCCTGCCCGCTGCCGAGGACTTCACCAGGCCTGTAGAACCGCCCGCTGCTTATCGGCGTGTATCCGAGTCGATCGACGTGGCGTTCCGCC
The DNA here is from genome assembly GCF_055569615.1 of Streptomyces sp. NPDC031379. Lineage (NCBI taxonomy): Bacteria > Bacillati > Actinomycetota > Actinomycetes > Kitasatosporales > Streptomycetaceae > Streptomyces > Streptomyces sp. NPDC031379. The sequence goes on along the minus strand of NZ_JBVIIT010000026.1, from coordinate 120,758 downwards.
TCCTCTTTCGTCTCACCGCCCTCCTCGAAGCTCTTCTTCCACTGTTCCTTGAGCAGATTACCCCGCTCGGAATACTTGGCAGTTCTGCCGTACACCGTGAAGTCATTGATGATGATGTACACCGAGACCTCTCCGGTGTTCTTGACGGAGAGCTTCAGCGGGATCTGGACGTAGGGGCGCCCACGGTCGGCCCGCGCCGTCCCGAATCCCGCCTTCAGCGCGAAACGCATGGGGGCCACTGCTGGTTGGTACATGGTCGAGTACGCCAGACTGAGAGAAGTCAACAGGGCCGACACGAATACGCCGGCCGCAAATCTCTTGGGTTGCGGAATTCCCTTCCATGATTTTTCCCGGACCAGCAGGAAGAGCGCCCAGAGCGACCAGCATCCGAGCGGCATGAACGCCAGCATGTAGGGCGTGTATTCCCGTTCCTCGAGCCACATCAGAAGGAGGATGCCGTCGGTGACGAATGATATGAGGACACCGAGCAGGACGATCGCACCGGAGATTTTGTACTGCCGTCTTCCCCAGTGGTCGAGTACCGAGACCGCTGCCGCGGCCTGCACCAGAGCGGACAGGACGAACAGGGCCCCGGTTATCCGTTGGGCAAAAGTCAGGGCGCCGAAGACGTCCGGCCATCCGATCACCGCGTTGAGGACCGCGGACGCGACCAGCCCCAGCGCCATGAGAACGCCGGTCGCGCGCCTTCGCCAGGACCGGGCGGGCCAGGTACCGCTGTCCCCGCCGCGCCAGCACACGGACGCCGGGTCCTCGACGTCCACGTCCGGGTGACCGCGGCGGTCCAGCAGCTTTCGCAGTTCGCGCAGCGACCAGGCACTGCCCACGGTCTCCCCGTCGATGGTGACCCGGCGAAGACCACGACCGTCCGGTGCCTCGACGACGACCCATGGACGGATGCTCATGGAGCCAGCCTCGAACGGGTGCCGGAACCGCGCACACGGAGTTGCTCCGGTCGGCCCCGTGCGGACGGCCCTGCCCGGCCTCTCCCACCCGGGGTCACCGGGGGCCGGCACCCACCTCGCGCTACGCAGGCCGCGAGCAGGACGAGGTGGGCCCGGCCGTCGGTACGGTCAGCAGCTCGACTTGCCCGCATAGACCGCCAGGGCCGTGTCGGACCCCAGCGTCGCCGTGAACTGCCCGCTGGAGTTCACCGTCACCGTCGTGTTGTTCTGCACGTTGCAGTACGCGCCCGCGGGCAGGGAGGTCTGGTAGGTCCTGGTCAGGCTGCCGGTCTCGTGGTTGATCGCCACGAAGCCCTTGCTGCCGCGGCCGAACGCGATCGCGTCGTTGCCGTTGTCCCACCAGTCGGAGACCGCCTGGCCGCGGGTCGCGTTGCGGAAGGCGACCATGGACTTGATCTCCGGCCAGGCGTGCTGGCACTTCCAGCCGTCCTGCCAGCAGGCGTTGACGGTGCCGCCGTTGGGCGGGCCCGCGTCGGCGTCCGACCACTCGTAGCCGGAGTTGACGTCGGGGGCGCCGTAGGGGTACGCCAGCATGAAGACGTTGGCCAGGGTGTAGGCGGCGCCCGACTTGTAGTTCAGGGTGCTGCCGCCCCGCTCGGTGTCGTGGTTGTCCACGAAGACCCCGGCCACCGAGCTGCTCAGGTAGCCCCAGCCCTCGCCGTAGTTGCTCAGGTACGCCAGCTTCTCGCTGCTGAAGACGCGCTTGAGGTCGTAGGCGTAGCGGAACTCCTGGACGTCTCCGTTGCCGGTGTACTCGGACGGCTGGACGGCCTCGTTCGCGCCGTAGATGACCTCCTGCTTCCAGTAGACGGAAGGGTTGGTCAGGCGGGTCTTGATGTTCGCCAGGTCCGCCGCGGGGATGTGCTTGGCCGCGTCGATGCGGAAGCCGTCCACGCCCAGCGTCAGCAGGTCGTTCATGTAGCCGGCGATGGTCTTGCGGACGTACTCCTCGCCCGTGTCCAGGTCGGCCAGGCCCACCAGTTCGCAGTGCTGGACGTTCCAGCGGTCCTGGTAGTTGGTGACCTGGGACGTGCAGTCGTCGAAGTCGTGGGAGGAGTACAGGCCGGGGTAGTCGTACTTCGTGTACGACGAGCCGCCGGTTCCCGTGCCGCCGCCTGCCGACATGTGGTTGACGACCGTGTCGACCACGACCTTCACGCCGGCCGCGTGGCAGGTGTTCACCATGTTCTGGAACGCGGTGCGGTCGCCGAGGCGGCCCGCGATCTTGTACGACACCGGCTGGTACGACGTCCACCACTGCGAGCCCTGTATGTGCTCGGCGGGCGGGGAGACCTGCACGTAACCGTAGCCGGCGGGGCCGAGGGCGCTGGTGCACTCGCGGGCGACCGAGGAGTACTTCCACTCGAAGAGGACGGCGGTGACGTCCTTGGTCCCGGGTGGGGAGGCCTGCGCGGTAGTCGGGTTCATGCCAACCGCTGCCGCGGCCGCGAGGGCGAGTGCCATGGGGAGTGTTCTGCGTGCCATGTGGGGGTCCTTCGTCCTTGAAGGCGCTTGCTGAAATGTTTCAGCAAACTTGCGGTGACGCAGATGTTAAAGGCCCGCTGTCCGGAAGACAGCGGGCCGTTGTGAAGTTGATGCAAGAAGTTTCAGACAGACCGTCAGGCCACCGTCGTCCACCACACCGTCGTGTCGGCCGGCACCTTCGCCTCGCCGTCGGCCTCGGTCACCTCGCCGCTGGTCAGCAGGACGCGGCCGTAGGACGGGGTGGTCACGGACTCGCCGCTCGTGTTGGCGACACACACGAACTCACCGCGGCGGAAGGCCAGGACGCCCTCGGGGGCACGGAGCCACTCCACCGCGTCACCCGCTCCCAGGTCGGGCTGTGAGCGGCGGGCGCTCAGCGCCGAGCGGTACAGCTCCAGCGTCGAGCCCGGCACGCCCGTCTGCGCCTCGACGCTCAGCTCGGCCCAGGCCGACGGCTGGGGCAGCCAGCTGCCGCTGCTGCCGAAGCCGTACGAGGAGCCCGCGCGGGTCCACGGGATCGGCACCCGGCAGCCGTCGCGGAAGCCGTCCTGGCCGGCGCCCCGGAAGAACGCGGGGTCCTGGCGCACCTCGTCGGGGAGGTCCACCACGTCCGGCAGGCCCAGTTCCTCGCCCTGGTAGATGTACGCCGAGCCGGGCAGCGCGAGCATGAGGAGGGTGGCGGCGCGGGCCCGGCGCAGGCCCAGTTCGCGGTCGCCGGCCGTGCGGATCTGGGTGCCGAGGCCGGGCGGGTTGGCGAAGCGCGTCGCGTGCCGGGTGACGTCGTGGTTGGAGAGCACCCAGGTGGCGGGGGCGCCGACGGGGCGCATCGCCTCCAGGGTGCGGTCGATGACCGTACGCAGTTCGTCCGCGTCCCACTCGGTGCCCAGGTACTGGAAGTTGAAGGCCTGGTGGAGTTCGTCGGGGCGGACGTAGTTGGCGGTCCGCTCGACGGTCGGGGTCCAGGCCTCCGCCACGAAGATGCGCTCGCCGGCGTACTCGTCGAGGATCGTGCGCCACTGGCGGTAGATGGCGTGCACGCCGTCCTGGTCGAAGAACGGCATGACATCGTTGCCCAGCAGCTTCAGCTGGTCGTGGGAGCCGAGGTCCGGGAGGCCGTCGGCCTTCACCAGTCCGTGGGCGACGTCGATGCGGAAGCCGTCCACTCCCATGTCCAGCCAGAAGCGGAGGATGGAGCGGAACTCGTCGCCGACCGCCGGGTGCTCCCAGTTGAAGTCGGGCTGCTCGGGGGCGAAGAGGTGCAGGTACCACTCGCCGGGCGTGCCGTCGGGCTCGGTGACCCGGGTCCAGGCCGGGCCGCCGAAGATGGACTCCCAGTCGTTGGGCGGGAGTTCGCCGTTCTTCCCCTTGCCGGGGCGGAAGTGGTAGCGCTCGCGGAGCGGGGAGCCGGGGCCGTCGGCGAGGGCGCGCTTGAACCACTCGTGCTGGTCGGAGGAGTGGTTGGGGACCAGGTCGACGATGATGCGCAGGCCCAGTTCGCGGGCGTCGCGGATCAGCGCGTCGGCGTCGAGCAGGTTGCCGAACATCGGGTCGACGGCACGATAGTCGGCGACGTCGTAGCCGGCGTCGGCCTGCGGGGAGGCGTAGAAGGGGCTGAGCCACACGGCGTCGACGCCGAGGTCGCGCAGGTAGGGCAGGCGGGAGCGTACGCCCTCCAGGTCGCCCATGCCGTCGCCGTTGCTGTCGGCGAAGCTGCGCGGATAGACCTGGTAGATGACCGCGTCCCGCCACCAGTCGCGGCGCGGGGCGACGGTGGCGACGGCTGAGTCGGTGGCCGGGGCTGCAGGGTGCTGCTGGCTCATGGCGTCCTTGGTACGTAAGGGAGTTCGGGTCATGGTGGGCGTGGGTGCGGCGGCGGATCCGGGGACCGGGTGTGCGAGGCGGCCGCGGTGTCTGCGGGGTCGGATGGGCACCGCGGCCGCCTACCCGCGCGACCAGGCGCGCGGGAGCCTCTTTCCCAGGAGGGCGTCAGCCCTTCGTGCCGCCGGCGGTGAGACCGGTGACGAGGTTCTTCTGGACGAGGTAGAAGAACACGGACACGGGTATCGCGATCAGCACCGCGGTGGCGGCCATGTAGTTCCACTGGGCGTCGTGCTCGCTGACGAAGCTCTGCAGACCGACGGCGAAGGTGTACTTCGAGTCGTCCAGCATGAAGGTGGTCGCGAAGGCCACCTCGCCGACGGCGGTGATGAAGTTGTAGAAGGCGGCCACGGCCAGCCCGGGCCGGGCCAGCGGGAGGATCAGCCGGAAGAAGGTGCCGAAGGGGCTGAGCCCGTCCACCCGTCCCGCCTCGTCGATCTCGAAGGGGATGGTGTCGAAGTACCCCTTGAGCAGCCAGGCGCTGTAGGGCACGGCCGTGGTGCAGTTGATGACGATCAGCGACCAGTAGGTGTCGATGAGACCGAGTTCGCTGAAGATCTCGTACATCGGCACGATCAGGATGGCGATCGGGAAGGCCTGGGTGAGCAGCAGCACCCACATCAGCGACTTGTAGCCCGGGAAACGCATGCGCGAGACCGCGTATCCGGTGGTGGCGGCGACGAGGACACCGATCAGGGTGGTGCCGCCGGCCACGATCATCGTCGACTTGAACCAGTCGAAGAAGGCGGTGTGCTGCAGCACGAAGCTGTAGTTGGAGAAGGTCAGCTTGCCCAGGATCTCGCCGGGGTGCAGGTAGTCGTCCTTGTCCGGGCCGAGGGACAGGAAGAACAGCCAGGCCACCGGGGCCAGCGCGATCAGGCTCGCCACGGCGAGGCCGCCGTGCAGGAGGGCGGTGCCGAGCGGGCCGCGCTCGCCCCGTCCGCGGGTGCGGCGCCGGGGCTGGGTGGCGGGGGCCGGCTCCGTCTGTGTCTTTTCGAGGGTCGTGGTGCTCATGGCGGCGGCTCCTGCGGCGTCAGACGGCGAGCTGGTCATTGCGCTTCAGCCAGCGGAAGTAGAAGGAGGTGAACACGGTCAGGATCGACAGCAGCAGTACGCCGTACGCGGCGGACTGGGCGAAGTCGCGCGGCTGCTGTCCGAAGCCCAGGAAGTAGGCCCAGGTGACGAGGATCTGGGCGTCGGGCGCGCTGGTCGGGCCGAACAGCAGGAAGATGATCGCGAACTGGTTGAAGGTCCAGATGATGCCGAGCAGGACGACGGTGGAGCTGACCGAGCGCAGGCCCGGCAGGGTGACGTGCCGGAAGCGCTGCCAGGCGCTCGCGCCGTCCATCTCGGCGGCCTCGTAGAGGGAGGGGTCGATGGACTGCAGGCCGCCGAGCAGCGACAGCATCATGAAGGGGACACCGCACCAGGTGTTGACCATGATCGCGGCGAACCGCTGCCAGAAGGTGTCCTCCAGCCACTGCGGCTGAGGCAGGTGCATGGCGCCGAGCACCTGGTTGAGCACGCCGGAGTCGGCGAGCATGATCCGCCAGGAGAAGACGGTGACGAAGGCCGGCACGGCCCAGGGCAGGACGAGGACCAGCCGGTACAAGGTGCGGCCGCGCAGCTTCTGGTTGAGCATGAGCGCGAGGCCGAGGCCGATGGTGTAGTGCAGGACCACACAGGCGGCCGTCCAGAAGACGGTCCACAGGAAGTGCGACCAGAACCGGTCGTACGCCGTCGGGCCGAAGAGGATGTCCTGGTAGTTGTCCAGGCCGATGAACTTGTAGGTGGCGTCGATGTGGTTGACGCCGATCGTGCGCGCCGAGTTGAGGCTGTTGGCGTCGGTGAGGGTGAGGTAGAAGCCGCGCAGCAGCGGATAGGCCACGATGCCGCCGAGCACGACGACCACCGGGGCGATCATCGCGTAGGCGTACCAGTGCTTGTGGAAGCCGTTCTTCAGGCGCTGCCCCAGCCCGGGCCGAGGCGCGCGGTCACCGCGGCGCTTGCCGGTCGCGCGGTCGATGGCGACTGTCATGGTTCGACACCTTCATTGGATCAAGGAGTTGGGCTGGGCACAGGGCGGTGGCCGCCGGATCCTTCCCCCCCTTCTTGTACAGGGAGGATCCGACGGCCACCCGGGCTCACTTGCTGAAGTCGGGCACCAGCTTGGCGATGGCCAGCTCGGCGTTGCTCAGGCCCTTGTCCAGCGACTCCTTGCCGCCGGCGACCTTGGGCAGCTCGGTGTCGAGCGGACCCCACAGGGAGCTGTACTCGGGCAGGGCCGGGCGGGGCTGGGCGGCGGGCAGGACGCCCTGGTAGCCGGCGATACCGGGGTCGGCCTTGACCTGGGCGGTGTAGGCGTCGTCACGGGTGGGCAGCGTGGAGTTCTTCAGGGCGATGGCCTCCTGGGACTTCGCCGAGGTCATGAACTTCACGAACTTCAGGGCCGCGTCCTGGTGGGCCTTGTCCGAGCCGGCGTAGACCGAGAGGTTGTGGCCGCCGGTCGGGGCGCCCGCCTTGCCGGCGGAACCGGCCGGGACGGTGGCGATGCCGAGGTTGGACTTGTCCTTGAAGGCGCTGCCCTTGTAGAAGTTCGTGATCTCCCAGGGACCCTGGATGATCGCGGCGACCTTGCCGTTGACGAACGCGTCCTGGATGTGGGCGTAGGCGTCGGCGGTGGTGTCGGCCTTGTGCAGGCCCTTGCCGGAGAACGTGCTCAGCCAGGTGCCGTAGGCCTTCTTGGCGGCGGCCGAGTCGACGGTGATCTTCTTGGCGGAGGCGTCGACGGTGTCCGCGCCCTCGCCGTAGAGGAAGCTCTGGGCGTAGTAGGCCTGGGTGGAGCCCCAGTAGCCGTCGATCTTGGTCTTGGCCGTGATCTTCGCGGCGTCGGACTTCAGCTCGTCCCAGGTCTTGGGGGCCTCGCTGATGCCGGCCTTCTTGAACAGGGCCTTGTTGTACACCAGGGCCAGGGTGTCGGTGACCAGCGGCACGCCGTAGGTCTTGCCCTCGTACTGGGCCTGCTTGATCAGGTTCGGCTGGAACTTGGCCTGGTCGGCGAGGGCCTCGGTGCCGTCCAGCGGCAGGAAGAAGCCCTTCTTGGCGAAGGCGGGGGTCCAGCCGACCTCGGAGCGCAGGATGTCCGGGGCGCCCTTGGCGCCGGCGGCCGTGTCGAACTTGTTCTGCGCCTGGTCGAAGGGGACGTTGACGTACTTGACCTTGATGTCCTTGTTGGCGGCCTCGAACTGCTTGACCAGGGCCTGGTACGTCGGTGCCTCATTGGTGGCGTTGGAGGTGTCCCACCAGGTGATGGTGACCGGGCCGTCCGCCTTACCGCTGTCGCTGTCGCTTCCGCCGCACGCCGTCGCCGTGAGGGCGAGGGACGCCACCAGCGCGGAGGCCGCTATGCCACGCCGCATGAGTTCTCCTTGAGGGTTTAGCCCGTGTGGTGCAGGAGCGGTCCCGTCCGTCCCTGCCGTCTTGCCGACTGCGCCGTTGCGGCCGCCGGGCGAGTGGGAACGTAACAGCCATGTAAGCGTTGCGAAAGACCTTGCAGAAAAAAAGTGCAAGGGAACACGATGGTTACCCGCCCGTGACCGGCCGTCGACCGCGACGCAACCGTGGAGTGAAGCCGTTGAGCGGGCAAGACGACAGTTGTGCAAGACTTTGCAGGCTCTTGCCACCATGAATCCGAGGGAGCGCGATGAGGCAGCAACCCACGGCAGGCCGTTCGGTCGCCCGCCCCCGGCGTCCGGCCGGTGTGCAAGGCGGCAGACGACCGGTACAGTCCAGTGCCGTGACCACACGGCTTGCCGACATCGCTGCGCAGGCGGGGGTGAGCGAAGCGACTGTCAGCCGGGTCCTCAACGGGAAGCCGGGCGTCGCCGCCACCACCCGCCAGTCCGTGCTCGCCGCGCTGGACGTGCTCGGCTATGAGCGCCCGGTACGGCTGCGGCAACGCAGCGAGGGCCTGGTGGGCCTGATCACGCCGGAGCTGGAGAACCCCATATTCCCGGCCCTGGCCCAGGTCATCGGCCAGGCGCTGACCCGCCAGGGCTACACGCCGGTGCTCGCCACGCAGACCCCGGGCGGGTCGACCGAGGACGAGCTGACCGAGATGCTGGTGGACCGCGGGGTCGCCGGGATCATCTACGTCTCCGGGCTGCACGCGGACACCACCGCCGACATGCAGCGCTACGACCGGCTGCGGGCGCAGGGCGTGCCGTACGTGCTGGTGGACGGGTTCTCGCCGAAGGTGCAGGCGCCGTTCATCTCCCCCGACGACCGCGCCGCGATGACGCTGGCGGTGACGCACCTGGTGTCGCTGGGGCACACCCGGATCGGGCTGGCGCTCGGGCCGAAGCGGTTCGTGCCGGTGCAGCGCAAGATCGAGGGTTTCGTGCGCGCGGTGCACGACCAGCTGGGGCTGGCCGCGCAGACCGTCGAGACGGAGCTGATCCAGCACTCGCTGTACACGCTGGAGGGCGGCCAGGCGGCCGCGACGGCGCTGATCGACCGGGACTGCACGGCGGTGGTCTGCGCCAGCGACATGATGGCCCTCGGGGCGATACGGGCGGCGCGGCAGCGGGGCCTGGAGGTGCCGCGGGACGTGTCGGTCGTCGGGTTCGACGACTCCCCGCTGATCGCCTTCACCGACCCGCCGCTGACCACGGTCCGCAAGCCGGTCCCGGCGATGGGGCAGGCGGCGGTGCGCGCGTTGCTGGAGGAGATCGGCGGGACGCCCGCGCCGCACAGTGAATTCGTGTTCATGCCGGAGCTGGTGGTGCGTGGTTCGACCGCTTCGGCCCCGCATGTCCTCCGTACGCCGTAGAAGGTGCGTGGCGAACCCGACCTTGGGATGATCGGGCGAGGAAGCCTTGTCTGGCAGACTTGATGCCTATGAGTGACTCGACCGTGACAGAGCAGGAAGGTCGCGAGGAGGCGGCCGATCCGCGGGCCGTCACGGGCGAGGACGGACGGGGCGTACTGGACCGGCTGCGCCGCCCGCGGCGGCCCCGGCTGTGGTTCGAGGCCCTTCTGATCGCGGTGAGTTACTGGACGTACTCACTGATCCGCAACGCCGTCCCGGAGCAGCGGGACGCGGCGCTGCGCAACGCGGACTGGATCTGGCGCGTCGAGCACGCGCTGGGCATCGCCGTCGAACGCTCGGTCAACCACACCGTGAACTCGGCGTCTTGGCTGATCGTGGGCATGAACTACTACTACGCCACCCTGCACTTCGTCATCACGCTGGGCGTGCTGGTGTGGCTGTACCGGTGGCATCCCGGCCGGTACGCGGCAGCCCGGCTGGTGCTGTTCGCGACCACGGGTGTGGCCCTGGTCGGTTACTATCTGTTCCCGCTCGCGCCGCCCCGGTTGATGCGCGGCGGGTACTTCGTGGACACCGTGATGGTGCACCACACGTGGGGCTCCATGGCCTCCGGCGACCTCAAGCACATGTCCAACCAGTACGCGGCGATGCCGTCGATGCACATCGGCTGGTCGCTGTGGTGCGGGCTGACGATCTTCGCGCTGGCGTCGGTGCCGTGGGTGCGGCTGCTGGCCCTGCTGTATCCGGCGGCCACCCTGCTGGTGATCGTCGCCACGGCCAACCACTTCTGGCTGGACGCGGTGGGCGGCGTCCTCTGCCTGGCCTTCGGCCTCACGGTGGCCCGGCTCTGGTACGGCGCCCTGCCCCACGCCCTGCCGGCTCCGGCGCCGGCCAGGGCGCCGCGGCCGGCTCAGGCCCCGTCGCCGTAGAACAGCTCCTCCACCACCGTGCGCGCCCTGCGGGTGGTACGGCGGTAGGCGTCCAGCATGTCGCCGACATGCCCTTCTCCGTAGCCCAGGTAGCGGCCCACCGCGGCCAGCTCGCGGGGCTCGGTGGGGAAGGTGTCCCCGGCCCGCCCGCGGACCAGCATGACCGCGTTGCGCACCCGGGTGGCCAGCACCCACGCCTCGTCCAGGATCTCCGTCTCCTCGGCGCTCAGGAGCCCGGCCGCGCGCACCGCGGACAGCGCCTGGCGGGTGCGGGTGGTGCGCAGGCCCGGCACCCGGTGGCCGTGCCGGAGCTGGAACAGCTGCACGGTCCACTCGACGTCGGACAGCCCGCCGGGTCCCAGCTTGGTGTGCAGCTTGGGGTCGGCGCCGCGCGGCAGGCGCTCGGACTCCATGCGCGCCTTCAGCCGGCGGATCTCGCGGACGGACTCGTCGCCCAGCCCCTGCGCCGGGTAGCGCAGCGGGTCGATCAGCTCGGTGAAGCGGCGGCCGAGGTCCTCGTCGCCGGCGACCGGCTCGGCCCGCAGCAGCGCCTGTGACTCCCAGACCAGGGACCAGCGGCGGTAGTAGGCCTCGTACGACTTCAGGGTGCGCACCAGCGGACCCGACTTGCCCTCCGGGCGCAGGTCGGCGTCGATGATCAACGGCGGATCGGCGCTGGGCAGTTGCAGCAGGCGGCGCATCTCGGCGACGACCTTGCCGGCGGCGGCGGACGCCTCGTGCTCGTCCACGCCGTCCTGCGGCTCGTGGACGAACAGCACGTCCGCGTCGGAGCCGTATCCCAGCTCGTGGCCGCCGAAGCGGCCCATCCCGATGATCGCGAACCGGGTGGGCAGGGTGTCGCCCCAGCCCTCGCGGACGACCGCGCGCAGCGTGCCGGCGAGGGTGGCCGCGGTGAGGTCGGAGACGGCCGCGCCGACCCGGTCCACCAGGGCGCCCTGGTCGGCCTCGGCGGGGCTGGTCTCGGTGCCGTAGGAGCCGACGATGTCGGCGGCGGCGGTGCGGAACAGCTCGCGGCGGCGCACGCCGCGGGCCGCGGTCACGCCCTGCTCGGCGTTCTCCGCGCGGCCCACCGCGGCGAGGATCTCCTGCTCGAGCGGGGCGCGGTCGCGGGGCTCCAGGCCGCCGCCGTCGCCGTCGCCGAGCAGGGCCACCGCCTCGGGGGCGCGCATCAGCAGGTCGGGGGCGAGACGGCCCGCCGACAGCACGCGGGCGAGGTTCTCGGCCGCCGCGCCCTCGTCCCTGAGGAGCCGGAGGTACCAGGGGGTCTTGCCGAGGGCGTCGGAGACCTTGCGGAAGTTCAGCAGGCCCGCGTCGGGGTCCGCCGAATCGGCGAACCAGCCCAGCAGGACCGGCAGCAGGGTGCGCTGGATCGCCGCCTTGCGGGTCACGCCGGAGGCCAGTGCCTCGAGGTGGCGCAGGGCCGCGGCCGGGTCGGCGTAGCCGAGGGCGACCAGGCGTTCGCGGGCCGCCACGGGGCTCAGGCGGGTCTCGCCGGGAGCCAGTTGGGCCACCGCGTCGAGCAGCGGGCGGTAGAAGAGCTTCTCGTGCAGTCGCCGTACGACGCCGGTGTGCCGCTTCCATTCGCGGTTCAGGTCGGTCACCGGGTCGGTGCGCAGGCCGAGGGAGCGGCCGAGGCGGCGCAGGTCCGGTTCCGCCTCGGGGACGAGGTGGGTGCGTCGCAGGCGGTAGAGCTGGATGCGGTGTTCCATGGAGCGCAGGAAGCGGTACGCCTCGTCGAGGCGGGCGGCGTCCTCGCGGCCGACGTAGCCGCCGGCGGCCAGGGCCTGGAGGGCGTCCAGGGTGGTGCCGCTGCGCAGGGAGGCGTCCGTGCGGCCGTGCACCAGCTGGAGGAGCTGGACGGCGAACTCGACGTCGCGGAGGCCGCCCGGGCCCAGCTTCAGCTCTCTCTCGATCTCGGCGGCGGGGATGTTCTCCACCACCCGGCGGCGCATCTTCTGCACGTCCGGCACGAAGTTCTCGCGTTCCGCCGCCTTCCACACCAGGGGTTCGAGCGCGTCGACGTACGCCTGGCCGAGGTCCGGGTCGCCGGCCACCGGGCGGGCCTTGAGGAGGGCCTGGAACTCCCAGGTCTTGGCCCAGCGCTGGTAGTAGGCGAGGTGGCTGCTGAGGGTGCGGACGAGGGGGCCGTTGCGGCCCTCGGGACGGAGATTGGCGTCCACCGGCCAGATGGAGCCCTCGACGGTGGTCTCGGAGCAGATCCGCATGAGGTGCGAGGCGAGTTTCGTCGCGGATCCGAGGGCCTTGGCCTCGGCGACGCCGTCGGCTGCCTCGGCCACGAAGATCACGTCCACGTCGGAGACGTAGTTCAGCTCGTGGCCGCCGCACTTGCCCATCGCGATCACCGCGAGGCGGCAGGCCGCGGCGTCCTCGGGGGCCTTGGCACTCGCCAGGGCCAGGGCGGCGCGGAGGGTGGCGGTGGCGAGGTCGGCGAGTTCGGCGGCCGACTCGGCGACGTCCGTGGTGCCGCAGACGTCCCGGGCCGCGATGGACAGCAGGCAGCGGCGGTAGGCGACGCGGAGGGAGACGGGGTCGGTGGCCTCGGCGAGGCCGCGTTCGAACTCCGCCACGCCGGGGTGCAGGTCGCGCGGCTCGTAGGTGACCAGGGCCTGCCAGTCGCGGGGGTGGCGGGCGAGGTGGTCGGCGAGGGCGGCGGAGGCGCCGAGGACGCCCAGGAGGCGGTCGCGCAGGGGCTTGGCCGCTATCAGGGTGTCCAGCAGTTCGCGGTGGGCGGTGGGGCCCTCCTGGGCCTCCAGGAGGCGGACCAGGCCGTGCAGGGCGAGGTCCGGGTCGGCGGTGGCGCCCAGGGCCTCCAGCAGGACCGGGTCGTCGCGGACGGGGGCCAGCTCGGGGCCGTCCAGGAGGCGCTCGGCGGCGGAGGGGTCGGTGAAGCCGTGCCGGAGCAGGCGGGTGAAGGTGCTGCTTCTGCGCCCCGGCGTCATTCTCGGCCTCTCCTGTCTCTCACATGCAGGTCGTCCTGGCCAGAGCCTAACCGGAGGAGGGGCGGCCGGCCGGGCGGCGGTGGCGGTGCGGGGCCCGGGGCGGGCCCGCGGTGGCCGCGTGTGCCGGTGCGCCGCCTCCCTGGTTCTGCTCGGCAGTTCTGCTCGGCTCGTCAGTTCTGCTCGGCTCGTTCCGTCTGCCGGGGCCGGCCCGTCGCGGCCGCGTACGCGCCGGCCAGCCAGAGTGCCGTGGCCAGCACCGCGGCCGAGGTGCTGCCGGGCGGGTGCAGGGACCAGGCCCAGGGCTCCGGGGTGTTGTCGCTGCGTACGCCCATGAGCAGGGTGGGGCCGAAGACGGTCAGCGGGAGCAGCCAGGACAGGCCGCTGCCGAAGAGCCGGGCACCGATCATGGCGAGGCCCAGGTAGCCGACGACGTTGCGGGCGGCCGAGGCGACCACGTCCGTCGTGGCCCCGGCGAGCAGGGGGAGCGCGCTCAGAGCCAGGGCGAGGGCCAGCAGGGCCACGAGGTACACGCCCCGGTGGCGGCTCATCGGCTGGGCCGACGTCTGCTCCAGGTCGGCCATGGGTGAGAAGAGCGTGGTGGCGAGGATGACCGCGTGGGCGAGCGGTACCACCTCGGCCACCGGCACGCTGAAGTCGACCAGGAAGCGGAACTCGGGCAGCGCCACGCGCTGCCCGGCGAAGGCGGTGGCCACCAGTGCGGGCAGCAGCGCGAGCCCGGCGGCCCGGGCAGTCCCCGGCAGCGCACGAAGGCGCCGACCGTGCTGTGCCGCAGGCTGCGCACGGAACTCGGCACGTGGTTGTCCGCGAGGTTCACCGGGGAAGCTCCGGCACGGGTGCGCAGGCGCGGATCCGCTGGGCCGCCTGGCCGATCCAGACGTCCTGTCGCGCGCGGGGCGCCGGTGATCCGTTCGACGGCGTGTCCGAACTTCTCGCCGTAGTACTCGCCGGGAGCCCCGGCACGGGCGCGTGCACGTGATTCCTGATTCCTGATTCCGGATCAGTTCTGGGCGCGTTCCCGGGCGGCACGGACGAAGGCCTCCGCCTCGGGGCCGGGGGTGAGGGAGGGCGGGTACCGGTCATGCGGGGCGTGAGTACCCGTCGTTCATCCGGTCTTCACCCGCGAGGTTGACTTACGTGGGGCACGGGAATGGTGGCGTGAGCATGCTCTGTCCGCACCGCCAGCCCCGTATCTCCCCACCTCCGGAGGTTGATGTGTCCGGCAGTTCCGTGTATCGCCGTGCCCGAACCGTCGTGGCGTCCGCAACGGCCCTCGCCGCGGCCGCGGTCGGGCTGTGGGCCGGGCTCGGCGGCGAGTCCGCGCACGCCGCGGGCTCCGTGCCCAGTCCTGATCACGTCGTCGTGGTGGTGTTCGAGAACCACGCCTACAGCCAGGTCATCGGCTCCTCCAGCGCGCCGTACATCAACTCGCTGAAGACCGGCGGCGCCAACCTGTCCCAGGCGTACGCCGAGACCCACCCGAGCCAGCCCAACTACTTCGCCCTGTTCTCCGGTTCGACGCAGGGCATCACCGACGACAGCTGTTACACCCCGGGCTTCTCGTCCGCGCCGAACCTGGCCTCCGAGGTGATCGCCGCCGGACGCAGCTGGGCCAGCTACAACGAGACGCTGCCCAGCCAGGGTTCGACCACGTGCAGCAGCGGCAAGTACGCGCGCAAGCACAACCCCTGGTTCGGGTTCAGCAACGTACCGACGTCGAGCGCGAAGACGTTCGCCCAGTTCCCGACGGACTACTCGACCCTGCCCCAGATGTCGTTCGTGGTCCCGAACCTGTGCAGCGACATGCACGACTGCTCGGTGTCCACCGGTGACACCTGGCTGCAGAACAACCTGGGCGCGTACGCGACCTGGGCCAAGACCCACAACAGCCTGCTCGTCGTCACCTTCGACGAGGACAACCGGCTCAGCGGCAACCGGATCCCGACCGTGCTGTACGGGCAGCCGGTGACGGCCGGATCCAGCTCGTCGACCACGTACAACCACTACGACCTGCTGCGCACCCTGGAGGACACCCAGGGGCTGACCGCGCACGCGGGCAACGCGGCCTCCGCCAAGGACATCACCGGCATCTGGGCGCCCTGACGTGTACGTAGCGGACAGTCGCGCAACGTCCGCTGACGGCGCCGTCCGGCCTTCCGCCGGGCGGCGTCGTGCCGCGGTCGCGCCCACCGTCCTCGCCCTCGGGACGGTCAGCCTGGTCACCGACGTGTCGTCCGAGATGGTCACGGCGGTGCTGCCGTTGTACCTGGTGTCCGGGCTCGGCCTCTCCCCGCTGGGCTTCGGGCTGCTGGACGGCGTCTACAACGGGTTCTCGGCACTCGTCCGGCTCGTGGGCGGGCATCTCGCCGACCGGGGCGGCGGGCGGCACAAGTGGGTCGCCGGGTTCGGGTACGCCGTGTCGGCGGTGTGCAAGCCGCTGCTGCTGGTGGCCCATTCGCTGACCCCGATCGGGCTGATCCTCGCCGCCGACCGCACCGGGAAGGGGCTGCGCACGGCTCCCCGGGACGCGCTGATCTCGCTGGCGAGCACGGCCGAGTCCCGCGGGCGGGCCTTCGGCGTGCATCGCGCGATGGACACCGCGGGCGCCCTGTTCGGCCCGCTCGTGGCCTTCCTGATCCTGCGGGCCACGGTGGACGGCTACGACGCGGTGTTCACCGTCAGCTTCTGCGTGGCCGTGCTGGGGGTCCTGGTGCTGGTGCTGTTCGTCCCCGGAGGCAGGGGCGGGGCGGCGCCGGCCGAGCGGCCCACCCTGCGGGCGGCCGTGGGGCTGCTGCGCCGCCGTGATCTGCGCCGGGTCACCGTCTGCGCGCTGCTGCTGGGCCTCGCCACGGTCAGCGACTCCTTCGTCTATCTGCTGCTCCAGCGCCGGCTCGGCGTTCCCGACCGCTGGTTCGCGCTGCTGCCGCTCGGCACGGCGGGCGCGTTCCTGCTGCTCGCGGTGCCGCTCGGCCGGCTCGCGGACCGGGTGGGGAGGTGGACGGTCTTCCTGGCCGGGCACGGCGGCCTGCTGCTCGCGTACGGGCTCCTGCTCACCTCCTGGCACGGCACCGCCCTGCCCTACGTCGTCCTCGCCCTGCACGGCGGCTTCTACGCGGCCACCGACGGGGTGCTCATGGCGGCGGCCTCGGACGGGGTACCGGAGGCCCTGCGCTCCTCGGGGCTCGCCGTGGTGCAGACGGGGCAGGCTCTGGCGCGCTTCGCCTGCTCGCTGCTGTTCGGCGCGGCCTGGACGGTGTGGGGCGACCGGGCGGCACTGGCCGGGGCCGCGGTGGCGCTGGCCCTGTGTGCCGCGTTCTCCCTCACCCTGCGTCCGAAGGGGACGGTGACCGCATGACCGTTCGCCATCGCGTCCTGATCCTGGTGTCGGCCGTCGCCGTGCTGGCGGCGGTCGCTCTGGCCTCCGTGCTGCACGCCTCGGCCCGGGCCGACCGGCGTGACCACACCCGGGCGGGCGGTCCGCGGGTCACGCCGGGAACGGTGACGCTGAGCGGGCACGGCCGCATGGTGTTCCGCAACATGGCGTGGGGCCCGCACCGGGACGAGCTGACGAGCGTCCCGGCGGCCGGCCCGGCCGGCCCGCGCACCGCGTCCGGCCTGAAGTGCCTGCGCTTCTACGCCGCTTCGGGCACCGGAGTGTGCCTGCAGGCGGTGCACGGGCCGGTCTCGGACACCTACCGCGCGCTGATCCTGGACGCGCGCCTGCGGACCGTGGACCGCTACGACGTCCCGGGCATCCCGTCCCGCGCCCGCGTCTCCCCCACCGGTCACTTCGCGGCCTGGACGGCGTTCGTGGGCGGTGACTCGTACGCCGGTACGAACTTCTCCACGCGCGCGGCGATCGTGGACACCCGCAGCGGCGAACTGATCCCCTCCCTGGAGGCCTTCCGGATCGTCAGGGACGGGCACCCGTACCGGGCGGCGGACGTGAACTTCTGGGGGGTGACGTTCGCGGCGGACGACCGCACGTTCTACGCGACCATGGCGACCAAGGGGCGGACGTACCTGGTCCGCGGTGATCTGCGGGCCCGTACCGTCACCACGCTGCACGCCAACGTGGAGTGCCCGTCCCTGTCCCCCGACGGCACCCGGGTCGCCTACAAGAAGCGGGTCGAGGGGCTGCCGAAGGACGCCCCCTGGCACCTGTACGTGCTCGACCTGCGGACGATGCGCGAGACTCCGCTCGCCGAACCGAAGAGCGTGGACGACCAGGTGGTCTGGCGGGACACCCGTACGCTCGTGTACGCCCTGCCCGGGGACTACGGCGCCGACCTGTACGAGGTTCCGGCGGACGGGTCGGGGCGGGCCCGGCGGATCAGCACGGCGGCCGTGTCGCCGGCCTACGTGGGATAGGCGGGGCGGGCGAAACCCCCTAGGTCACCGCGGTCAGCGTCGCGTAGACCACGACGTTGCTCAGGTAGCCGCTGCGCTTGGTGTAGCCGCCACCACAGGTGATCAACCGGAGTTCGGGCCGGCCGGAACCGCCGTAGACCTTCTGGCTGGGGAACTTCTTCCTGTCGTACAGCTCGACGGCACGGACGGCGAACACCGCCGTGCGCCGGTCCGCCCGGCTGATCTCGATGGTGGCGCCCGGGGTCAGGGCGCCGAGGTCGTAGAAGACACCGGGGTCGCCGGTGGGTGTGTCCACATGCCCGGTGGCGACGGCGGTTCCTGCCGAGCCGGGAGCCGTGCCGTCGCCGTACCAGCCGGCGAAGCCGGGTTTGCCACGCGGTGGGGTGCGTAGCGCCCCGGCCGCGTCGAGGCCCACGCGTGTCATCGGGGCGTTCACACCGATGGCGGCGATCCGGAGCCGGACCGGATCCGCGGGGGGCAGCGGACGGACCGTGGAGCGGGTGGGGTCTGCGGAGGCCGAGAGGGCCTGGGCCGCCGACGGCTGCGGTGGCTGCTCGTCGTGCAGCCCGCTGACCAGCATCACCGCACCTGCCGCCATGACGCAGACCAGGAAGAGCACGGCGGGGACGAACGGATCTCGGGAAGCGCCGGTGTGGCGTCTGGGTGCCATCGCGGTCGGGCCTTTGCTTCACGGCGGGTGCGTTGTGACGGGTGCGTTGTGGCGGGTGCCTTGTGGCGGGTGCCGGCGGAGTCGGCCGGTCAGGTCCGGTTGCCGTTCGGGCGGCGGCACATCCAGACCGCACCTCCGGCGGCGGCCGTGACAAGCAGCCCACCGCCCAGGGCGAGCCCCGTACCCGTGTCATCGGCCGGTCCGAAGCCGGCACTGACCGAGCCGGTCGGAGGGCGGCCGGTGACCCGGTACGTCTCCGTGACCTGGGTCAGTGGCGGACACTTCAGGGTGACTGTGTCGTTGCCCGGCCTGGTTCCTTCCGGGATCTGGAAGTGGCCGGTGAGCACCCCCTCCTCGTCGCCTTCGAAGAGGTGGAACTCTCCTCCCAGCTCCGACCAGCCCTTGCCGTAGTCCGCCTCAGGGTCGCAGGCGCTCGTACTGACCGTGACCGTGGAACCCGGGTGGGCGTTCCACGGGTCGATACGGACATCGGAGTCGTCAGATGCGGCAGCGGCCGGGATCTGCAGTCCGAGCGCACCGAGAGCCAGGCCGATACCTGCACCCATGTGTGTGTAACGCATGTGAATCCTCCAACGGAACAGTGTCCGGCCTGTCTGCGCGGCACCTCTCCTGTGTTCCGCTCACGAGGCAACCGACAGTCCGTCAGTTCCGCAACCTGAAGATTCGCCACATATGTCACCCAGTCAGGCGCCGAGACACCCCCACTTGATCGCTTACGCAGGTCACCGCCCCGGAGATCACCGATACCGATCACCCACCACCCCCCTCCCCAATACGGTGAAAGCCGCCCGGGCGGTCTGGGACGATGCGGCCTACCTCAGGCAGCCCACCGGGGGCGGCGCGACCTTCCTGCGGGACGGGCGCGGTGGCGGACGAATGCCTCGGCCGCTCCGGTGATGCCGACGGTCTCTGACTGCCACGAGGGCCTGCCCTGGCGTGTCACTACGGCGCGGTTCGCATCAGGGCTGTCGTGCTCCGGGCACGCCTTTTGGTCGGGCCCGCGAACACGGCATTCACGCCGAGCAGCGACGCACGGGCCCGGAAGGCCGTGGACGGCCCGCACGAGGGCACCGATCCGGCGCCGGGCGGCCCAGAGACGGCCCAGGGTCGGTGAGACGCGATGGGGCCGACGGTCCGCGACCGTCGGCCCCATCCGCCGAATCAGCGGGAAACCCGCTCTGACCTGCGTTTACAGCACCGGCAGGTTCTTCCGCAGCTCGAAGGCGGTGACCTCGCTGCGGTACTCCTCCCACTCCTGGCGCTTGTTGCGCAGGAAGAAGTCGAAGACGTGTTCGCCGAGGGTCTCGGCGACCAGGTCGCTGCTCTCCATCAGGGTCAGGGCCTCGCCGAGGTTCTGCGGGAGGGGCTCGATGCCCATCGCGCGGCGCTCGGCGTTGGACAGCGCCCAGACGTCGTCCTCGGCGCCCGGCGGGAGTTCGTAACCCTCCTCGATGCCCTTCAGGCCGGCGGCCAGGAGCAGGGCGTAGGCCAGGTACGGGTTCGCGCCCGAGTCCAGGGAGCGGACCTCCACGCGGGCGGAGCCCGTCTTGCCGGGCTTGTACATGGGGACGCGGACCAGGGCCGAGCGGTTGTTGTGACCCCAGCAGATGTAGGAGGGGGCCTCGCCGCCGGCGCCGGCCGTGCGCTCGGAGCCGCCCCAGATGCGCTTGTAGGAGTTCACCCACTGGTTGGTGACCGCCGAGATCTCCGCCGCGTGCCGGAGCAGGCCGGCGATGAAGGAGCGGCCGACCTTGGAGAGCTGGTACTCCGCGCCCGACTCGTAGAAGGCGTTGCGGTCGCCCTCGAAGAGGGAGAGGTGCGTGTGCATGCCACTGCCGGGGTGCTCGGAGAAAGGCTTCGGCATGAAGGTCGCCTGCACCCCCTGCTCCAGCGCCACCTGCTTCATGACCAGGCGGAACGTCATGATGTTGTCGGCCGTGGAGAGCGCGTCGGCGTAGCGCAGGTCGATCTCCTGCTGGCCGGGGGCGCCCTCGTGGTGGGAGAACTCCACCGAGATGCCCATCGACTCGAGCATGGTGATCGCCTGGCGGCGGAAGTCCATGCCGACGTTGGTCGGGGTGTGGTCGAAGTACCCGGAGTTGTCGGCGGGCGTCGGGCGGGAGCCGTCGAGGGGGCGGTCCTTCAGGAGGAAGAACTCGATCTCCGGGTGGGTGTAGAAGGTGAAGCCCAGGTCGGAGGTGCGGGCCAGGGCACGCTTCAGGACGTAGCGCGGGTCGGCGAAGGAGGGGGAGCCGTCCGGCATGAGGATGTCGCAGAACATGCGGGCGGTGCCGGGGGTCTCCGCGCGCCACGGCAGGACCTGGAAGGTGGAGGGGTCCGGCTTGGCGATCATGTCGGACTCGTAGACCCGGGCGAAGCCCTCGATGGCGGAGCCGTCGAAGCCGATGCCCTCGTCGAAGGCCTGCTCCAGCTCGGCGGGGGCCACGGCCACGGACTTGAGGAAGCCCAGCACGTCCGTGAACCACAGGCGTACGAACCGGATGTCGCGCTCCTCCAACGTCCGGAGCACGAACTCCTGCTGCTTGTCCATCTTCCGCTACCCCATCCTTGCTGGTCAGGCCGCCTGTCCCCCGCACCACTGAAGGCGGTCGGGCACCTGAGCATCCCACCACAACACCATTTCATGCGCGTTGCGGACCTTGATCGCCCGAGCGTCCTCGGCCTGAACGCCTCTCGTACGGCAGGTGTACTGCGCTGTCGCCCATCTTGCCTGCTCGGGCCGACATCCGTAATGGCCGATCCGGTTCGCCGAGTGAGCGACACCACGTCCTTTAATTTGCATCTCAGATGCAAGTTTTCATAGCGTGCTGATCAGTCGAGTCCCGAGGAGTCCCGATGCTCTCCGAGCAGTCCGCTGCCACCGTCCGCGCCACCCTCCCCGCCGTCGGCGCCGCCATCGGCGAGATCACCGAGCGCTTCTACGCCGGGCTCTTCGCCGCCCACCCCGAGCTGCTCCGGAACCTGTTCAACCGCGGCAACCAGGCCTCCGGCGCCCAGAAGCAGGCCCTCGCGGGCTCCATCGCCGCCTTCGCCACGCACCTGCTGGACCACCCGGACCAGCGGCCCGACGCCATGCTCGGCCGCATCGCGCACAAGCACGCCTCCCTCGGTGTCGCCCCCGAGCAGTACGCGGTGGTCCACGAGCACCTCTTCGCCGCCATCGCCGAGGTGCTCGGCGAGGCCGTCACGCCCGAGGTGGCGGCCGCCTGGGACGAGGTCTACTGGCTGATGGCGAACGCGCTCATCGCCGTCGAGAAGCGGCTGTACGGGGAGAGCGGCAGCCGCGGCCTGCGGGAGTGGGAGGTCGTCGAGCGGGTCGAGGAGACCGCGGACGTCGTCACCTTCCGGCTGCGGCCGGTGGACGGGGGCCCGGTGACCGCCTTCCGCGCCGGCCAGTACGTCTCCGTCGGCGTCACCCTGCCCGACGGGGCCCGGCAGATACGGCAGTACAGCCTGTCCGGGGCGCCGGGCGAGGCGGTGCGCCAGATCAGCGTCAAGCGCGTGCACGGCGACACGACGCCCGACGGCGAGGTCTCGAACCTCCTCCACGCGCGCGTGGAGGCCGGTGACGTCCTGGAGCTGTCCGAGCCGTACGGCGACCTCGTCCTGGACGCCGGCCCGGACACCCCCCTGCTGCTCGCCTCGGCGGGCATCGGCGTGACCCCCATGATCGCGATGCTGGCCGACCTGGCCGGCGCCGGCCACCAGGGCCCGGTCACCGTCGTGCACGGCGACCGCTCCCCCGCCGACCACGCCCTGCGCCGCGACCACGAGACGTACGCCGGGAAGCTGCCGGAGGCGTCCGCGCACTTCTTCTACGAGCGGGACGCCGAGCCGGGCCGGCGCGCCGGCCTGGTCGACCTGACCGGCATCGACGTGGCGCCCGGCACGCGCGCGTACCTGTGCGGGCCGCTGCCGTTCATGCGCGCGGTCCGCACCCAGCTGATCGAGAAGGGCGTGGCCCCGGCGGACGTGCACTACGAGGTGTTCGGCCCGGACCTGTGGCTGGCCCAGGACTAGCGGTCACGGGCCCGGCAGGCGCGGACCCGGCAGGCGCGGGCCCGGCGGACACGGGACCGACGCGGGACCAAGAGGCACGGGCCCGGAAGGGAGCCTCAGGCGCCGAAGCGGAGGGCGCCCTCGCCCGGCGACGCTCGCGCCGGAGGTCAGGACCTCGATGACGAATCCCCGTTGTCGTATCGAGTCGGGGGCCGCCCTTCATCAGGCACACTCGGTGATCAACAGCGCTTTCCGGCCGGCGGTTCAGCCCTCCCCGGCCGGGCCCCGGGAAATGCCCAGCAGCAGCGGGCCGGTCGGGTCGGCGACGATGTCGGACACCGTGACCGGATCCAGTGTCGCGTAGAACGCCTCCTGGGCCCGGCGCAGGGCGCCCCGCAGCCGGCAGCCGGAGTTCAGGGGGCAGGGGGTCGCGCCCTCGCAGTCGACGACATCGCCGTCGCCCTCGAAAGTGCGGACCACGGCGCCGACCGACGCCGTACGGCCCCGCTCGGTGAGGGCCAGCCCGCCGCCCCTGCCCCGGCGGGCGTCGACCAGGCCGAGGTGCTGGAGTTCGGCGACGACCTTGGCGGCGTGCGTGTAGGGCACGTCCATGTCCGCCGCGACCTGGCGGGTCGTGGGGGTGGCAGCGGCGGCGACGGCGAGTCGCATCAGGATCCGCAGGGCGAGGTCGGTGGAGCGCAGCAGCCGCATACCAGGAGCGTAGGTAATGCGCATCCAGGGTTCAAATTATCCGGCGCCCGTCTCCTCCCCGCGCCACGCCGGGCGGCCCGATTTCTGTGCCCTCCCTACGGAAGGCCCCCCCGTCCCCATTACGATCAGCGAGCCCCATCCCTTCCGTCCGTCCCCTTTCCCCAGAAGGACACGCCTCATGGGTTCCGCAAAGAACAGCAGCACCGCGGCGCGCAAGGCGCGCATAGAGGAGATGCGACGCGCCGAGCAGGCCCGCGAGCGCCGCAACCGGGTGCTCACCGTCGCCGCCAGTGTGGTGGTGGTCGCCGGTCTCGTCGTCGGCGGTGTGGTGCTGGTGAACTCGCAGTCGGACGAGAAGGACTCGGTCGCGAGCGGGGACGCCAAGAACTCCGGGGACTCCGGCCACTTCACCACCGGCAAGGACGGGGTGCGGACCTGGTCCGGCAAGCTGTCGCGCACCCATGTGACGAGCAAGGTGTCGTACCCGATGCACCCGCCGGTCGGGGGCAACCACAACCCGGTCTGGCTGAACTGCAACGGCGACGTCTACACCGAGCCGGTGCAGGACGAGAACGCCGTGCACGCGCTGGAGCACGGCGCGGTCTGGGTGACGTACACCGCCAAGGCGAAGAAGGCCGACGTCGACGCGCTCGCGGCGAAGGTGAAGAAGACGCCGTACTCCCTGATGAGCCCGTACGAGAACCAGGCCGCGCCGCTGATCCTGTCGGCGTGGGGCCACCAGGTGAGCGTGAAGAACGCGAGCGACCCGGAGGTGGACAAGTTCTTCGCCGCCTACGTGCAGGGCAAGCAGACGCCCGAGCCGGGCGCCTCGTGCACCGGCGGGGTCATGAAGTGAGGCGGCGGCACATCGGCTGGGTCGCCGGGGCCGCGGCGGCGGTGCTCGTCGCGGCCGGCGCGATCACCTACGCGGTCGCCGAGGAGAGCGGCGGATCGGGGACGAAGACGCCGGGCGCGGAGTCGGCCGACGCCGGGTTCGCGCGGGACATGGCCGTGCACCACCAGCAGGCCGTCGAGATGTCGTACATCGTCCGGGACCGCACGGGGAACGAGGAGGTGCGGCGGCTCGCCTACGACATCGCGCAGACCCAGGCCAACCAGCGCGGGATGCTGCTGGGCTGGCTGGATCTGTGGGAGCTGCCGAAGGTGTCGGCCGAGCCGCCGATGACCTGGATGGGCATGGGCGGTATGGCCTCCGGCAAGGACGGCGCGCTGATGCCGGGCATGGCGACCAACACCGAGCTGAAGAAGCTCCAGACGCTGAGCGGGAAGCAGGCGGAGGTCCTCTACCTCCAGCTGATGACGGACCATCACAAGGGCGGTATCCACATGGCCGAGGGCTGTGTCGCCAAGTGCACCGTCGGCGTGGAGAAGCGGCTCGCGCAGGGCATGGTCGACGCGCAGCAGTCGGAGATCGAGTTGATGGCCGGCATGCTCAAGGAGCGGGGCGCGCAACCCCGTTCGTAACACCGCCGTAAGGACGAAAGTCTCAAATCACCGCAGTCGACGGTTACTTGAGCTTCTCTTGACTTTCACCTTCCCCTGGCATGAACGGTTCATCGACAGAGTGGCCCCCATCGTGTGATCCATTCGCCGGCCGACACCGCCGCGGGCCGGCGCGCGCATCCACGACGTGCCAACCACTACATGCATGCGAACCGCATCGCAGGGGGTTCTATGAGATCCAACCGCGCCAAGCTGCGCGCCGTGAGCATGGCAGCGACACTGCCCATGATCGCCGGCGCGCTGGCGCTGGGCATACCCGCGGCACACGCTGCGGACAGCCCCGCTCGTGACGCACTGAAGGGCACCAAGCCGCTCTGGGCCACGGCCAAGGCGGACAAGGGCGCGACCTCGAACAGCGCCCAGGTCAAGGCCCGGGTCTACCTGGCCGGCCGGGACGCGGCCGGCCTCGCCGCTTACGCCAAGGCGGTGTCCGACCCCAGCTCGCCGCTGTACGGCAAGTACCTGAGCGCCAAGAAGGCGCAGGCCCGCTTCGGGGCCACCAAGGCCCAGGTGGCGGCCGTGAAGTCCTGGCTGACGTCGGCCGGTCTGACGGTCACCGAGGTCACCTCGCGCTACGTCGCCGTCTCCGGTGACGTGGCCGCCGCCGAGCAGGCGTTCGGCACCCAGCTGCACAACTTCGCCAAGGGCTCGAAGACGTACCGCGCCCCGGCGCGGACCGCGTCCGTGCCGGCCGCCCTGAAGGGCGCCGTCCTGACCGTCACCGGCCTGGACAGCGCCCCGCACAAGGCGAGCCACAAGGACCAGCTGCCGCCCCCGGACGCCGTGTTCAAGAACGCCGGGCCGTTCTCCTCGTACTACGGCTCGAACACCGCGACCACGCTGCCGGACGCGTACGGCTCCAAGATCCCCTACGCGGTCAAGGGCTACACCGGCAAGCAGCTGCGCGCCGCCTACGGCGCCGGCACGTACACCGGCAAGAACGTGCGCATCGCGATCACGGACGCGTACGCCTCGCCGACCATCGCCTTCGACGCGGGCAAGTACGCGCTGAAGAACGGTGACGCGGCGTGGAAGACCGGCCAGCTGCACCAGGTGCTGCCGAAGAACTACACGAAGACCGAGGAGTGCGGCGCGGCCGGCTGGTACGGCGAGGAGACCCTCGACGTCGAGGCCGTGCACGCGGTCGCGCCGAACGCCGACGTCACCTACGTGGGCGCCGCGTCCTGCTACGACGACGACCTGCTGGACTCGCTCAGCAAAATCGTCGACAACCACCTGGCCGACATCGTCTCCAACTCCTGGGGCGACATCGAGGCCAACCAGACCCCGGACCTCGCGGCCGCCTACGACCAGGTCTTCCAGCTGGGCGCGATCCAGGGCATCGGCTTCTACTTCTCCTCCGGTGACAACGGCGACGAGGTCGCCAACACCGGTGTGAAGCAGGTCGACACCCCGGCCAACTCCGCGTGGGTGACCGCGGTCGGCGGCACCTCGCTGG
This sequence comes from Streptomyces sp. NPDC031379, assembly GCF_055569615.1. Taxonomy (NCBI): domain Bacteria; kingdom Bacillati; phylum Actinomycetota; class Actinomycetes; order Kitasatosporales; family Streptomycetaceae; genus Streptomyces; species Streptomyces sp. NPDC031379. The sequence continues at coordinate 94,877 of NZ_JBVIIT010000026.1, read as the reverse complement.
CCGTCGGCAAGGGCGACAAGTACCAGTGGGAGACCGGCTGGGGCACCGAGAAGGCGACCCTGTCGGCCGACGGCAAGAGCTGGACGGGCTTCCCGGGCGCGTACACCTCGGGCGCGGGCGGCGGCACCAGCAAGACCGTGCCGCAGCCGTACTACCAGAAGAACGTCGTCCCGAAGACGCTGGCCACGGCCAACAACGCCGCCGGCAACCGCGTCGTCCCGGACATCGCGGCCATCGCCGACCCGAACACCGGCTTCCTGGTCGGCCAGACCCAGACCTTCCCGGACGGCACCGAGCAGTACAGCGAGTACCGCATCGGCGGCACCTCGCTGGCCGCCCCGGTGATCGCCGCGGTCCAGGCCCTGGCCCAGGAGGCACGCGGCGGCAAGGCGCTCGGCTTCGCCAACCCGGCGATCTACGCCAAGTACGGCAAGAAGGGCGTCTTCCACGACGTCACGGACAACCCGACGGGCTCCGGCCTGGCGGTGGCCCGCATCGACTTCGCCAACGGCTTCGACGCCGCCGACGGCCTGCTGACCTCGGTCCGCAGCCTCGGCAAGGACAGCTCCCTGTCCGCGGTGAAGGGCTACGACGACGTCACCGGCGTGGGCTCACCGGCGAACGGCTACGTGCAGTCGTACCGCCGCCACTGATCCTGCGGATCGGCTGAGGGGCGTGGGGTCCTGGTGACCTCACGCCCCTTCGCGTCGCCGCGGCGCCGATCACTCCGACTTGAGGGCGGCGATGAAGGGGGCCCAGGCGGTGGCGGGGAGGAGGAGGGTGGGGCCACCGGGGACTTTCGAGTCGCGGACGGGGACGAGGCCGGGATGATCGGGAGCCACTTTCGACTTGCGCCAGAGGGCGGCGCCAGGGAAGTCGCCGGCCACTTCGACGCATTCCCCGCCGTCACCGTTGCTGTAGCTGCTCTTGAACCAGAGCGCGTCACTCAAGTCGATCCGGTTGCTTGCCATTTCGATAATCCCCTGCCGCTGCCTCGATCATGGCGAGGGACACGTCTGGTGACAGCGCGACGGCCCTGAGCCGATCGTATGCCTTGCGGTACTGCTTCACGAGGGCCGGATCGTCGATGGTGTCACCGCTGTAGGACGCCTCGGTGTAGATCAGCGGCGGCGCGTCCGGGAAGGCCATCACCATGATGGAGGCGGCCATCAGGGGATACGCGCCGCACGTCCGCGGAACGATCTGCGGAGTGATCCGGCGCCGATCGGCCAACTCCACGATCCGGTCCAGCTGTTCGGCCATCTCCAGCGGCGGGAGGATCGGATCCGCAATCAGCGACTCGTGCAACACCGCCCAGTACTCCGGGGTGGAGTGATCCTCCTCGAAGAGGCGGGCGCGGGCGAGTCGGGCCTTCACCTTCTCCTCGACCCACTCATCGGAGGCCGCCGGGTGGGCCGACCGGACCAGCGTCCGAGCGTACGGGGCGGTCTGTAGCAGCCCGGGGAAGATGATGGGGGACCACAGCTCAATGGACTCCGCGTAGTTCTCTGCCTCCAGAGCCTTCTCGAAGTACGCGGCATGCGGCCCCCGCCTTGCCCTCCGCACATCCTCGCAACGCCGCTCGAAGAACCCATCCGTCTTCAGGACCCGATCCGCATGCCGGGCCAGGTCCAGCGGCATCCTCCGCTCGCCGCGCTCGATGTCGCTGAGGTAGGTCTTGCCGTAGAAGCTGCCCTCCAGGAACGCCTCCAGCGACATCCCCGCCGCCTCCCGCTTCCACCACAGTTCCTTGCCGTAGAAGGTCGGGACGCTCATCGAGCCGTCGATGTCCTGACGCCGTGCCACGCGCTCACCGCCGTAACTCACCGTGCCGTTTCCGCTGTTCGCGCCGTGGACGCGCGACGTCTTCCACGGTAGCGACAGGGGCGACATTCTGTGAGGTGTTCGTCACAGACCGCACGGAAGGCCGTTCACCCCCCATGCCCGACCACTCCCCCAGCGCCCACGACGTCACCCTCTGCGTGGAAGACCTGCGCGCCGCCCTCTCCCTGCACGGCATCACGCTGCCGTCCCTCCGCGTGGACCTGCCGGGCCTCGCGGGCACGTACGCGCCGCCGGCCGGACTCGTCACCCTCGGCAACTGCAACAGGGCCACGGCACGTGCCCTGGCCGCGGCGCTCAGGAAGGCGGCTCAGGGGTGAGGCCGGTGCGTGAACTGCGGCTGCTCGCCACCCCGGAGGCCGCACCGGAACTGCGCGCGCGGTTACGCGGGCACGACTACGACGTCCGGCTGTGTGCGACCGAGCTGCTGACGAACGTCATCGATCACGTCGGGGAGGGAACGCCGGTGACGGTACGCGTGATCGGGACGCAGGACGGCGACCGTACCCGCGTCGAGGTGACGGACCCCGACGCGCGCGTCCTGCCCGTCCTGCGCCGTGCGGCGGAGACGGAGGAGTGCGGGCGAGGACTGGCGCTCGTCTCCGCGCTGGCCGACCGGTGGGGCGTGGACCAGGGGCCGGACGGCAAGACGGTGTGGTGCGAGTTGCCGGCCGGGCGGACGGACGGGCGAAGGCCCGTCAGTGGTGCAGCGCCCCCGACCCCTCGGGGACGTGGGACGTGACGACCCGCCCCACCGACGGAGTCTCCCGGCGGCGGTCCACCGCGTAGGCCACGCCCGCCACGCCGAGGCCCAGGACGGCGAGCGCCGCGCCCGCGAGCGCGGGGGACGCCACGCCGAAGCCCGCGGCGAGGGCCAGACCGCCGATCCAGGCGCCGCCGGCGTTCGCCAGGTTGAAGGCCGCCTGGTTGGCGGAGGAGGCGAGGGACGGGGCGGCGGCGGCCTTCTCCATCACCATCAGCTGCAACGGCGAACCCGTGACGAACGCCGCCGTGCCGAGGAGGGTCACGGCTACGGCCGCGCTCCACTCCGCGCGCATCAGCAGGGGGAAGAGCAGCAGGACCACGGCCAGCGAGACCAGGCCGCCGAAGAGCGTGCCGCGCAGGGAGTGGTCCGCGAGGCGGCCGCCCAGGAGGTTGCCGGCGGTGGCGCCGACACCGAAGAGCGCCAGGAGCAGCGTCACGCTGGCCTCGGCGAAGCCGGCGGAGTCCGTCAGCATCGGGGTGATGTAGCTGTAGGCCGCGAAGAGCGCGCCGAAGCCGGCCACGGTCGTACCGAGGGCCAGCCAGACCGGCAGGGACTTCAGCGCCGCGAGTTCGCCGCGCAGCCCGGTCGCGGAGGCGTGGGTGTGGTCGTGCGGGATCAGCAGGGCCAGCGAGGCTATCGCCGCCAGGCCGATCACGCTCACGCCGAGGAAGGTGGTCCGCCAGCCGAGGTGCTGGCCCATCAGCGTGGCGGCGGGGACGCCCGCGACGTTGGCGACCGTCAGGCCGAGGAACATCAGCGACACGGAACGGGCCTTGCGCTCCGGCGGGACCATGTTCGTGGCGACGACGGCGCCGACGCCGAAGAAGGCGCCGTGCGGCAGGCCGCTGAGGAAGCGCGCGGCCAGCAGGGAGCCGTTGCCCGGGGCGAACGCGGAGAGGGCGTTGCCCACGACGAACAGGGCCATCAGGGCGATGAGGACCGTGCGGCGGGACATCCGGGCCGTCACGGCGGCCAGCAGCGGGGCGCCGATGACGACGCCCAGCGCGTACGCCGAGACCAGGTGCCCGGCGGCGGGGATCGAGAGGTGCAGGTCGTCCGCGACGTCGGGCAGCAGGCCCATCATCACGAACTCGGTGGTACCGATGCCGAAGGCGCCCACGGCAAGGGCGAGCAGGGCCAGGGGCATGAAGGGACCTTTCAGAGCGGAGTGCCGTACGGGGTCGAGTCTCTCAGTATGTTCCCGTACGGAACAAACGCGCTCAGGGCCGGCATTCCAGCGGTCTACGAGCCTGTGTCGAGCTTCACACGGGCCGCCACCGGCAGATGGTCGCTGTTGGTGCGCGGAAGCGTCCAGGAACTCTCCGGCTCGACGCCCTTGACCATGATCTGGTCGATCCGCGCCATCGGGAACGACGCCGGCCAGCTGAACCCGAAGCCGCTGCCCGCCGCGCCCTGCGTGGAGCGCAGCTGCGAGGTGACGGCGTTGAGCGAGCGGTCGTTCATCGTGCCGTTGAGGTCGCCGAGGAGTACGACGCGCTCGACGGGCTCGTCGGCGATCGCCTCGCCGAGCGCGTCGGCGCTCTTGTCGCGCTGCCGGGCCGTGAACCCGGCCTCCATCTTGACCCGCACCGAGGGCAGGTGCGCCACGTAGACCGCGACCGGGCCGCGCGGGGTCGTCACGGTGGCCCGCATCGCCCGCTTCCAGCCGAGCTTGATGTCCACGGCCCGGACGTCGGTCATCGGGTACTTGCTCCACAGACCGACCGTGCCGACGACCGCGTGGTGCCCGTACGTCTGCGCGAGCGCCTTCTCGTAGACGGGTACGGCGGAGGCGGGCAGTTCCTCCAGGGCCAGCACGTCGGCGCCGGACCCGGCGACGTCGGTGGCGGTCGCGGCCGGGTCGGGGTTGTCGGCGTTGACGTTGTGGGTGGCCACCATCAGATCGCCGCCGCTGCCCGTCTTGTCGGTGAGCAGCCCGCCGAAGAGGTTCAGCCAGACGATCGCCGGGAGCAGGATCGCGATCAGGGCGGTCGCCGACTTGCGGATCAGGGCGAGCACCAGCAGCACCGGGATGGCCACGCCCAGCCAGGGCAGGAAGGTCTCGGTGAGACTGCCGAGGTTGCCCACCCGGTTCGGGATGCGGGAGTGGATCAGCATCACCAGGGCGAGCAGCAGGGCGAGGGCGGCGAGGACGAGGCCGCGGCGCCATACCCGCCGGTCGCCGCGCCAGCCGTCGAGCAGTCTGTGCACCAGGCGCCGAAGCCGGGATCCCGGTCGCTCGGGCTCCGAGCCGCCGCTGTCCGTCTCCGTCATGTACGCCTGCTGCGCCATACCGTCTGCCTCACTGCCTGCCGTGCACACCGTTCGTCCCCGTGCTCTTCCGACCCTAGGGGATGATCGGCTCCGATCCCGCCGTCCCATGACGGCCGTACGGAAGACGAGGACGAACGAAGCGGGACCGGGGGTTCCGGCTACCCCCGGGACCGGCGAGGTCTGTGACGAAACGCGCACATTGGCGCTAGGCCGCCGACGAACTGACGGGGCGTAGGCCCGCCAGGACCGTGTCGACGATCTCCTCCGCCAGGTTCTCGGGCAGATCGGCGTCGGGGCGCATGATGGTGCGGACGAGCATGGGGCCGACGAACATGTCGTTGGCCAGTTCCAGGTCGACGTCCGCCCTGAGTTCGCCTCTCTCCCGGGCGCGGCGCAGCACGTCCAGGGCGAGGACGCGCCGGGGCGCTATGACGCCGGCGTAGTAGGCCCCCCAGATCTTGGGGCTGGACTTCATCTGGGCGTACACGTTGTGCAGGATCGCCGACGAGCGGCTCGCGAGGCCGCGCCGGCGCAGGGACTCCAGCAGGGCGACGAGGTCGTCGCGCAGGGAGGTGCCGGGGAGGACGGGGTCGGGGGGTTCGGCGGAGCGTACGACGTCGACGAACAGCTCCTCCTTGCCGCTCCAGCGACGGTAGATGGTGGCCTTGCCGACCCCGGCCGTGCGCGCGACCCGCTCGATGGACAGCTCACCGAGGGGCACGCCCTCCTCCAGGAGCTTCATCACGCCTTCCAGGATGGCGCGTTCCACGGCTTCACTGCGCGGGCGGCCCCGCACGGGCCCGTCCGGCCGCGGCCGGCTCTCGGCAAGGCTCACGTCTCTTCGTCCTCTCACTGTGCTGCGGGGATTGTCCCGCAGTGGACTCCCTCCCCCGTGGAGTCCCGCTCGACTCTCAGTCCGTGGCGCCGACCAACTCCCTTTCCGTCTCGCCCTCCTGACCTGCCGGCGGCTTGCCCGGCAGGAAGAGGGCCGTCACCACGGCACCGATCAGCGCGACGCCCGTACCGCACAGGGCGGTGACGTGCATGGCGTGCAGGAACGCGTCGTCGGCGGGGGCGATCAGGGCCTTGCCCCGCGGGCCGAGCCTGTCGGCGATGCCGAGGGTGGCCTCGATGGACTCGGCGGCGGTGTCGCGCAGGCCGGGCGGCAGCAGCCCGAGCTTGCCCTCGATGCCGTTGCGGTACGAGGTGGCGAGCACCGAGCCGAGGACGGCGATACCGAGGGCGCCGCCGACCTGGCGGAAGGTGTTGCTGAGCGCCGAGGCGGAGCCGGCCTTCTCGCGCGGCAGGGCCTGCATGATGACGACCGAGGTCGGCGTCATGATGTGCGCCATGCCGGTGCCCATGAGGAAGAAGACGACCTCCAGCAGCCAGATCGGCGTGTCGGCCTCGAAGCCGGCGAACGCGGCCAGTGTCGCCGCGATCAGCACCAGCCCCGCGGTGGTCGTCGCCTTGTTGCCGAACCGGTCGACCACCAGCCGGGCGCGCGGGGCGAAGATCAGCTGGCCGACGGCGAGCGGCAGCATCAGCACGCCGGACTCCAGCGGGGAGTAGCCGCGCACGCTCTGGGTGTAGAAGACGCCGAAGAAGGTGACTCCCATCAGCGCGAAGAAGACCAGCGCGATGGCGCCCATGGCGGCCGAGAAGACCTTGTTCTTGAAGTAGGTGACGTCCAGCGACGGATGGTCGCTGCGCTTCTCGAAGACGATGAAGGCGGCCAGTACGACGAGACCGGCGATGATGGTCGCCAGCACCTTGGCGTCGGTGAAGTCGGCCAGTTCGCCGCCCTTGATGATGCCGTAGACCAGCAGCACCAGGCCGACGACGGACAGGACGACGCCGATCGGGTCCAGCCGGCCGGGGTTCGGGTCGCGGGAGTCGGGTACCAGCCAGGCCATCAGGGCGAGCGCGACGATCACGATCGGCACGTTGACCAAGAAGACCGAGCCCCACCAGAAGTGGTCGAGGAGCGCGCCGCCGGTGATCGGGCCGATGGCGATGGCGAGGCCGACGCCGCCGGCCCAGATGCCGATGGCCTTGGGCTGCTCCTCGCGCTCGAAGACGTTCATCAGCACGGCGAGGGTGGCGGGCATGACGAAGGCGGCACCGAGGGCCATCAGGGCACGGTAGGCGATCAGCTGGCCCGGGGAGCCCGACTCGGCGGCGAGCGCCGAGCCGATGCCGAACACGGCGATGCCACCGAGCAGCACCTTCTTGCGGCCGAGGCGGTCGCCGACCAGGCCGGCGGTGAACAGCAGGCCGGCGAAGACGAGGGTGTAGGCGTTGATCGCCCACTCGATCTCGCTCTGGGTGGCGCCCAGGCCGATCGGCGCCGGGGTCGAGATGGTCTTGATGGCGACGTTCAGGATCGAGTTGTCGAGCACCACGATCAGCAGGCTCAGCATCAACACGCCGAGGATCGCCCAGCGGCGCCGGTGCACGGCTTCCGGTATCCGGGGGGCAGGGGCGGAACTTGTCATGCGTTCGACCCTACGACCATTTCGATACGGAACCGTCTCGTATCGATTTTCTTTACCAAGGCCTTACACGGTCGCCGGACACGGCCCTGCGCGGCTTCCGGCCGCGGGCGGGGATCACACGGGGTCCCCCTGGCCCTGACTGGCACGAGGTGCCACCATGGAGACGATCCGGGGACGCCGTCAGGGCGCCTCGAGATGACTGAAGGAGCCGTTGCCATGACGCAGCTTTCGGCTGCCCAGCACAAGCCTTCCGACGGCAGCAAGGCGCTGTACGGGGGGAAGGGCACCCGCCGCATCACGGTCCGCGACATCGCCCTCGCCAAGGAGCGGGGCGAGAAGTGGCCCATGCTCACCGCCTACGACGCGATGACCGCGTCCGTCTTCGACGAGTCCGGCATCCCGGTGATCCTCGTCGGCGACTCGGCGGGCAACTGTCACCTCGGGTACGAGACCACCGTGCCCGTCACCCTCGACGAGATGACGATGCTGTCGGCAGCCGTCGTCCGCGGCACCGGCCGCGCCCTGATCGTCGGCGACCTGCCGTTCGGCTCCTACCAGGAGGGCCCGGTGCAGGCGCTGCGCTCGGCGACCCGGCTGGTGAAGGAGGCCGGGGTCGGCGCGGTCAAGCTGGAGGGCGGCGAGCGCTCGCACGAGCAGATCCGGCTGCTGGTGGAGTCCGGCATCCCGGTGATGGCCCACATCGGCCTGACCCCGCAGTCCGTCAACGCGATGGGCTACCGCGTGCAGGGGCGGGGCGAGGAGGCGGCGCAGCAGCTGCTGCGCGACGCGAAGGCCGTGCAGGACGCGGGTGCGTTCGCGGTCGTGCTGGAGCTGGTTCCCGCGGAGCTGGCGGCCGAGGTGACGCGGGTGCTGCACATCCCGACCGTCGGGATCGGCGCCGGGCCGGAGACGGACGCGCAGGTGCTGGTGTGGACCGACATGCTGGGGCTGACGTCCGGGCGGGTGCCGAAGTTCGTCAAGAAGTACGCCGACCTGCGTGAGGTCATGGGCAACGCGGTGAAGGAGTTCGCGGAGGACGTCGTCGGCGGGAACTTCCCGCTGGCGGAGCACTCCGTCCACTAGCCATTGCGGAAACACCGGGCAGCCCGCCGATCATCCCCCGTCGGCGGGCTGCCGCTTTGTGTCGGCGGGCTGCCGCTCCGTGTCGGTGGGGTGTCGGCGGACTGTCGGTGGTTTGTCGGTGGGCCCTGGCACTGTCCTCCACATGACACGCATCGACGACAACCCCGCCGGCGCGAACCACGCCGTGACCGTACGGGGACTGGTCAAGCACTACGGCGAGACCAAGGCACTGGACGGTGTCGACCTGGACGTGCGCGAGGGCACCGTGATGGGTGTGCTCGGGCCCAACGGCGCCGGCAAGACCACCCTCGTACGGATCCTGTCCACCCTGATCGGCCCGGACGCCGGGCAGGCCCTCGTGGCCGGCTACGACGTCGTACGCCAGCCCCGCCAGCTGCGCCGGGTCATAGGACTCACCGGCCAGTACGCCTCGGTGGACGAGAAGCTGCCGGGCTGGGAGAACCTGTACATGATCGGGCGGCTGCTTGACCTGTCCCGCAAGGACGCCCGCGCCCGCGCCGACGAACTGCTGGAGCGGTTCTCCCTCACCGAGGCGGCGAGGCGCCCGGCGAGCACGTACTCCGGCGGTATGCGGCGGCGGCTGGACCTCGCCGCCTCGATGATCGGCCGGCCCGCCGTCCTCTTCCTGGACGAGCCGACGACCGGCCTCGACCCCCGCACCCGCAACGAGGTGTGGGACGAGGTGAAGGCGATGGTCGGGGACGGCGTCACCGTGCTGCTCACCACCCAGTACATGGAGGAGGCCGAGCAGCTCGCCTCCGAGCTGACCGTCGTGGACCGCGGCAAGGTCATCGCGAACGGCGGCATCGACGAGCTGAAGGCACGCGTCGGCGGGCGCGCGCTGCGGGTGCGGCCGGTGGATCCGGGGCAGCTGCGGCCGCTCGCGGACATGCTGGACGAGCTGGGCATCACCGGGCTCGCGGCCACCACCGTGGACACCGAGACCGGCTCGCTGCTGGTGCCGATCCTCAGCGACGAGCAGCTGACCGCCGTGGTCGGCGCGGTCACCGCGCGCGGCATCACCCTCTCCTCCATCACCACCGAACTGCCCAGCCTGGACGAGGTGTTCCTGTCCCTCACCGGCCACCGTGCCGGTGCCCCGCAGGACGCCACGCCCGCCGACTCCCGCGAGGAGGTCGCCGTATGAGCGCCCCGACCCTGACTTCGACCGACGTCCGCATCCCGCTGCGCGGGCACCTGCGGCACACCGGCGCGCTCATCCGGCGCAACCTGCTGTGGATCCGGCAGGACCCCGAGTCGATGTTCGACGCCCTGCTGATGCCGATCGTCTTCACCCTGCTGTTCGTGTACGTCTTCGGCGGCTCGATCGGGCAGGCGCTCGGCGGCGGTCAGGAGCAGTACGTCCAGTACGTCATCCCGGGCATGCTGGCGATGATGAGCATGACGCTGTCGCAGGGTGTCGGCACCGGCTTCAGCCAGGACTTCAACAGCGGTGTCATGGACCGCTTCCGGTCGCTGCCCATCGGGCGCGGCTCGGTGCTGTTCGCGAAGATCGCGGTGGAACTGGCCCGCATGCTGTTCGCGACGGCCGTGCTGATGGTCGTCGCCGTCCTGGTCGGCTTCCACATCACCAACTGGCCGGGACTGTTCGCGACCGTGGGTCTGTCCGCGCTGTTCGCCTCGTCGATCATGTGGGTGTTCCTCACCCTCGGCGTCATCCTGAAGAACGCGCAGTCGGTGCAGGCGATGGGCTTCCTGGTGCTGTTCCCGCTCCAGTTCGGCTCCTCCATCTTCGCCCCCACCCAGTCGATGCCGGGCTGGTTGCAGCACTTCACCGACTACAACCCGCTCTCCACGCTCGCCGACGCGGCGCGCGGACTGATGATCGGCGGTCCGGTCGCGCACGACCTGCTGGTGACGCTCGGCTGGTCGGTGGCGATCACCGCGGTGATGGCGCCGGTCGCGATCCACAAGTTCCGCACGAAGAGCTGACGGCTCCGTGTCAGACCAGGGCGGTGGCCTCCGCGAGGGAGAGGCCACCGCCCTGCGCGTACGCGGCCTCGAACCCGGGGCCGTCGAGCGTCTCCCGGATCCGGGCCTCGGTCATCTCGTACACCCGGCGCTCCACACCGGAGGAGACATGGCCGTGCGGCAGCAGGGCGATGGACGCGGCGAGGCAGCGGGCGGCGTCGGCGGCGCGCCGGCCGCCGTCGGCACGGGCGAGGGCCATCGCGCCGATGGTGAGGCAGATGGAGTTCAGGTGGGGGGTGACGGCCTCCGACAGCGGGTCGCCGGCGAGCCGCAGCGCCCTGCGCAGCCGGGTGAGCGCCTCCTCGGTCCGGTCGTCGAGAGCGTCCACCCAGGCCTCCTGGCTGAGGATCAGGGCGTCGAAGACGACGAAGTGGGCGATCTTGAACTCCTCGCGCAGCAAACGCAGCTGGTCGCGTGCCTCGGCGGTGCGCTCGGTCAGGCCGAGCCAGCAGGCGAGGAAGAGCCGGGCGGCGGGCATCGCCTCGTTGATGGAGCCGTCCTGAGACGCGATGACCTCACGCAGCATCCGCTCGCCGCGTTCGGTCTCGCCCGCCTCCATGAACACGCTGCCGAGGCGGGAGCGGAGCACGGCCGTCTGGGCGCGGGCGCCGAGGCGTTCGGCGTACTCGATGGCCGCCTCGTAGTCGCCGGCCGCCTCGCGGTAGGCGCCCTTGCGTTCGCGGGCCTCGCCACGGGCCGACAGGGCCTCGGCGACCCCCCAGTCGTCGCCGAGGCGGCGGTAGATCTCCAGCGCCTCGTCCGAGTCCCGGGTGGCGCTGCCGGCCCAGGCGGTGCGGTTGGCCAGGAGGTTGGCGCGCAGTCGCAGGGCACCGGCCAGCTCCCACTCGTAACCGGGGGTGTCCCGGCACGTCCGCACGGTGGCGTCGATGATGGTGCGCAGCCGGTCCACGCCGGCGGTCAGCATCTCGGCGAAGAACCACAGGATGCCCGGGGCGCGGCAGGTCTGCGGCATGCCGGGCTCGTAGACCTGGGTGATGACGCGCAGCTTGGCCTGTGCCCCGGGGGTCTGCCAGGCGTCCATCTCGGTTTCCATGACGGCGAGATGGCTCAGGTGGACGCCGCGCCGGGCCTCCATCAGCACCTCTCCGTCGTACGGGGGCGGTGCGTCGGTCAGGCGCTGCCACACCGGGCGGGCGTGGCGGACCGGCTCGGTGAAGGGGTCGGGGCCGAGCGCCATGACCTCCTGGCACCAGGTGCGGACCTCGATGCGCTGGTCGCGCATCTGCCAGAACCACTGCAGGGACAGCACCAGGCACAGCGCCTCCTGTTCGTCGCGCAGGGCGACGGCGTGCCGCAGGGCGGTGCGCAGGTTCTCGTACTCCAGCTGGATCCGGTCGATGGCGGTGCGCTGTTCCGCGCCGCGCAGCAACGGGTCGGTGGTGCGGGCGAGTTCGCGGTAGTACGTGAGGTGGGCGCGCTCGGCCTCGGCACGGCGACCGGCCTCGTCGAGCCGTTCGGCGGCGTACTCGGCGACGGTCTCCAGCAGCCGGTAGCGCATCTCGCCCCCGGCCGAGGGCGCCGCCACCACCAGGGACTTGTCGACCAGGGAGCCGAGCGCGTCCAGGGCGGCCGGGTCGCACACGGCCTCGGCGGCGGCCAGGTCGCAGCCGCCCGCGAAGACCGACAGCCGGGCGAGGACGTCCCGTTCGTCCTCGCCCAGCAGATCCCAGGACCAGTCCACGACGGCTCTGAGGGTCTGCTGGCGGGGCAGCAGGGTGCGGCTGCCGGAGGTGAGCAGCCGGAACCGGTCGTCGAGGCGGTCCGCTATCTGCCGGGGGGTGAGCATCCGGAACCGGGCGGCCGCGAGTTCGATGGCCAGGGGCAGTCCGTCGAGCCGCCGGCAGATCTCGGCACAGGCCCCGGGGTCGTCCTCGACCCGGAACCCGGGCCGGGCCGCCGCGCCCCGCTCCGCGAGCAGCCGCAGCGCGACCGGTTCGGGCAGCGGCTCCACCGGCCGCACCAGCTCCCCCGGCACGCCCAGGGGTTCACGGCTGGTGGCGAGGACGGTCAGCTCCGGGCAGCGGGCCAGCAGCCGCTCGGTCAGCCGGGCGGCGGCCTCGACGACATGTTCGCAGTTGTCGAGGATGATCAGCATTCGGCGCCGCGCGCAGTGCTCCACGAGCCGTTCGAGGGGGTCGTCGTGCCGGTCGGAGACCGCGCGCATGGTGTCGGCGCCGGCGCCGTGCAGCACGGTCTCGCGGGCGCCGATCGCGGTGAGCACGGCCTGTGGTACGGCGTCCGGGTCGTCCACGGGGGCCAGTTCGGCCAGCCACACGCCGTCCCGGACGGTGCGCCGTACCGCCTCGGCGGCCTCCAGGGACAGCCGGGTCTTGCCGGCGCCGCCGGGCCCGAGCAGGGTGACGAGCCGGGCCGTCGTGAGATCGGCGCCGATGGACTCGATGTCCGCTTCCCGGCCGACGAAGGAGGTGAGCCGGGCGGGCAGGTTGCCGGGCCGGGCCGCGGGCCGCGCGTCCGAGGGTGCCTCGTCCAGCAACGCGGCGTGCAGGGCGCGCAGCTCGGGTCCGGGGTCGGAGCCGAGCCGGTCCGCGAGCAGCCGGCGTACGTCCTCGTAGCCGGCGAGCGCCTGGGCCGGGCGGCCGGCGTCGCGCAGGGCGCGCAGCCGCAGCGCCTGCAGCGGCTCGTCCAGCGGGTGGCTGTCGCACAGGGCGGTCAGCTCGGGCAGCGCCTGCTCGGCCTGCCCGAGGGCGAGGGCGGCGGTGTGCCGGGCGCGCAGGGCGTCGAGGCGGCGGGTCTCCCAGCGGGCCGCCTCGGCGGTGTGGCCGGGCAGGTCGGCGAGGGCGGGGCCGTGCCACAGGGCGAGGGCGTCGTCCAGGACGACGGCGGCCTTGGCCGGGTCTTCGTCGGCGAGGGCGCGCAGGCCGTCGCCGGTGAGCCGGTCGAAGCGGGTCAGGTCGACGTCGTCGGGTGCCGCGGTGAGCCGGTAGCCGCCCTCGGCCGAGGCGACGGCGTCCGCGCCGAGGGCCCGCCGCAGCCGGCCGACGAGCGCCTGGAGCGCTCCGCCGGCGTCGGCGGGCGGGTCGGTGTCCCACACCTCGTCGACCAGCACGCCGACGGGGACGGTCCGGCCGGCCCGGAGCGCGAGCACGCTCAGCAGGGTACGCAGCCGTGCCCCGCCGACCGGGACGGTCGTACCGTCGGGGCGGATTGCCTGGGTGGTGCCGAGCAGCCGATAGCGCACGGGGTCCATTGTCTCCGGAGCGGTCAGCGGCGGTCACCGGGTTGCGGCGGCGTGCCGTCCGGGACCTCCAGGGTGACGAGGACGCCGACGGCGCGGCGGACCCGGTACGGGACCTGCCGCGGCGGCTGTTCCTCGTCCTCGAACCGGTCGAACCATTTCGGGCAGGCGTCGACGGCTTCCAGGGTCCGTGCGCCGGGCACCGGCTCCAGGGCGCGCCCGGTGGCGCGGAAGACCGGCGTCCCGGGTTCCGGGTCGGGGTGTTCGACGGCGCTCGGGTCGTGGTGGGCCAGGAACTCCTGGTGCACGAGGTCGATGGAGCGCACGCGGCCGGCCGTCTCCCGGTCGGGGCCGCCGTGGTTCTCCACCTGGGCCACGGCGCCGTGGCAGCCGTCGTCGGTGTCCTCGCCGTCCACGGGGACCAGCCGCCAGCTCACCTCGTCGCCCACCGCGAAGGGTGTGCCGCAGCACCCCATCTGCCAGTCCTGGTAGAACACCCTCATCCGTGCCATCCCCTCACCTTCCAGGAACCGGACGGCCGGCGCGAGACGTTTTCCCCACGTGTGTGCGGCCGGTACGGTCGCAGTCCCCGACCGTCCCCTGCCGTACAGGAGTCCGCCCATGGCCACCACAGCCGCCCGCCCCGGCGATCGACGGGTCAGTCCCGTGTTCGTCGGGATCCTGGCCGTGACGGCGGTGGCCGGCTGGGCCGCCTGGACGGGGTTCGCGGCGCAGCCGGGCGTCGCGGTGTTCCTGTTCGTGACCGCGGCCTGGATCGTCTCGCTGTGTCTGCACGAGTACGCGCACGCGCGCACCGCCCTGCACAGCGGGGACATCACGGTCGGCGCGAAGGGCTACCTGACGCTGAACCCGCTGAAGTACACGCACGCGCTGCTGAGCATCGTGCTCCCGGTGGTGTTCGTGATCATGGGCGGGATCGGTCTGCCGGGCGGCGCGGTGTTCATCGAGCGCGGCCGCATCCGGGGCCGCTGGCGGCACAGCCTCGTCTCGGCGGCGGGCCCGCTGACGAACGTGCTGTTCGCGGCGGTGTGCACGGCCCCGTTCTGGCTGCACGCCCTGGACGGTGTCCCCCGCGACTTCCGGTACGCGCTGGCGTTCCTCGCCCTGCTCCAGGTGTCGGCGGCGATCCTGAACTTCCTGCCGGTGCCGGGCCTGGACGGCTACGGGGTGCTCGAGCCGTGGCTGTCGTACCAGGTGAAGCGCCAGGTGGAGCCGTTCGCGCCGTTCGGCCTGCTGTTCGTGTTCGCGCTGCTGTGGGTGCCGTCCGTCAACCAGGCGTTCTTCGACGTGGTCTACGCGATCCTCGACGGCCTGGGCGTCGAGCCCGTGCCGCGCTACTGCGGCGAGGCGCTGTACCGCTTCTGGGAGGGCACCCCCGAGGGCTGCCTGATCAGCCCGTGACGGAGTTGTCCGGTCCGGCGGCGGCCCGGCCGCGCTTCACGTAGTACCAGGTCATGTTGGACGACAGGCCCGCCAGCAGCACCCAGACGATGCCCAGCCAGCTGCCCTGGACGAAGGAGACGACCGCGGCGGCCACGGCGAGGAGGCAGACGATCAGGGTGTAGAGGGCGATGCGGGGCATGACGGGTGGCTCCTGTCGGGGACACTGCTCGGGGCTGCTTCGCCGACCAGTGTCCCCCATCGCCCCGCCCGGCTCACACGTCGGTGACGCGGAGCCCGGCGTGCGCCTTGTACCGGCGGTTGACGGAGATCAGGTTCGCGACCAGCGACTCGACCTGGTGGGCGTTGCGCAGCCGGCCCGCGAAGACGCCCCGCATGCCGGGGATGCGTCCGGCCAGCGCCTGCACGATCTCCACGTCGGCCCGCTCCTCGCCGAGCACCATCACATCGGTGTCGATCTGCTCGGTCTCCGGGTCCTGGAGCAGGACGGCCGACAGGTGGTGGAACGCGGCGGTGACCCGGGAGTCCGGCAGCAGGGCGGCGGCCTGCTCGGCGGCGCTGCCCTCCTCGGGCTTGAGGGCGTAGGCGCCCTTCTTGTCGAAGCCGAGCGGGTTGACGCAGTCCACGACGAGCTTGCCGCTCAGCTCCTCGCGCAGGGACTTCAGCGTGTCTCCGTGGCCGTCCCACGGCACGGCGACGATCACGATGTCGCTGCGGCGCGCGGTCTCGGCGTTGTCGGCGCCCTCGACACCGTGGCCGAGTTCCCCGGCGGCGGCCTGGGCGCGCTCGGCGACCCGGGACCCGATGATCACCTTCTGGCCGGCCCGGGCGAGCCGGTAGGCGAGGCCCTTGCCCTGCGGCCCGGTGCCGCCGAGCACGCCGACGACGTACCCGGAGACGTCGGGCAGGTCCCAGGGGTCCTTGGCGGGTGCCTTGGCGGGGGTCTGTGCGCTGTCGCTAGTGGTCATGGGCCGACTCTACGTCCGCGGCGCGGACGGGACCGGGTCAGGTCAGCCGCGTCACCGGCCCCCGGCGCAAGGTGATGGTCTCGTAGGCGCCGAAGTCCCCCGTCTCGTCGGCTCGACGAGGCTCCTCCGGCCGTCCCGGTAGCGGGCGTCGGCGCGGTTGCCGGGCGAGGGCCAGTCGTGACGGGTGTGGAAGTAGACCCGTCCGTCGGGGAGTTCGGCGGCGGTGGTCGCGTTCGCGTTGACGTAGCCGTCGGCGGGCGGCAGCGTGTGGTTGGCCCCTACGAGGACGCGGCCGCCGCTCAGCCGGAGGGCGTGTCCGGGCGTGGTGGCGTACCAGCGCCAGCCGGGCTTCTTCACCAGTGCGGTGATCTCCCTGGTCCCGCACCAGGTCAGCCAGGACGGCGGCCTCGGTGGCCCCGGCCGCGGCACGGACGTGCACGAGCAGAATCCGGCCGGTGTCGAGGACGACGGGGGCGGCGGACTCGATGGGCGGTGATGTCCCCGGGTCGGGGGAATTCGGGGTGAACTCCACGTCACGACTGCCCCGTTGCGGCAGGATGCGGGCCCATGGACGCCGTACGGGTCGCGTTGCTGCGGGAAGTGCTCGCCGGGACCGAGTGGCTGGGGGCCACCCGGAGGTTCGCGGGGGTGCTGCGCGGCTCGGTGGTGGCGCACGGGGGCGGGCTGCTGCTGGTGGGCACGCCCCGGTACGAGCCCTGGCATCTGGCCGCGCACCTGGTGGACGAGGCGGCCTGGTCGGGCACGCCCGAGCTGGCGCCGACCCTGGTACGGCATCACGCGCGCCCGTCCGACCCCGCGCACCTGGCCGTCGGGCCGGGCCGGATCGCGGCGGCGCGGCGCGGTGAGACCCTGCTGGTCGTGGCGCCCGAGGAGCCCGCGCCGCTGCTGGACCATGTGCATGCGGCCCGGCGGGCCGGGGTGACGGTGCTGGCGCTGGGGGCCGGCGGGGGCGAGCTTGCCGCGATGGCCCATGACACGCTGGCCGTGCCGGAGGGGGCGGAGCTGGACCTGGACAGCGTGCAGCACCTGGTCAGCGCGGCGGCCGGGGAGAACGCGGGCTCCCCGAGGGTCCGCCGGGGCTTCCGTGACCGCCTGTCGAGGCTGGCGGAGATCCTGACGGCACCACCGCCTGCCCCCTGGTGACCTCATCTGCCCGCGCGTCTGCCCGCACGTCTGCCCGCGCGCCGAAAAGCGGTTGCCCCGCCCCCGCCGCGGCCCGAGCATGACCCCTTGTGCTCCGCAACCTCCTCCCCGACCTGGCCCCCTGGAAGGCCTCCGTGGACTTCCGGCGTCTGTGGAAGTCCGGGCTGATCAGCAACTTCGGCAGCTTCCTGACCTTCGTCGCGCTCCCCGTCCAGCTGAAGGACCTCACCGGCTCGGCCGCGGCCGTCGGCGCGATCGGCGCCGTGGAGCTGCTGCCGCTCATCGTGTGCGGGCTCTACGGAGGCGCCCTCGCCGACGCCCTCGACAAGCGGAAGCTCATCGTGTGGACGGAGGCCGGCCAGGGGCTGCTCAGCGCCGCCCTGCTGCTGAACGCCCTGCTGCCGCACCCCGCGGTGTGGCCGCTGTACGCCGTCGCCGCCCTCTCCTCGGCCCTGGTCTCCGTCCAGCGCCCGGCCCTCGACTCCCTGTGGCCCAGGATCGTCGCCCACGACGACATGCCCGCCGCGGCCTCGCTGAACTCGCTGCGCTGGACCGTGGGCGGTGTCGCGGGCCCGGCGCTCGCGGGGGTGGTCGTCGCCTACGCGGGCCTCGGCTGGGCGTACGCCGCCGACCTGCTGACGTTCGCCGTCTCCCTGGTCTACATCGTGCGGATCGCGCCCTCCCCCGCCGCCGAGGCGGCCGTGCGGCCGTCGCTCGGGGCCGTCGCGGAGGGCGCCCGCTACGCCTGGAGCCGCAAGGAACTCCTCGGCACCTACGTCGTCGACCTCGCGGCGATGTTCCTGGCCATGCCGCTCGCCGTGCTGCCGTTCCTCGCCGACGAGCTGCACGCCGACTGGTCGCTCGGGCTGATGTACGCCTCCGTCCCGGCCGGGGCCCTGCTGGTGAGCCTGACCAGCGGCTGGACCTCCCGGATCCACCGGCACGGGCTGCTGGTGGTGCTGGCGGCCGCGGGCTGGGGCCTGGCCGTCGCGGCGGCCGGCGTCTGCGGGAACGTGTGGCTGGTCCTCGTCTTCCTGACCGTCGGCGGCGGCTTCGACATGGTGAGCGGGATCTTCCGGGCCGCGATGTGGAACCAGACGATCCCGGACGAGCTGCGCGGCCGGCTCGCCGGGATCGAGCTGCTGTCCTACTCGGTCGGCCCGCAGCTGGGCCAGGTCCGGGCGGGCGGTCTCGCGGCCTGGGCGGGCGTACGGACCTCCGTCGTCTCCGGCGGGCTGGCGTGCGCGGGCGCCATGGGACTGCTCGCGCTGTGCCTGCCGGGACTCATGACGTACGACGCCCGGACCAACGAGCACGCCCTGCGGATGCGCGAGCGGCGCACGGCCGCGGCACAGGCGTGATCAGCCGGCGTGCTCAGTCCTCGTCGGTGTTCCCGCGGGCACGCGCGTCGTGCCAGCGCGGGTCGTTCTCCCACTGGAGGTTGCGCTCGGCGGCGGTCTCCATCGCGTGCCGGGCCTCGTCCGGGGAGGCGTACGGCCCGAAGCGGTCCTTGCCCGGGCAGTCCGGGCCCTCCTCGACCTTCTTGTGCTCCAGGCAGTAGTACCACTCGCCCGGCTTGCCGGCGGTGCGCTTCTTGAACAGGGCCATGAACAGCTCCTCTCGCCATCGACATGTTCCCCCATCTCCGCTGGATAGACTCGCTGGCATGTCTGGCCAGTCGCTGCTCGTACCGGGGGAGCTGTCCCCCACCCGTTCCGTTCCCGGAAACATCCGCCGCCCCGAGTACGTCGGCAAGCCCGCGCCGGCGCCGTACACCGGGCCGGAGGTGCAGACCGCGGAGACCGTCGAGGCCATGCGGATCGCCGGCCGTATCGCCGCGCGGGCGATGGAGGAGGCCGCGAAGATCATCGCTCCCGGGGTCACCACGGACCAGCTGGACAAGGTCGCCCACGACTACATGTGCGACCACGGCGCCTATCCGTCCACGCTCGGCTACCGCGGCTTCCCGAAGTCCCTGTGCACCTCGGTCAACGAGGTCATCTGTCACGGCATCCCGGACTCGACGGTCCTCAGGGACGGCGACATCGTCAACCTGGACGTGACCGCGTACCTCGGCGGGGTGCACGGCGACAACAACGCCACCTACCTGGTCGGGGACGTGGACGAGGAGTCCCGGCTGCTGGTGGAGCGCACCCGCGAGGCCCTCGCCCGTGCGATCAAGGCCGTCAGGCCGGGCCGGCAGATCAACATCATCGGCCGGGTCATCGAGTCGTACGCCAAGCGCTTCGGCTACGGGGTCGTCCGCGACTTCACCGGCCACGGCATCAACTCGTCCTTCCACTCCGGGCTGATCATCCCGCACTACGACAGCCCGCACGCGACGACGGTCATGCAGCCGGGCATGACCTTCACGATCGAGCCGATGCTGACGCTCGGCACGCACGAGTACGACATGTGGGACGACGGCTGGACGGTCGTCACGAAGGACCGCCGGCGGACCGCCCAGTTCGAGCACACGCTGGTGGTGACGGACACCGGCGCGGACATCCTCACCCTGCCCTAGCGCCCGGACGGCCCGCTCTCCGCGGAGGGCGGGCTTTCTCTTGTAGACTTTTACCGACAGGGTGTCGGCAAAATGCTGGGACGGTCCCATGGACTCCTTCTCGACCCTCATCCGCACCGCGTCGCGCGAACAGCACGTGACCGCGGAGACCGCGCCGTTCATGAGCGACCTGCTCGGCGGCCGGCTCGGCGTGGACGCCTACGCGCGCTACACCGAGCAACTGTGGTTCGTCTACGGGGCCCTGGAGAGCGCGGCCGGGCGCCTGGCGGCGGATCCGGTGGCCGGGCCGTTCATCCGGCCGGAGCTGCTGCGGCTGCCCGCGCTGGAGCGGGACCTGGCGCATCTGCGGGGGCCCGGCTGGCGGGCGGGCCTGAGCGCCCTGCCCGCGACGCGGGCGTACGCGGACCGGGTGCGGGAGTGCGCCGAGCGCTGGCCGGGCGGCTATGTCGCCCACCACTACACCCGCTGCCTCGGCGACCTGTCCGGCGGCCAGATCATCCGGGACCGGGCGGAAAAGACGTGGGGCTTCGCGAAGAAGGGCGACGGGGTGCGCTTCTACGTCTTCGAGGAGGTCTCCAACCCGGCGGCGTTCAAGCGGGGTTACCGCGAACTGCTGGACGGGATCCGGGTGGACGACCTGGAGAAGCAGCGCGTCGTGGGCGAGTGCAAGCGGGCGTTCGCGCTGAACACGGCCGTCTTCGGGGCCCTGGGCGAGGAGTTCCCGCTGTCCGCGTGAGCCCTGGCCGACCGCCCCCCTCGGTGTACGGACGGAGGGGGGCCGGGTCGGGTCAGTACAGGTAGTCGCCGCAGTGGGCGCCGCTCCAGGACACGTGGTTGTAGAGCGAGCTGAGTTCGCCGGCGTACGGGCTGCACACGACCTCGTAGTCGTCCCGGGTGTCGTCGTCGGCGGCGTTGGCCGCCGCCGCGCCGGTGGCGGCCATGGCGGCGGCGAGGACGGTCGCGGCCAGGACGGATCGGATGCGCATGGTGCTCCTCTCGGGGAGGCTGAGTGGTCATGCCCAGAGGTCCCCGCTCGCCCTCACGCGCACACGCGGCTCCACCCGAACGGCGGCCCGGCCGGCCCCCCGGGCACCGGCGTGCGTCAGCGCTCGAGGTGGACGCGCCCGCCGACCTCGATCCACCCGTGCGGCTGGGGAGCGGTGAGGATCTGGGAGCCCGCACCCTGGGTGATGTTCAGCGCCCGGCCCAGCCGGTCGGTCAGCAGCAGGGCCGCCGCACCCGTCGCCTCGTCCTCCTCGATGCCGTCGTCCCGGCCGGGGAAGGCCCGCGCCCGGACCCGGCCGGCCGCCTCGTCCTCCCAGGCCCAGGCGTAGACCCACTCCCCGGGCGGCGGCACGTCGAGGGCGTCCACCTCGGCGGCGCTCGCGTACTGACGCAGGGTGCGCGGCGGCGCCCACTCCGCGCGGGCCTCGATCCAGCTGAACTCGCCGTCCAGCCGCGCCCCGACGACCCCGGCGGGCGTGACGAGTTCGGGCACGTCGAGCAGCCAGGCCGTACCGACGCAGGGGTGACCGGCGAAGGGCAGCCGCAGGGTGGGGGTGTAGATGTCGATCACCCCGCGCTCGGGGTCGTCCACGAACACGGTCTCGCTGAAGCCGAGCTTGCCCGCCAGCGCCTGCCGGTCGTCCCGCTCGGGCAGGACCGACCCGTCACGGACGACCCCGAGTTCGTTGCCGTAGCCGCCGTTCGGTCCGCAGAAGACGCGCAGTACGTCATAGTCAGTCACGCGGGCATTGAAACACCGCCGCCCCGATGAGCGACCCCACGGGGGTGCCGGCGCGCGTCTGCCGCGGAATCCCGCCTTGACTCCCCCTTTACCACGCGATGGCATTCCTTTTGAGCCGACGAGATCAAGCCGTGTCTGTGACCTTTCCGTGAGAGCTGAATCACGACTCGCAGGGGTATGGGTGAGGTAAGCCTCATGTAAGTTAGGGCAGCCTCACCAGACCAGATCCGCTTGGAGCCTGCATGCGAGCCGTCCGACTGACCGTCACCGCCGCCGCCACCGCGGCCGCTCTGACCGCCCTCTCGGCCTGCACCGCGAAGAGCGATGCCAAGGACGGCGACGCCATCCAGGTCACCGCGGCCGACGCGAAGTGCGAGACCTCCGCCAAGTCCGTGCCGGCCGGCCACGTCACCCTCAAGATAGAGAACAAGGGCTCGAAGGCCACCGAGGTCGAGATCCTGTTCCCGGACGACCGGATCGTCTCCGAGAAGGAGAACATCGGCCCGGGCACCAAGTACACGCTGACGGCCGAGGTGAAGGCCGGCTCGTACGAGATCGCCTGCCGCCCCGGCATGAAGGGTCACGGCGTCCGGCAGAAGCTCACCGTGACCGGCGGCGGTTCGGCCGCCCGGCGGGACCCCAAGCTCGACAAGGCCGTCGCCGAGTACCGGCAGTACGCGCAGGACCAGGCCGACGAGACGCTGCCGCTGGTCGAGACCTTCGTGAAGGCCGTCAAGGCCGGTGACGTGGACGCCGCGAAGAAGGCCTACGCGCCCTCGCGCCTGGGCTGGGAGCGCACCGAGCCGGTCGCCGAGTCCTTCGGCGACATCGACCCGAAGGTCGACATCCGCAAGCCCGACCTGGAGGCCGGCCAGAAGTGGACCGGCTGGCACCGCCTGGAGCAGGCCCTGTGGGAGCAGAAGAAGGTCGGTGCCGAGGAGAAGACCATCGCCGACCAGCTGCTCGCCGACCTGAAGGACTGGCAGAAGCGGGTCGGCACCGCCGAGATCACCCCGACCTCCATGGGCAACGGCGCCAAGGAGCTGCTGGACGAGGTCGCCACCGGCAAGGTCACCGGCGAGGAGGAGTTCTACTCGCACACCGACCTCGTCGACTTCAAGGGCAACGTCGAGGGCGCGCAGAAGGCCTACGAGCTGCTCAAGCCGGTCGCCGCGAAGAACGACGCGGCGCTGGCCGGCAAGCTGGACAAGCAGTTCGCGGCGCTGAACACGCTGCTGGACAAGTACCGCTCGGACAAGAACTCCTACGACTTCGTCTCCTACGACAAGGTCGGCAAGGAACAGCGCAAAGAGCTGTCGGACGCGGTGAACGCACTCGCCGAGCCGCTGTCGAAGCTCGCCGCCACGGTCGCGAAGTAAGCAGAACAGGGGCAGGGCGATGACCGAGACGCAGGAGACCAAGGGCGGCAGTCCTTCGCGCCGCGCACTGATCGGCTGGGGCGGGGCCGGGCTCGCGCTCGGTGCCGCCGCGGCCGGTGGCACCGTGGCCATGACCAGGGTCGGCAACGACGTGGACCCGGCCGCCGCCGACACGGGCGGCGCGGTGGAGTTCCACGGCGCCCACCAGGCCGGCATCGCCACCCCGGTGCAGGACCGGCTCCACTTCGCCGCGTTCGACGTAAAGACCGACGACCGCGCCGAGTTCGTGCAGTTGCTCAAGGACTGGACGGAGGCCGCCCGGCGGATGACCGCGGGCCGGACCGTCGGCGAGGGCGCCTACGGCGGGCTCGCCGAGGCCCCGCCGGACGACACCGGCGAGGCGCTCGGGCTCAAGCCGTCCCGGCTGACGCTGACGATCGGGTTCGGCCCGTCGCTCTTCGACAAGTTCGGGCTGCGGGACAAGCGGCCCGCGGCCCTGGTCGACCTGCCCGCGTTCCCCGGCGACAACCTGGACAGGACCCGCACCGGCGGCGACCTGTGCATCCAGGCCTGCGCCGACGACCCGCAGGTCGCCGTGCACGCCATCCGCAACCTGGCCCGCATCGGCTTCGGCAAGGTCGCCGTGCGCTGGTCCCAGCTCGGCTTCGGCAAGACCTCCTCGACCACCCCGGACGCGCAGACCCCGCGCAACCTCTTCGGCTTCAAGGACGGCACCCGCAACATCGCGGGCACCGAGCCCGACCGGCTGAAGAAGTTCGTGTGGGTCGGTGACGGGGACGTCGACGCGAAGTCGGCCTGGATGACCGGCGGGTCGTACCTGGTGGCCCGGCGCATCCGGATGAACATCGAGACCTGGGACCGGACCCCGCTGCAGGAGCAGGAGGACATCTTCGGGCGGGACAAGGGCGAGGGCGCCCCGGTCGGCAAGGCCAAGGAGCACGACGCGCCGTTCCTGAAGGCCATGAAGCCGGACGCGCACGTGCGGCTCGCCCACCCCGACTCCAACGACGGGGTCACCATCCTGCGCCGGGGCTACTCCTTCACGGACGGCACCGACGGCCTCGGCCGCCTGGAAGCCGGCCTGTTCTTCCTCGCCTACCAGCGGGACGTGCGCAAGGGGTTCATCCCGCTGCAGCGCAACCTCTCGGCACACGACGCGCTCAACGAGTACATCCAGCACGTGGGTTCGGCACTCTTCGCGGTTCCCCCGGGCGTCCGGGACTCCGGCGACTGGTGGGGACGCGCGCTGTTCTCGAAGGAGGCGTAGCCCGTGTTCTCCAACTACCTGATCGGCCTGCGTGAGGGGCTGGAGGCGTCGCTCGTCGTCTGCATCCTGATCGCCTACCTGGTCAAGACCGGCCGCAGGGACGCCCTGAAGCCGATCTGGGCGGGCATCGGGATCGCGGTCGCCATCGCGATGGGCTTCGGCTGCGCCCTCGAGTTCGGCTCCCAGGAGATGACGTTCCAGGCGCAGGAGGCGCTCGGCGGCTCGCTGTCCGTCATCGCCGTCGGCCTGGTGACCTGGATGGTGTTCTGGATGCGGCGCACCGCCCGGCACCTGAGGTCGGAGCTGCACGGCAAGCTGGACGCGGCCCTCGCCATGGGCACGGGCGCACTGGTCGCCACCGCGTTCCTCGCCGTGGGCCGGGAGGGTCTGGAGACCGCGCTGTTCGTGTGGGCATCGGTGCACGCGGCCTCCGACGGCACTCCGCGCCCGCTGGTCGGTGTCGCGCTCGGCCTCGCCACCGCGGTCCTCCTCGGCTGGCTGTTCTACCGGGGCGCCCTGAAGATCAACCTGGCCAAGTTCTTCACCTGGACCGGCGGCATGCTGGTCGTGGTCGCGGCGGGCGTGCTGGCGTACGGCTTCCACGACCTTCAGGAGGCCGACTGGGTCCCGGGCATCACCGACCTCGCCTTCGACATCAGCGACACCATCCCGCCGGACAGCTGGTACGGCACCCTGCTCAAGGGCGTGTTCAACTTCCAGCCGGATCCGACGGTCGTCCAGATCACGGTGTGGCTGCTGTACCTGGTCCCGACGCTCGCGATCTTCTTCGCCCCGGTAGGGTTCGCCTCCGGGAAGGGGAAGGTGAAGGAGCCGGATGACCAGGGAACGCAGCCGTCGACGGCTTCGCAGGCGTGACCGTAACGCACTCATAGCGGCCTCGCTGACCGCTTTGTCGCTGACGGCCAGTGGATGCGTGGTGGTGCACGGGGAGCGTGTGATGCTCCCCGCCGCCACCCGCGCCGAGGCCGCCAAGGCACTCACCGCGTTCACGGACGCGTACAACAAGGCCGACAAGGCCTACGACAGCTCTCTGGACGCGCCCTATGTCACCGGCGCCCTCGCCGAC
This sequence comes from Streptomyces sp. NPDC031379, assembly GCF_055569615.1. Taxonomy (NCBI): domain Bacteria; kingdom Bacillati; phylum Actinomycetota; class Actinomycetes; order Kitasatosporales; family Streptomycetaceae; genus Streptomyces; species Streptomyces sp. NPDC031379. The sequence continues at coordinate 69,605 of NZ_JBVIIT010000026.1, read as the reverse complement.
ATCGACTCCGCGCGGCTGAAGGCGGGCCGTGTCAACAGCCCTTCGGGCAACGCGGCCCACACTCCGCTGAAGCTGACGGACGCGAAGTTCACGATTCCCAAGAAGCCCGGCTGGCCCCGCTGGTTCGTCGCGGACGCCAAGGGCAACAAGGGCGGCGACTTCCGCTGGCTGCTGGTGTTCACCCGTCACGGGCTCGGTGAGCGCTGGCAGGTGGCGTATCTGACGCTCGTGGCGCCCGGTGCCGTACCGCGGTTCAGGACGGACGAGGACGGCTGGGCCGAGGCCGTGCCGGCGGACTCTCCGCAACCGGCGGTGAAGCCGCAGGAGTTGAGCAAGAAGTACACGGCCTACCTCAAGAACGGCGGGACGGACTTCGCGGACGGCCGGAACACCAGCGACCTGCGCGCCGTCCGCAGGAAGGCGGCCAGTAAGCCCGGTCTGGTACGGCAGTTCATCGACGAGCCGCTCACCCGCGGCGACTACGCGCCGCTCGCGCTGCGCACCGCGGACGGCGGGGCGCTGGTGTTCTTCAGCTCGCACCACTACGAGAAGCAGACCGCCGCCGCGGGCGCCTCGGTGCCGGTCCCGAACAAGGACGTGCAGGCCCTGACCAAGGGCGAGGTGAAGCAGTCCCTGACGCTGGAGTCCATCGCCAACGAGGTCGCGCTGGACCCGGCCGGCAGTGGTCCGGTGCGGGTGCTGGGGCAGGTCCAGGGACTGACGTCCGCACAGGGCGAGTGACGAGTGGCCCCCGGACCGGGGCGAGTGACCCCGTCCTCGGGTGGTCTCCCGCTCCGGCTCTCAGTGGCGCAGGGGCCAGGCCGTGCCCGCGTGGTCGGTCTCCGCGTGCCGGGCGCAGGCGTCGGTGAGCGCCTCCAGCAGGCTCAGCGGGTCCGGCAGCGGGTGTTCCGGGCCGCGCACCCAGCGCACCGCCTGCTCGTCGCCGGGCAGCCGGGCGGGCGGGACGAGCACGTAGGAGCCGCGGCAGTGCCAGCGCAGGCCCGGGTGCTCGTCCATGGTCTCGGGATGGCAGTCCAGCTCGCACGGCCACCACTCGTCCTCGTCCTCGGGGGTGCCGCGGGTGAGGGCGAAGAAGAGCATGCGGCCGTCGTCGCTCTCGGCGACCGGGCCGACCTCGACCCCGGCGCCGAGCAGCCGCTCCAGGGCCTCGCGGCCGGCCTCCAGGGGTACGTCCAGGACGTCGTGCACCATGCCGGTGGCGGTGATGAAGTTGGCCTGCGGCTGGTGCCGGGCCCAGCGCTCGATCTGGCCGCGGTCCGTCGTGGACTGCGTCTGCCAGGCGAACGACACCGGGTGCCGGGCCGGGGTGGGGCAGCCGACGCGGTCGCAGGAACAGCGGTAGTCCGGGGCGGGGTGCGCGGCGGGGGCCAGCGGCAGGCCCGCGCCGGCGGCGGCGAGCAGCAGGGCCTCACGGCCGTCGTCGCCGACGGCCTCCTTCGGGCGGCGTCCGAGCAGCCACTGGGAGAGTTTGCCCTGCCGGCCGGTCCGGCCGCCGAACGTCGCGCTCATCTATCCCCTAGATCTGGTGGTCGCCTCGCTGGTGTGCGCACAGCATGCCTCATGGTCCCACCTTTGCGTGCTTCGGGGGGCCGGTGGGCGAATACGGGGGATGCGGGCGAGACGTGCCTCACAGACCGGCGGCGGTTTCGCCTCGGGCGGTGATCCGGCCGGGACGGGGACGGCTGATCACCGCGGTGCGATGCCGCGCAGGGCGTACTCGACCAGTGTGTCCGTGTACGCGTACGAGATCGGGCCGGTGTGCTGCAGCCAGCGTTGCGCGAGGGGCGAGACGAACAGCTCCAGGGCGATGCGCGGGTCCACGTCGGACCGTACGTCCCCGGCGTCCTGGGCGGACCGCAACCGGTCCACGTACAGCTGCAGCTGCGGTTCGAGGAGCTTGGTGACGAACTCCCGCCCGAGCTGCTCGTTGACCAGCCCCTCCGCGGCCAGCGCCCGCGCCGGCGCCTCGAAGCGGGGGTCGAGCAGTTCGTCGACCGTGGCCCGCAGCACCGCCTTGAGGTCGGCGGCGAGGTCTCCGGTGTCCGGAAGGGCGTGGGTGTCCTGCCCCGCCGCCCGGGCCGCCTGCTCGCCGAGGTCCAGGAAGGCCTCCAGCAGCACGTCCGCCTTGGAGGACCACCAGCGGTAGATGGTCTGCTTGCCGACCCCGGCCCGGGCGGCGATGCCCTCGACGGTGGTCTTCGGGTAGCCGACCTCGCCGACCAGGGCGAGGGCGGCGGCGTAGATCGCCCGGCGGGACTTCTCGCTGCGGCGGGTGACGTCGGGGGCGGGCTTCTTGACCATGGGGTCGAAAGTAACAAGGCGCGACGAGGGGCTCCTACGACAGGGAGTCCCGCGGCGGCCAGGCATCGCCCCAGTCGGCGTCCCGGGCCGCCTTGTACAGGTCGCCGTGGCGTTTGGTGACCGTCGTGCGGCGCAGCCGCTCGTCGGCCTCGCACAGGTCGAGCAGCACCTGGCCCTTGCGGATCTGCGGGCGCCGGACCACGCGGGCGGGGGCCGGCTCGGCGGGCAGCCGGGTGGCGGCGACGTAGGAGAACTTCTCGTCCTCGTAGGCCAGCGAGCCGCCCTTGACCTGGCGGTGCAGGGAGGAACGGCCGACCCGGGCGGAGAAGTGGCACCAGTCCTGGCCGGGCACGATCGGGCAGGCGGCGCTGTGCGGGCAGGGTGCCGCGACGCGGAATCCGGCCCCGATCAGGCGGTCGCGGGCCTCGATGACGCGGGCGTATCCGGCGGGGGTGCCGGCCTCCACGATCACGACGGCCTGCGCGGCGGTGGCGGCGGCGTCGACGAGGGCGGTGCGGTCGGCCTCGGAGAGTTCGTTGAGGACGTAGGACACCGTGACCAGGTCGGTGGTGTCGAGGGTGAGGCCCGAGCCGATCCGGGCGCGCTGCCAGCGGGTCTCCTTCAGGGCCGGGTTCGCGGCGGCGATCTCCCGGCCCAGGGCGAGCGCGGGCTCGGCCCAGTCCAGCACGGTGACGCCGCGCTCGCCGGGCCAGGTCGCCGAGACGGCCCAGGTGGCGGCGCCGGTGCCGCCGCCGACGTCGACATGGCTGCCGGGCGTCCAGTCGGGCACCGCCTCGGCGAACGCCTCCAGTGCCGACCGCACCGCCTCGAAGGTGGCGGGCATGCGGTAGGCGGCGTAGGCGGCCACGTCGGCGCGGTCGCGGAGGATCGGCGCGTCGGTGGGGGTGGCTCCGCGGTAGTTGGCGATCAGCCGGTCCACGGCGGCGGCCATCTCCGTGGGGGGCAGCCCGTCGAGCAGGTCGGCCAGTGCGGTGCGGAGGGGGTCGTTCACCCGGCGATTCTATGGCGCCCGGTGTGGGTGCCCGCCTGGCCGGCCCCCGGGCAGACCGGTATCAGATCACCGCCCTGGCCAGATGCGTGCCCATCAGGGCCCGGGGCCGGCTGTCCGGCGGCCGGCGCCTCGGGTGGACCGTGTTGGCCAGCAGGACCAGGAAGGTGTCCGTCGCCGGGTCCAGGACCAGGGACGTGCCGGTGAAGCCGGTGTGGCCCGCCGCGCCCCGGCCGGCCAGCTCGCCCATGAACCAGGGCTGGTCCAGGGCGAAGCCCAGCCCCGGCGGGGTGAACAGCAGTTCCACGAAGTCGGGGCCGAGGATGCGCGCGGGGCCGTAGGAGCCGCCCGCGAGCAGGGCCCGGCAGAAGACCGCAAGGTCGCCCGCGGTGGAGAACAGGCCCGCGTGCCCGGCGACCCCGCCGAGCGCCCAGGCGTTCTCGTCGTGGACCACGCCCCGCAGCAGGCCCCGGTCGGCCTTGGCCCACGGCCGGCGCTGGTCCTCGGTGGCCGCCGCGCCCGGGCGGGGTCCGAAGGAGGTGGCGGTCATGCCGAGCGGCCGGGTGATGCCGTCCTCGACGAGGACGTCGAGGGTGCGGCCGGTGATGCACTCCAGCACGTGCTGCAGCAGGAGCATGTTCAGGTCCGAGTACAGGTACGTGCCCGGCTCTCCGGTCGGGGCCTCCGCCCGCAGCATGGCCAGCCTGGCCTCGTCGTCCGGGCAGTCGTACAGGGGCAGTTCCGGGCGCAGCCCGGAGGTGTGGGTGAGCAGCTGCCGCACGGTGATGCCGTAAGCGGCGGCGGCCCGGAAGTCGGGCAGGTAGTCCCCGATCCGGGCGTCCATGCCGAGGGTGCCGCGCTCGATCTGCTGCACGGCGGCGACGGACGTGAACAGCTTGGTGAGGGAGGCCAGGTCGAAGGGCGTGCCGACGGTGGCCGGGACCCGGGCGGCGGCCGGCAGCTCGACGCCGGTGTCGGTCCCGGCGTCGTAGGAGGCGTAGCGCACCGCCCAGCCCGCGGCCTCGGCCACGGCGATCACGGGTCCGCGGCCGGCCAGCACGACGGCGCCGGCCGCCCAGGGGCGCTCTCCGGCGGTGAGGGCGTGCGCCTGGCCGGCCAGGTGCCCGAGTTCGACGGGATCGAGCCCGGCCCGTTCCGGTGTGCCGGCCCGCAGTCTGGGTGCGCTCAGTTCTCGTCTCCCTCCGACCCCGCACGTGTGTTCCCGCGTGTGTTCCAGGGACGGCACATTCCCACGAAGCAGGCCGCCGCGACCAGTGCTCCGGAAAGTTGCACGACCGCCATGGGCACCGCGGTGTGCTCTCCGGCTACCCCGACCAGGGGGGAGGCGAGCGCGCCGACGAGGAAGGAGGAGGTGCCGAGCAGCGCGGAGGCGGAGCCGGCGGCGTGCCGGGTGCGCAGCAGGGCGAGGGACTGGGCGTTGGGCAGGGTGATGCCCATCGCGGACATCAGGACGAAGAGCGCGGCGGCCACGGGGGCGAGGCCGACCTCGCCGAGGACGCCGGCGGACATCAGCAGCAGGGCGGTCGAGGCGAGCACGATCACCGCCAGGCCGGCCGCGAGCACCTTGTCCAGGCCGACCCGGCCGACCAGCACCTTGCCGTTGATCTGTCCGGCGGCCACCAGTCCGACGGAGTTCAGGCCGAACAGCAGGCTGAAGGTCTGCGGGGAGGCGCCGTAGATCTCCTGGATCACGAAGGGGGAGGCGCTCACGTAGGCGAACAGCGCGGCGAAGGCGAAGCCGCCCGCGAGCATGTAGCCGGTGAAGGGCAGGTCGGCGAGGAGGCGGCGCATGGCGCGCAGGGCCTCCCCCACTCCCCCGCTGTGCCGCTCGGCGGGCGGCAGGGTCTCCGGCAGCCGTACCCAGACCAGCGCGGTGAGCACGGCGCCGACCACCGTGAGCACCACGAACACGCCCCGCCAGTCGGTCACCCTCAGGAGCTGCCCGCCGATGAGCGGCGCCACGATGGGGGCGGCCCCGGAGATCAGCATCAGGGTGGAGAAGAACCGGGCCATGGCGACCCCGTCGTAGAGGTCGCGTACGACGGCCCGCGCGATGACGACCCCGGCCGCGCCGGCGAGGCCCTGCACCAGCCGGAAGGCGATCAGCGTCCCGGCGGTGGGTGCGAGGGCGCACAGAGCGGTGGCGACGAGGTAGCCGGCGAGGCCGATGAGCAGCGGGCGGCGGCGGCCCCAGCGGTCGCTCATGGGCCCCACGACGAGTTGCCCGAGTCCCAGGCCGGCCATGCAGGCGGTGAGGGTGAGCTGGACGGTGACGGCGGGGGCGTGCAGGGAGCGGGTGACCTCCGGCAGGGACGGGAGGTACATGTCCATCGCGAGCGGGGTCGTCGCGGTGAGGCAGCCGAGCAGGAAGGTGACGAGCGCTCCGGTCCGGTGCGGGACGCGGACCGGTGGCGGTGCGGGGGTGGAGCCGTGTTCCCTTTCCGGTGTCGATGCCGCCGCGTGCTCGGGCATGTGCCCCTCCCTCTCCTGCTGAACCGGCACCTATGCTCTCAGCTCGTACAGGCTGCCGAGGCACATACGAACGAGGGCGGGGCGGGATGGCGGAGCAGAGCGTGCGGTGGGGGATCCTGGCGACCGGCGGGATCGCGGCGGCTTTCGCGGCGGACCTGGTGGACCTGTCCGGGCCGGGCGCGGAGATCGTGGCGGTGGCCTCGCGCAGGCGGGAGTCGGCGGAGGCGTTCGCCGAGCGGTTCGGGGTGGAGCGGGCGTACGGCGACTGGGAGTCGCTGGCGGCGGACCAGGACGTCGACGTCGTCTACGTCGCGACCCCGCACTCGGCGCACCGGGGGGCGGCCGGGATGTGCCTGGAGGCGGGCCGGCACGTGCTGTGCGAGAAGCCGTTCACGCTCAACCTGCGCGAGGCGGAGGAACTCGTCGCGCTGGCGCGGGAGCACGACCGCTTCCTGATGGAGGCGATGTGGATGTACTGCAACCCGCTGGTGCGGCGGCTGAAGGCGCTGGTGGACGACGGGGCGATCGGCGAGGTGCGCAGCGTGCAGGCCGACTTCGGGCTGGCCGGGCCCTTCCCGGCCGCGCACCGGCTGCGGGACCCGGCGCTGGGCGGCGGGGCGCTGCTGGATCTGGGCGTGTACCCGGTGTCGTTCGCCCAGCTGCTGCTGGGCGAGCCGGACGGGATCGCCGCGAGCGCGGTGCTCTCGGCGGAGGGCGTCGATCTGCAGACGGGCGCCCTGCTGTCCTGGGAGAGCGGGGCGCTGGCCTCGGTGCACTGCTCGATCGTCGGCGGTACGGGCGGCACCGCCTCGGTGACCGGCTCGCGCGGCCGGATCGACGTGCCGTCGGGTTTCTTCCATCCCGAGCGGTTCGTGCTGCACCGCGACGGCCGGGCGCCCGAGGAGTTCGTCGCCGACCCGGCCGACGGGCCGCGCAGCAGCCTCCGGCACGAGGCCGAGGAGGTCATGCGGGCGCTGCGGGCCGGTGAGAAGGAGTCGCCGCTGGTGCCGCTCGCGGGCACGCTGGCCGTGATGCGGACGCTCGACGCGATCCGGGACCGCGTCGGCGTCCGCTACCCCGGGGAGACGGGCGAGCCGCTGCTCACGCCGGCTTGAGCCCCGGCTCCCCCACCTCCGTCACGAAGGACGCGGCCGTCGTGGCCGGCGCCCCGGGCCTGGTCACGTACGGCACGGTCCTGAAGTCGGCCCGCGCCTGCTCGCGGCCCAGCTCGACGGTCACGTAGCCGCGCCGGCCGTTGTAGAATCTCAGGTGCGGGTTGGCGGTCATGTACGTGTTCCAGTTCGACGGCTTCTCGGAGCCGTCCCTGCCGCTGGAGATCGAGGTGGCGACGATCTCCGTGCCCAGGGTGCGGGAGGCGGGGTCGTCGAAGTCGTCCTTGATGTCGAAGGCGTACCCGACGTGCACGTCGCCGGTGAGCACCATGAGGTTGTCGATGCCGGTGGACCTCACGCCGTCGAGGACGCGGCGCCGGGAGGCCCGGTAACCGTCCCAGGCGTCCATGGACAGCTTGGCGACCGGGTTCAGGTCGAGCTTGCGCTGGGAGAAGGTGACCTGCTGCGGGACGACGTTCCACAGGGCCCGCGAGCTGCGCCAGCCGTCGATCAGCCAGCGCTCCTGGGTGGCGCCGGTCAGGGTGCGGGCCGGGTCGTCGATGTCGGGGCCGGGCAGCTGGGCGCCGTCGCCGTAGGCCTGGTCGGAGCGGTACTGGCGGGTGTCCAGGATGTCGAACTGGGCGAGCCGGCCCCAGTGCAGGCGGCGGTAGAGCTGCATGTCGGGGCCGGAGGGGCGCTGGGGGCGGCGCAGCGGCTGGTGCTCCCAGTAGGCGCGGTAGGCGGAGGCGCGGCGCAGCAGGAACTCCTCCGCGGAGCCGTTGTCCTCCGGGGTGTCGTCGGCGTAGTTGTTCTCGGTCTCGTGGTCGTCCCAGGTGACGACGAAGGGGTGCGCGGCGTGCGCGGCCATCAGGTCCGGGTCGGACTTGAACAGGGCGTAGCGCAGCCGGTAGTCCTCCAGGGTCACCGTCTCGCGGTTGTAGAGGGCCGGGAGGGTGCGGTCGGTGTAGTTGCGGGAGTTGCCGGTGGCGTTGACCGCGTACTCGTACAGGTAGTCGCCGAGGTGGAAGACGACGTCGACGTCGTCCTCGGCGAGGTGGCGGTAGGCGGTGTAGTAGCCGTCGGCGTAGGCCTGGCAGGAGACGGCGGCCAGGGTGAGCGCGGCGGTGCGGCTGCCGGGCAGCGGGGCGGTGCGGGTGCGGCCGGTGGGGCTGAGCCAGTCGCCGGCCCGGAAGCGGTGGAAGAAGACGCGGTCCGCTTCGAGGTGGGAGACCTCGACGTGGACGGTGTGGCTGAACTCGGGGTGGGCGGGGGCGGTACCGCGTCGGACGATCCGGCGGAAGTGCTCGTCGTGGGCCAGCTCCCAGTGCACGGTGACGCGCTGCGCGGGCAGTCCGCCGTCGGGCTGGTACGGCTGCGGGGCCAGTCGGGTCCACAGCAGGACCGAGCCGGGCAGCGGGTCGCCGGAGGCCACACCCAGCGTGAAGGGGTTGTCGGTGATCTTCCTGGCGTCGAACTCGGCGGCGGCCGCGGTGCCGGCGGCGGGCAGGTTCACGGCGAAGGCGAGCGCGGCGGCGGCACCGGTGACGGTGAGGAAGCGGCGCCGGCCGATGTGGCGGGCGGCGGCGCGCAGTTCGGGGGCGTGCTGGGACGGGCGTGCTGGGGGTGTCATCCGGTCCTCCCCTGTCGCGATGGATGCAGGGGGCAGTTGACAAGGCCGGATCAACCCCGACGGGGCAGGCGCCTGGCAGGCTCATGACGTTCGCATGGCGGAATGATGAGTTCCGGGCTCTGGACGCTCACCTACGCTACGGATCATGACTACCGAGCGAACTGCCCCGCCCTCCCGTATCGCCGTCGTCACCGGCGCCGGTTCCGGCATCGGCCGCGCGGTCGCCGTCGAGCTGCTGCGCGCGGGCTGGTCGGTGGCACTGGCCGGCCGCCGTGCCGAGACCCTGGAGGAGACGGCGGCGCTGGTGCCGGAGGGGGCCGCGCTGGCCGTGCGCACCGACGTCTCCCGGCCCGAGGACGTGGAAGCCCTGTTCTCGGCGACCGTGGACCGGTTCGGGCGGGTGGACCTGCTGTTCAACAACGCGGGGACCTTCGGGCCCGGCGGGGTCCCCGTCGAGGAACTGCCCTACGATGCCTGGCGGCACGTGGTGGACACCAACCTCAACGGGGCGTTCCTGTGCGCGCAGGCTGCGTACCGGCGGATGAAGGAGCAGGACCCGCAGGGCGGCCGGATCATCAACAACGGTTCGATCTCGGCCCACACGCCCCGGCCGCACTCGGTGGCCTACACCGCGACCAAGCACGCGCTGACCGGTCTGACCAAGTCGCTGTCGCTGGACGGGCGGCCGTACCGGATCACGGTCGGGCAGATCGACATCGGCAACGCGGCCACGGACATGACGGCCCGGATGCAGACCGGTGCGCTCCAGGCGAACGGCGAGGTGGCCCCGGAACCGGTGATGGACGTGGCGGACGTGGCGCGCACCGTGCGGCACATGGCCGAGCTGCCGCTGGAGGCGAACGTGCAGTTCGCGACGGTACTGGCGACGGCGATGCCGTACATCGGGCGGGGCTGACGCTACTTACACAAACGGAATTCGAACATCCGCGGTATTGCGGCCGGTCGGGCGCATATGCTCAACTTTCCTCCACGAGAGCTTCACAGTTGGAGCACATGCGTTCCGTGGCCACACCGAGGGGGGAGGGCGGCGGCCGTTCCACCGGACCGGAGTTGGGGGTGGACCTCGCGAGGGACCGCGAGGTACGCACCGGTCGGTGGAACGGCCGCCGCACCGCTCAGCGCCGGTGCCTGCCGCCGGGCTCCGGGGCGTCGTCCACCGCTGCCGCCGCGCGCACCCGCCGCCTGCGCAGCGCCCAGACCCCCGCTCCCAGTAGCGCGAACGTTCCTGCTGCCCCCTCCGCGAGATGCCACGGCGAGTTCTTCCCGGACACCGTGCCGGGGGCACCGGCCGCCGCCCGGGCCGTCTTGCGCACGGGCGCCGGACTCGCGCTCGCGCCGCCCTCGCTGAGCGGGTCGACGAGCTGTCCCACGGCCTGCGCCGAACGCCCGTGCCCGAAGCCCCAGTCGAGCAGGGCGGCGGCCTGCTCGTAGACGGCGTTGCTGCCGGCGACCGGGTGCATGACGGTGACCAGCAGGGTGCGCCCGCCGCGGACGGCCGCACCGGTGAAGGTGTTGCCGGCGTGGCTGGTGTAGCCGTTCTTGACGCCGATGAGGCCGTCGTACGTCCTCAGGCCCCACGCCCCGGTCAGCAGACGGTCGGTGTTCTGGATCTGGAAGGTCTTCTTGCCGCCCGCCGGGAAGTCGGCGGTCCGCGTAGCGCAGTAGCCGCGGAAGTCGCCGTCCTTCAGGCCGTGGCGGGCGAAGAGCGTGAGGTCGTACGCCGAGGAGACCTGTCCCTTGTGGTCGAAACCGTCGGGGCTGACCACATGGGTGTCCAGGGCCTGCAGGTCCACGGCCCTGGCCTGCATCTCGGCGACCGTCCTGGCGACGCCGCCGTTCATGTGGGCGAGCACGTGCACGGCGTCGTTCCCGGAACGCAGGAACACGCCCTGCCACAACTGCTCGACGGTGTAGGTGATGCCGGGCTTGATCCCGACGAGGCTGGAACCGGCCGGGATGTCGGCGAGGTCGGCGTCGGTGACCTTGTGGCGCTGGGTGCGGTCGAACTTCTTCAGCACGGTGTCCGCGAACAGCATCTTCAGCGTGGACGCGGGCGCGAGCCGCCGGTGCGCGTCGAACGAGGCGAGGACCTCCCCGCTGGTGCAGTCGGCGACGAGCCACGCGCGGGCGTCGAGCTTCTTGGGCAGTCCGGTGGCACCGCGTACCTGGACACCGCCGCGGGCCAGGCGCTCGCCCCCGACGACGGTCGTCGCGGAGGCCTCGGTGGCCGTGGACAAGGGAAGGGCGGCGGCCGTCAGCCCTAGGGCGGCCCGCCGGCTGAGCCGGGAACATTCACGCACCCGGGGACGGTACACCGCTTCGAGCAGAGGCTTCCCCGCCGGGAGCGGGCACCGGCCGGAATGTGCCGCATGACGAAGGTCCGTACCCCCGCCCGCCGCTCACCTGCCGAGCACCCGGTCGATCTCGGCCAGCTGTCCGGCGGTGAGCGGCCCCTTCGCCATCGCCCCCGCGTTCTCCTCGGCCTGCGCGACGGTCCGGAAGCCGGGGATGGGAACGGTGTGCGGGCCGCGGGCCCACAGCCAGGCGAGGGCGCCCTGGGCGAGGGTCCGGCCGCCACTGGTGAGGAGGGAGCGCAGCGCATCGATCCGGGCCAGCCAGTCGGGGGCGGCACCGGACCCGTCGCTCTGGTAGCCCCGCAGCCAGGCGGGCGGCCGGCTCCGGATGTCCCCGGCCGCCAGCGGCCCGCTCCGCCGGCCGGCCAGCAGACCCATGGCCAGCGGACTGCGGTCGACGCTCGCCAGCCCCGACCGCTCGCACAGTTCGAGGAGTCGCGGCGCGTCGTTCAGCACGTTGAGCGCGTGCTGCACGGCCGTGCAGTGCGGGCCCGCGGCGAAGACGGCGGCGCGCCCGGGGTCGTCGGTGCTCCAGCCGTAGGCGCGGACGAGCCCGTCCTTCACGAACTCCTCGCAGACGTCCCGGAGTTCGGCGGCGCGGTCCGGGTCGGCGTCCGCGAGGTGCAGCTGGTACAGGTCGATGTGGTCGGTGCCGAGGCGGCGCAGGGATGCGGTGAGGGCGCGGCGGGCGTACGCGGGGGTGTCGTCGGTGCCGGTGAGGGTGCGGGTGTCCGGGTCGAAGACGTTGCCCCACTTGGTGGCGAGGACGACCTCGTCCCGCCGGCCGCCGAGCGCGCGGCGCAGGATCTCCTCGCTGTGCCCGGTGCCGTAGCTGTCGGCGGTGTCGAAGAAGGTGACACCGAGGTCGAGCGCACGGCGGATCGCCCGTACGGACTCCTCGTCGTCCACCTTCCCCCAGCCGACGGGCTGCCCGTCGGCGGTGCGGTGCTCACCCCCGATGGCCCAGCACCCGAGGCCGAGTGCGCTCACGGCGATCCCACTGCGTCCCAATGTCCTGGTGGTCTCCATGCCCGGGGACGCTAGGAGTTGAAGCGCACGCGAAGACAAGCCCCGTGGTGCCTCCGGTTCACGCCTGCCCGGTCTCGAACCGGGAGATGCGGCCGTCGTCCTCGACGGTGAAGCTCCACCTGGTGCGCATCTCGCCCCAGGTGTCGTTGCGGTAGCGGGCGAGGAGGGTGTGGCCGCCGTCGGACTCGTTGTCGACCTCCATGTGCCCGTGGCACGAGAAGATCTCCCGGTCGATCCATTCGGCGAGGTCGCGGTCGGAGCCGTCGTCGGCCATGGTCGCGCCGGGGGCGAGCAGGGCCAGGAAGCGCTCCCGGTCGTGGGAGTTGACGGCGTTGACGAAGGCCCGGACGGCCGGGTCGCTGAGTCTGGATGGCTGGATCGTCATGGCGTCAGGCTCACACCGCTCCCCCGGCCCCGCCACCCGAACGCCCTCCAGGACGGGCCCGCCGGTGCGCGGGGTGCGACGGTGGAACCGCGGGAGGGATCTGTCCGCCTGTCTGCATGGGAGTCACCGTGACCTGTTACGACCGACGTGATCTGGGCCTGCTGCTGCTCCGGCTGGGTACCGGCGGGGTGCTGGCCGCGCACGGCACGCAGAAGCTTTTCGGCTGGTTCGGCGGGCACGGGCTGGAGGGGACCGGCCAGTTCATGGAGTCCGTCGGCTATGCGCCCGGCAAGGCGAGCGCCACGGCGGCGGGCCTGGCGGAGACGGGCGGCGGCGTCCTGCTGGCGCTGGGCCTCGCGACCCCGGCGGCGGGCGCGGCGGCGGCCGGCGCGATGGCCGGGGCCTCGGCGGTCCACGTGCCCAACGGCTTCTTCGCCCAGGAGGGCGGCTACGAGCACGCGGCGAGCCTGGGCCTGGCGGCGGCCGGCCTCGCGGTGACCGGCCCCGGCCGGCTCTCCCTCGACCACGCTCTTGGTCACGTGTTCGACCGCGGGTGGATGGTGTCGGTGGCGCTGGGGGTCACGGCGGCGGGTACCGCCCTGGTGGTGGGGGCGCGGAACCGGCGGATGCGGGCCCGCCTGGAGGGCGAACAGGAAGCGCTGTTCGAGGAGTTCGAGGAGTAGGCCGGACCAGGCCGACGGCGGCCGGGGCGGTGGTCGAGGAGTGCCGCCCCGGCCGCCGTCGGTCGCGTGGCAGGCTGCGGGGCATGACGGATCAGGACTCCACCGCCTCCGCGGCCACCGCCGCCGCCCTCTGGCCTGCCATCGACGACCTGTGGTCCCGCCTGGAGTCGGCCCGCACCGGCACCGGCACCGGCACCGGCACCGAGGGCGTGCTCCTGCGTGTACTCAAGCTGTCGGAGGAGGTCGGCGAGGTCGCCGAGGCGATCATCGGCACGACCGGCCAGAACCCCCGCAAGGGCGTCACGCACACGTGGGAGGACGTCCAGGCGGAGCTGTGCGATGTGGCGATCACGGCGCTGGTGGCGCTGCGGACGCTGACACCGCGGGCGCGAGAGGTGTTCGAAGGGCACCTGCAGGGGGTGCGGGACCGCCCGCTCGGTCCTCCTTCGGCGTCTTCGGCGTGAGCAGGGTGCCCCCGCGGCGAACGGGACGCCCTCGGGGTCAGCGGGCGAGGCTGCCGTCGTCCTCGCGGGCCCCGGCCACGGCGCCGGCGAGTTCGTCCAGGAGGTCGCGCAGGGCGGCCAGCGTCGGCTCGTCCGTGACCCTGCCGTCCGCGATCTTGCGGGCCGCCTGCGGTACTCGCAGCTCCCGCGGGATCACCTGAGCCCCCATGACGGTGAGGGTCTCGGCCAGCCAGGCCCGGGCCCGGTCGCCGCCGGTGTCGGCGGGGGACGCGCTCGCCAGGGCCACCGGCTTGCCGGCGATCTCGCCCCCGCCGACCAGCCACTCCAGGGCGTTCTTCAGTACGCCGGAGGTGCCATGGGCGTACTCGGGCGTCACGATCAGCAGCCCGTCCGAGGCAGCCACCGCGGACCGCAGCGCGGCCGCGACCGCCGGCAGCGCGGTCTCCTCGACGTCCGCGTCGAAGAAGGGCAGCCGGCCCAGGCCGGGCCCGAGAACGAGATCCCGCGGCGGAAGGGTCAGGTCCACCGCCGTGCGCAGCACGGCCGCGTTCAGCGACTTGGATCGCAGACTTCCGCACAGCCCGAGAATCTTCATGCCGAGCAGCCTTCGGTCCCGAAGATCACCGGCGGGAAGGAAAAGCGGGGGGAGAGAACGGGCCCGGCTGCCGGGCGTCCGGCGGCTCGGGCCGCTGAGGGAGGGGGCAGACGAGTCGGGCTGTACGCCGGGTTCTGTTCCCCGGCGTCCTCGCGGACGCCGGGGCGACGGCCATCCATCTAGGACCGGCGTTGCCGCCGGTCTCGTGCGGTCTACCCGCGGACTCGGGCGGGCAGCCCTCGATCGTCCGCGCAGAGCGCTTTTCACGGCGCTCCTCTTGACCTTGCTCCGGGTGGGGTTTACCTAGCTGCCCAGGTCGCCCTGGGCACTGGTGGTCTCTTACACCACCGTTTCACCCTTACCCGGCACCGAGGTGCCGGGCGGTCTGCTTTCTGTGGCACTGTCCCGCGGGTCACCCCGGGTGGCCGTTAGCCATCACCCTGCCCTGTGGAGCCCGGACGTTCCTCGGGAAGCCCCCTAAGGGGACTCCACGCGGCCGTCCGCCCGGCTCGTCTGCCGTGCCGACCATGGTACCGGGCGTGTGCCGCGCCGCGGACCGGCGGCCGTCGCCAGCACCGAGCCGGCCAGGATCAGGGCGAAGGCCGCCAGGACGGCCGGCGTCAGCGACTCGTCCAGGAACAGCGCCCCGGCCGCCACCGCCACCGCCGGGTTGACGTAGGTGATCACCGTCGCCCGCGTCGGGCCCGCCTCCTTGATCAGCTCCAGGAACGCCACGAAGGCCACCGCCGTGCAGATCACGCCCAGTCCGGCCAGCGCGGCCAGGACCGGGGCAGGGGGCACGGCGGACGGGCGGGTGAAGGCGGCGACGGGGGCGTAGAGCAGGGCGGCCAGGGACAGGCAGGCCGCGGTCAGGTGCAGGGACGGTACGTCCTTGAGCCGGCGCGCGGCGATCAGGGGCGCCGTGGCATAGCCGAGGACGGTCAGCAGCACCTCGGCCAGGGAGCGGGCGTCACCGCCGGTCAGGTGCGGGAGGGTGAGGACCGAGACGCCCGCCAGGCCCAGCGCGAGGCCCGTGACGCGGCGGGCTCCCAGGTGTTCCGTGTCGCCCAGGAGGCGGGCCCCGATCACGCCCACGATCGGCACGCCCGCGATCAGCAGGCCCGCCGTCGAGCTGGACAGGTGCCGCTCCGCGTCGGTGAGCGTGAACCAGGGGACGACGATCTCCAGGAAGGCGAAGGCCAGCATGGGGCGCCAGTGGGTGCGCACGGTCTCCGGCAGACCGCCTTGGCGCAGGGCGAACGGGAGCAGCAGGGCCGCGCCGAGCGCACAGCGCGTGAACACCACCACCGGCGGGGACACCTCGTCCACCGCCACCTTGATCATCAGATAGGGGATGCCCCACACCACTCCCATCAGGGAGAACAGGAACCAGCCGCGTGCAGTCATGCGGCGAGTTTCGGCCGTCGCGGGCTCAGCCGTCTTGAACGCTGTTGCGGTAGGCCGCCGGGGTCACGCCGAGCACCCGGCGGAACCAGCGGGTCAGGTGCGCCTGGTCGGCGAAGCCGACGAGCGGGGCCACCTCGGCGGGGCGCAGGCCGGAGGCGAGCAGCGCGCGGGCCCGGCTCACCCGGTACTGGGCGAGCCACGCGTAGGGCGGTATGCCCATCGTCGTACGGAAGGCGCGCAGCAGCTGGTAGCGGGACAGGCCCAGGTCGGCGGCGAGGGAGGACAGCGTCGGCGGGGCGGTGAGTTCGTCGGCCAGGCGGTCCCGGACCGACAGGGCGATCGTGCCCGCGCCGGGGATCAGGTCGGACACCGGCCGCGCCGTCGAGTGGCGGCGGGCCAGGGCCGTCAGCAGCCAGGGCAGGCGGGACTCGGCCTCCAGCGGGTCGGGGCAGGCGCTGAGTTCGGTGTGGGCGAGGCGGAGCGCGGCGGCGAGCCCGGGGTCGTCGAGGAGCGGTTCGCGGAAGTACGGCAGGCCGCCGAGGATGCCGTCGGCGAGCAGGGACGGCTCGGCGTACAGGGCGCGGTAGGCGTAGCCGTCGGTGGCGTTGCCCGGGCCGCCGGTGTGCATCTCGCCGGGATCGAGCACGACGATGGTGCCCGGTCCCGTGCGGATATGGCCGCCCCGGTAGGCGATCACCTCGGAGCCGCCGACGCAGACGCCGACGGTGTACTCCTCGTGGGCGTGCGGGGCGTACACGTGCCTGCGGAAACTCGCGGTCAGCAGGTCGAGCGGGGGGCCGCACATGCCCAGTCTCGCCCTGGTCCACAGCGCCTGTTCCACCATCGTTCGCCCCCTTGCCGTGTGCTGCGCCATGGGTGCAACGCCTGCGGGCCCCGCTTCCATGCCGCGCCCCGCGGCACCCCTGCCGTCCAGCGGGCCGGGGTGGTCCGGCGCAGGATGAACACGCTTGACATGGAGGGGAGTTGGTGACATGAGGACACTGCGCCGGGTGGCCGGGCACGAACTGCGGCTGTACGCGAGCCTCGCGCTGTGGCCGGCCCGGCGCACCGAGGGGGCCGCCGGCGCGCGGGCGTTCGGGTACGCGCGCGGGCAGGGCGCGATGATCGCGGGGCCGGCCTTCGTCTGCGTGCTCGAGACGGTCGGCGTGTCCCTGATGCTGCGGGAGTGGCCCGTGGCCCACGAGGCCGTGCCGGCGCTGGACGTCTGCACCGTGCTGCTGATCGTCGGCCTGCACGCGGCCTGTGTGGTGCGCCCGCACGTGCTGACCCCCAAGGCGCTGCGGGCGCGCTACGGCGTCCACGTGGACCTGCGGATCCCGCTGCCGGCGATCAGCGCCGTACGCCGAGGAAGGTGAGCGTGGTGCGGCTGCACGCCGACGACGCCGGTTCGCTCGCCGAGGCCCTCATGCCGCGGTGAACCGGCCGATGACCGCCCAGGGCTCCACCGGCACGGTCCCCACGGTCGAGGCGGGGGCGGGGGTACGCCGTACCCTGGCGGAGGTCTACGTGAGGAGTACGTGTTGCTGGTCCTGCTGCCGCCCTCGGAAGGCAAGGCGAACGCGGGCGAGGGTGCCCCGCTGGAGCTGGGGACGCTGTCGCTGCCGGGGCTCACCACCGCGCGGGAGGCCGTGCTGTCCGAGCTGGTCGACCTGTGCGCCGGTGACGAGGAGAAGGCGCGCGAGGTGCTCGGGCTGAGCGAGGGGCTGCGCGGCGAGGTCGCGAAGAACGCCGGGCTGCCGGCGGCCGGCGCCCGCCCGGCCGGGGAGATCTACACCGGTGTCCTCTACGACGCCCTCGGCCTGGCCACGCTGGACGCGGCGGCGCGACGGCGCGCGGCGGATTCGCTGCTGGTCTTCTCGGGGCTGTGGGGCGCGGTGCGGGTGACGGACCGGATCCCCTCCTACCGCTGCTCGATGGGCGTGAAGCTGCCGGGGCTCGGCGCGCTGGCCGGACACTGGCGGGCGCCGATGGCCGAGGTGCTGCCCGAGGCGGCCGGGGACGGGCTGGTGCTGGATCTGCGCTCCTCCGCGTACGCGGCGGCGTGGAAGCCCAAGGCCGGGGTGGCGGAGCGCACGGCGACCGTACGGGTGCTGCACGCGCCGACGCGGAAGGTCGTCAGCCACTTCAACAAGGCGACCAAGGGGCGGATGGTACGCAGCCTGCTGTCGGCCGGGGCCGCGCCGAAGGACCCCGCCGAGCTGGTGGAGGTGCTGCGGGAGCTGGGGTACGTCGTGGAGGCGGAGGCGCCGGGCCGGGCGGGCAGGGCGTGGTCGCTGGACGTGCTGGTGGAGGAGGTGCACTGAGTCCACGGCGGAGACGCCTTCCCACCTAGGCGTTGCAGCATGCGCAACGCTCATTGCGTGTAGTGCAGCCACTGGGTACGATGAGGGCATGACCTCGCCGCTGCCCTCCTCCCCCGCTGCCTCCGTGCTGGATCTCGCGCCCGTCGTACCCGTGGTGGTGCTCTCCGACGCAGCCGACGCCGTACCGCTGGCGCGGGCGCTGGTGGCGGGCGGGCTGCCCGCGATCGAGGTGACCCTGCGGACCCCGGCGGCACTGGAGGCGATCCGCGCGATCGCCGGCGAGGTGCCCGGGGCGGTGGTCGGGGCGGGCACGGTGATCACGCGGGAGCAGGTGGACGCGTGCGTGGCGGCCGGGGCGCGGTTCCTGGTCAGCCCGGGGTGGACCGAGACGCTGCTGCGGGCGATGCGCGGCTCCGGGGTGCCGTTCCTGCCCGGGGTGTCGACCACCTCGGAGGTCGTCGCGCTGCTGGAGCGCGGGGTGCGGGAGATGAAGTTCTTCCCGGCGCAGGCGGCGGGCGGCACGGCCTATCTGAAGTCCCTGGCCGGTCCGCTGCCCCAGGCTCGCTTCTGCCCCACGGGCGGGATCGGCCCGGCGGTCGCCCCGGAGTATCTGGCACTGTCCAACGTCGGCTGCGTGGGCGGCAGTTGGATGGTCCCGGCGGACGCGGTGGCCGCCGGGGACTGGGCCCGGGTCGAGGAGCTGGCGCGGGCCGCCGCCGGGCTCAGGGACGCAGGTGGGACGTGTCGTTGAACAGCCGGACGCTCGCGTTGCCGTCCGCGTAGTAGGCCACGGCCGACAGGGAGGCCGCCGAGAGTTCCATGCGGAACAGGGACTCGGGCGGGGCGCCGAGGGCGAGCCGGATGAAGGTCTTGATCGGCGTGACGTGGGTGACCAGCAGGACCGTGCGGCCCGCGTAGGCCGCGGCCAGCTTGTCGCGGGTCGCGGCGATCCGGGTGGCCGTCTCGGCGAAGCTCTCGCCGCCGCCGGTGGGATGGGCCTCCGGGTCGGCGAGCCAGGCGTTCAGGTCGTCCGGGTGGCGTTCGCGGACCTCGCCGAAGGTGAGGCCCTCCCAGGCGCCGAAGTCCGTCTCGCGCAGGCCGTCGTCGATCGCCACGTCCAGGCCGAGGCGGGCGGCGACGATGCCGGCGGTCTGCCGGGTACGGGTGAGGGGGGAGGCGACCACGGCCTGGACCGTGCCGCGCCGTGCGAGCGCCTCGGCCACCCGGTGGGCCTGCTCCCGGCCCGCGTCGGACAGGGAGGGGTCCGTGCCGCCGCTGCCGGAGAAGCGCTTCTGCGGGGTGAGCGGGGTTTCGCCGTGCCGCAGGAGGACGAAGGTGGCGGGAGCGCCCAGGTCGGGAGCGGCACTCCAGCCGGGGCGCTGCTCGCTGGAGGTGGCCGGGTTTTCCCCTCCGGCACCGGGAAGGCGCTGCTCGCCGGGGGGTGCCGCCTTCTGTGCGACGGGCGCCGCCCCGGCGGCGCGACTGCCCGCGGCCACGGCTGCCCGGACCTTCGCCGCGCCCGCGGCCGCGTCCCCGGGCGGGCCCGACGGCTCGGGAACGGCGGGCGGGGTGTCCAGCGCCGCCCGGGACTGCGACGGCGACCACTGTTCGCCCTTCGCGCCCGCGTCCATCGCCTCGTTGGCCAGGCGGTCGGCGTGCTTGTTGCGGTCCCGGGGGATCCACTCGTAGGTGACCCGCTCGGGAGGGAAGACGGTCCTCGCCTCGGCCGCCAGCGGCTTCATGGCGGGGTGCTTGATCTTCCAGCGGCCCGACATCTGCTCGATGACCAGCTTGGAGTCCATCCGGACATGGACCGTCGCGGCGGCGTCCAGGGCGTGCGCGGCCCGCAGGCCGGCGACGAGGCCGCGGTACTCGGCCACGTTGTTCGTGGCGACGCCGATGTACTCGGCCGCCTCCGCCAGCGTCTCCCCCGTCGCCGCGTCGCTCACCACGGCGCCGTAGCCGGCCGGACCCGGGTTGCCCCGCGAGCCGCCGTCGGCCTCGACGATGAACTCCCTCACCCCTGACGCCCCCTGTCCCCTACAGACCCGACTCGGCCGTACGTACCAGGATGCGGCGGCAGTTCTCGCAGCGGACCACCGTGTCCGGCGCCGCCGTGCGGATCTCGTTCAGCTCGGTGATGGCCAGCTCCTGCCGGCAGCCCTGGCAGGTGCGGGCGTACAGCTTGGCCGCGCCGATGCCGCCCTGCTGCTCGCGCAGCTTGTCGTACAGCTTGAGCAGGTCCGCGGGGACGGAGGCGGCGATGACCTCGCGCTCCTTGGTCACCGAGGCGGCCTCGCCGTCGATCTCCTCGAACGCGGCCTGCCGGCGGCCGGTCGAGTCGTCGATCTTCGCCTGGACGGAGCCGACCCGCTCGGTCAGCTCGGTCACCCGCTCCTGCGCGCCCTCACGGCGCTCCATGACCTCCAGGACCACGTCCTCCAGGTCGCCCTGCCGCTTGGCGAGGGAGGCGATCTCGTGCTGGAGGTTGGACAGGTCCTTCGGCGAGGTGACCGCGCCGGAGTCCAGGCGCTGCTGGTCGCGGGCGGCACGCTGGCGCACCTGGTCCACGTCCTGCTCGGCCTTGGTCTGCTCGCGGGCGCAGTCGCTCTCCTCGGTCTGCGCGGCCACCAGCAGGTCGCGCAGCTGCGTGAGGTCCTTGTTCAGCGACTCGATCTCGGCGTGCTCCGGCAGGGACCTCCGCTTGTGCGCGAGCTGCTGCAGGCGGACGTCGAGGGCCTGGACGTCGAGGAGTCGGATCTGGTCGGCGGGCGCGGCGTTCAGTTGGGGGCTCCAGGTGAGGGGGAGTGACTGGTCCATGGGTCGGTGACCGTCTTCGAGACGTGGACGCGCAGGTCCCAGCCGTGGCGGTCGGAGATCTCGTCGAGCTGGGCTGCGGCCAGCTCGCACCAGGGCCACTCGGTGGCCCAGTGCGCCGCGTCGAGCAGCGCGAGGGGACTGTGGGCGACGGCCTCGCTGGCCGGGTGGTGGCGCAGGTCGGCGGTGAGGAAGGCGTCGACGCCGGCCGCGCGGACCTGGTCGAAGAGGCTGTCGCCGGAGCCGCCGCTGACGGCGACCGTGCGGACGACGGCCTCGGGGTCGCCGGCCACCCGGACGCCCTGCGCGGTGGCGGGCAGCCGTTCGGCGGCGCGGGCGGCCAGCTCGCGCACGGTGAGCGGGTGGTCGAGTTCGCAGACGCGGCCCAGTCCCCGGCGGCCCTCGGGGTCGGTGGGGTCCGGCACGAGGGGGCGTACGACGCGGAGGTCGAGTGCGCCCGCGAGGGCGTCCGAGACGCCCGGATCGGCGGTGTCGGCGTTGGTGTGGGCGACGTGCAGCGCGATGTCGTTCTTGATCAGCGTGTGCACGATCCGGCCCTTGAAGGTGGACGCCGCGACCGTGGTCGTCCCGCGCAGATAGAGCGGGTGGTGGGTGACCAGCAGGTCGGCGCCGAGCTTCACCGCCTCGTCGACGATCTCCCGCACGGGGTCGACGGCGAACAGGACCCGGCTCACCTCCTGGTCGGGGTCTCCCACGACCGTGCCGACCGCGTCCCAGGACTCGGCCCGCTCGGCGGGCCACAGGCTCTCCAGCGCGGCGATGACTTCAGACAGACGGGGCACGGGGAAAGGCTACCTGGCTGTTCGGCGGGGCTGTACCGCATCCGCCTGCTCTGGCCACGCTCAGCACACACGTCCCGGTTTCCTCGGAGGAATCGCTTCTGCGCCACCCGTATGTGTGAAGCGGGAGAGGGCTGGTCCCGCGCCTGCGCGTGCGAAAACTAGCTTCGTCGCCGGAGGTGACCGAATCATGACGGCCTGTGCGATCGAATCTCCGTCGGCGGGTGAGTCCGACGGTGCGCCGACGACCGGGTGCGCCCTCACGGCGGACGGCGCCTACGCGGCCCGGCTCGCGCTGAAAGGCGAGTCCTGGTTCCCCGAGCGCTGGACGCTGGACGGCCCGGAGCCGTACGCGGTGCCGCTGCCCGGCAACCAGCCGGAGGAGCCCGGCACCGAGGTGCAGCCCATGGGCGACGGCCGGGTGCTGATCCACCGGCTGGTGGCGGGGCGGCACGTCTTCGCGCTGCTCTACCCGACCGGTCCCGGCACCGGCGAGCTGCCGCTCGGCGCGGTGGAGTGCCCCGAGCCCGGCACCCGGCTCACCCTGCTGCCGCCGGCGCCGGGGGGCGCGCGGGCGTACGCCCTCGCCGTCGGCCCGCGGTCCAGCGTGGTGTGGCAGGTGGCGGGCGGGGCCCTCGGCCCGGAGCGGCTCGCCGAGCTGCCGGGGCGCTGCGTGGGCGGGGTCTGGCTGGACGGCACCGGACGGCTGCTGGCGCTGGACCGGGAGCTGGACGGGCGCACCAAGACCGTCGTGGTGGACCTGGGGTGCGGCGCGGTGTCGCCCCTGCTGCAGATCGCGGAGGGCAGCGACGACCGGCTGCTGCTCGCCGATCCCGACAGCGGGCTGCTGCTGATCTCCTCCGACGCGCCTTCCCCGGGGCAGGAACGATTGGGCTGGGGAGTGCTCGGCAGCACGCTGCCGGTGCGCTTCCCGGAGTGTCTGCGCGTGCCGCAGTGCGCGGTCACGCCGTTCGCGATCCAGCCGGGGCAGGTGCTGATGCCGGAGAACTGCGCGGTGGCGCTGCGCATCGACGGCACGTTCGGCAGCTGGGTGGGCACCTGGCGGCCGGCCGGGCGGCAGCTGACGCATCTTCCGGCGCCCGAGGGGTGGTTGGCGGGGGCCGGGCTGTGGACGCGGGGCGGGGTGCTGCGGCTGCCGTACGCCACGGAGGACGTCCCGTGCGGCGTGGCGGAGCTGTCGGCGCCCCGGAGGGACGCGGGGAGCCGGAGGGGCACGGAGGGCCGGGGGGACACGGGGGGCAGGGAGGCCGCGGCCGCGACCGGTGCCGGTGGTCCGGCGGTCGCGGGGCCGAGGGGACCGGGGGAGGCGGGTCTGGAGGGTCCGGTCCGGGACGGCACGTCCGCCGGGGCGCCACAGGCGTCCGGGCAGACGGCGGAACCGGGCCCTCCGGAGCCTGTGCCGGCCCGTCCGGTGCCGCTCCAACAGGCGCCCCTGGGACGTCTTGTAACGAAGTAGTGCCGGTTGGCGTGTGCGCCTGGATTCGGCCCGTGGTGTGCCGGTTACACTCCCCGGCTGTACGAAAGATCATGTTGACGGGGTGAATACGTCCGATGAGTGACACCAGTACGACGGAGCAGCTGTCCGCCGACTCTCACGGGGCCGCCGGCCACGGCCGGCACCGCGGCCCGGTCGCGGCCCAGGAGAGCGAGTCGAGTCCGCACGGCCGGCACCGCAAGCCGGCCGGGGAGACCGCCGAGGCGGCTGCCTGACGGCCAGAGCGGCCTGACCGGCCGTGATGCACGAGAAGGGGAGGTGCCCGTCGGGCACCTCCCCTTCTCGTGCCCGGCCCCGCTCCCGCCGGTCTCAGCCCCGCTTGAGCCCCAGCACCTCCGCCGCCGCGAAGGTCTCCCCCGGCGGCCGGTCCGCGTAGTGCGGGGTGAGCAGCGCGTCGAGTTCGTCGTAGGTGAACGTCTCCTGCTTGCTGTCGAACTTCGCCCGCACCCGCGGCCGTTCCACGACGGCGACCATGCCGCCGTGGACGACGAGCAGCTGGCCGTTGACGCGGGCGGCGGCCGGTGAGGCCAGGTAGCCGACGAGCGGGGCCACATGCTCGGGCGCGAGCGGGTCGAGCCCCTCCTCCGGCCGCTCGAGCCCCGCGAAGACGTCCTCGGTCATCCGGGTCCGGGCGCGCGGGCAGATGGCGTTGGCCGTGACGCCGTACCTGGCCAGGGCCAGGGCGGTGGAGGTGGTGAGGCCGACGATCCCGCCCTTCGCCGCGGCGTAGTTGGGCTGTCCGGCGGAACCGGCGAGGAAGGCCTCCGAGGAGGTGTTCACGATCCGCCCGTACACCGGCTCCCCGGCCGCCTTCGACCGCTCCCGCCAGTGCGCGGCGGCGAAGCGGGTGGTGTTGAAGTGTCCCTTGAGGTGGACCCGGATCACCGCGTCCCACTCGTCCTCGGTCATCGAGAAGACCATGCGGTCGCGCAGGATGCCGGCGTTGTTGACGAGGATGTCGAGCGAGCCGAACGCGGCGATCGTCGCCTCGACCAGTTCCCGCGCCTGCCGCAGGTCGGCGACGTCCCCGGTGTGCGCGACGGCCCGGCCGCCCTGGTCCCGGATCTCGGCGGCGACCTGCTCGGCGGGACCCGCCGAGGCCTCGCCGGTGCCGTCGCGGCCGGGCTGCCCGAAGTCGTTGACGACGACGGCCGCGCCCAGCCGGGCGAGTTCCAGCGCCTCGGCCCGGCCGAGCCCGCGGCCGGCACCGGTGACGATCGCGGACAGTCCCTCGAGTGGCAGTGACATGCGCCGCGTCCTCAGATCTCGATGCACGTACGCAGGGCGGTCCCGGTACGCATCTGGTCCAGTGCCTCGTTGATCTCCGCCAGTTGCACCCGGTGGGTGATCAGGCCCGCCAGGTCGACGCGGCCGGCCCGCCACAGGGCGATGGTGCGTTCGTAGGAGCGCAGCACGTCGCCGCCGCCGTACAGGGACGGCAGGATGCGCTTCTCGTCGAAGAACAGCTCGAACATGTTGAGCTGGAGGAAGTCGTCCAGGGCGCCCGCTCCGACCACGACGAGGGTGCCGCCGCGCCGGGTGTTCTCGTAGGCGGTGCGGGCGGTGGCCGACCTGCCGACGACCTCGAAGACGTAGTCGAAGCCCTCGCCGCCGGTGACCTGCTGCTTGGCGTCGGGCAGTCCGTCCGGCGAGACGGCCCGGGTGGCACCGAACCTGAGGGCGGACTCGCGCCGGGAGGCGACCGGGTCGACGGCGACGATCTCGGCGGCGCCCTTCAGCCGCGCGCCCTGCACCGCCGATATGCCGACGCCCCCGCAGCCGATGACGGCGACCGACGAACCGGCCTCCACATCGGCGGTGTTGAGCGCGGCGCCGAGCCCGGTCGTCACCCCGCAGCCGATCAGCGCGGCGATGTCGAAGGGCACGTCGTCCGGGATCGGCACGGCACAGCCCGCGTCCACGACGACCTCCTCGGCGAAGGTGCCGGTGCCGGCGAATCCGAAGACGTCACCGGCGGGGCGCTTGAAGTTGGGGGTGCCCGCGTTCATGAACCCGGCCAGGCACAGCTCGGTCTGGCCGCGGCCGCAGGCCGGACAGGCGCCGCAGGCGGGCAGCCAGCAGATGACGACCCGGTCACCGGGCTTCAGGTGCCGTACCCCCTCGCCGACCTCGAGGATCTCGCCCGCGCCCTCGTGGCCGGGCACGAAGGGGGCCGGCTGGGGCAGTACGCCGTTCATCGCGGACAGGTCCGAGTGGCACAGCCCGGTGGCGCGGACCCGGACCCTGACCTTGCCGGGGCCGAAGCCCACCGCCTCGACGTCGTCGAGGACCTCGAGCTTTTCCTGTCCGATCTCGTGCAGTACGGCTGCGCGCATGGTGCGGCTCCCCTCGGAGGCTGTGTGCGGCGTGCTGTCAGGAGTGCTCGACGACGGTGTCGGCCAGGACCGGCGCGTCGTCCCGTTCGACGGCGCCCACCGCGACGCGCACCCGCCCCTGTTCGCGCCACATGCGGATGCGCAGGGTCTCCCCCGGGTACACCACCCCGGC
The DNA here is from genome assembly GCF_055569615.1 of Streptomyces sp. NPDC031379. Taxonomy (NCBI): domain Bacteria; kingdom Bacillati; phylum Actinomycetota; class Actinomycetes; order Kitasatosporales; family Streptomycetaceae; genus Streptomyces; species Streptomyces sp. NPDC031379. The sequence goes on along the minus strand of NZ_JBVIIT010000026.1, from coordinate 44,136 downwards.
GAAGCGGGTGCGGTAGGCGCGGACCCGGGTCACATCGCCGCCGAGCAGCGTGTCGACGACCGCCTTGAGCGTGCAGCCGTAGGTGCACAGGCCGTGCAGGATCGGCCGGTCGAAGCCGGCGAGCTTGGCGAACTCGGGGTCGGCGTGCAGCGGGTTGTAGTCCCCCGAGAGGCGGTAGAGGAGGGCCTGGTCCTCGCGCAGGGGCCGGTCGGCGGTCCGGTCGGGGTCCCCGGTGGGCGGGTCCAGCCGGGTGGAGGGGCCGCGGTCGCCGCCCCAGCCGCCCTCTCCGCGTACGAAGATCTCGGCGTCGTTGGTCCACAGCGGGCCGTCGGCGTCGGCGACCTCGGTGCGCATGACGAGGACGGCGGCCTTGCCCTTGTCGTACACGGCGGCGATGCGGCCGGTGGCGGTGGCGGTGCCCGCGGCGGGGATGGGGCGGTGCAGCGTGAGGCTCTGGCCGCCGTGCAGGACCTTGGCCAGGTCGACGTCGACGCCGGGCATGGACAGCCCGCTGATCACCCCGGGCGAGCCCGCGCCCGCGACGGTGGCGAAGCTCGGCAGGACGTGCAGCCGGGACTCCAGGGTGTAGCGCAGCTCGTCCGGATCGGTGGCGGGGATCCCCGCGCCGATGCCGAGGTGGTAGAGCTGGACGTCCTTGGGGGTCCAGCTGATCTCGCCGGAGCGGGGTTCGGCGGCGAGGGCCGAGGCTGCGTCGATGGGCATGAGGCTCCTGACGTGGCGGCAAGGGGGTCTTCCGGATCGCCGAAGACCCCGGCACGGCCGTCCGCACCGTCGGCCGCACCGAGGTCGCTACGGGCCGACCTAGAACGCGTTCCAGTCCGGCGCCCCCTGTATAGCCCAGCGCTCCGCAGTTGTGAAGGCTCCTGACGCTGTGTCAGTTCCTCCGGCTCGGCGGGCGGTGAGCCGTGACATTTGTACTGCCCGGCTCCGTACACATGCCTCTGTCGCGGCCAGGGCCGGTTTCCTACCGTTTCCTTCGTACGCTGTGCTGTCGCACCGCCGTGGTGCGCGGACCGTTCGACCGGGGGACACAGAGATGACGTGGTGGCGGAGACTGAGGTGCCAGGGGGCGGCCTGGCAGGCGGAGCGGCTCCGGTGGCGGGCCGAGCACGAGCGCTACAAGGCCGCGCGACGGGACGCCCGGAAGAACGGCGAGGTGCCGCGCCTCGACCATCCGGGACCGCCGCCCACCGGCTTCGCCCTGCTGCCCTGGCTGCTGATGGGCCTGGGGTCCTTCTCCAACCTGCTCCAGGGCCGGACCCCCGACCCCTGGATCGGCGGCACGGGCCTGCTGGCCTTCAACTCCCTCTACGTCTACGTCACCTTCCGCTCCTTCGACCGGGCCAAGCGCGAGTCGGTGTCCACCCGGGTGGCGCTCGGCCTGATGGCACTGCTGACCACGGGGCTCGCCCTCGGCTACGGCGGCAACTGGCTGATGTTCTTCCCGCTGCTGGGTCTCGCGACGGGCGCCACCCTGCGCGGCCCGTGGCTGGGCCGCACCGGTCTGCTGCTCTCGGCGTACGCGGGCGCCGTCTCCGGTGTGCGGGGCGGCTGGGGAGACGCGACGAACATCGGCTACGCCACCTTCCTCTCCAGCATGGTGACCGCCGCGATCCTCGGTCTGTCCGAGGCGGTACGGGAGCTGCGCGCCGCCCGTGAGGAGCTGGCCCGGCGGGCGGTGGAGAAGGAGCGGCTGCGCTTCTCCCGGGACCTGCACGACCTGCTCGGGCACACCCTGTCGGTCGTCGTGGTGAAGTCGGAGGCGGCCCGGCGGCTGGCCCCGCGCGACATGGACGCGGCGCTGGCGCAGATCACGGACATCGAGTCGGTGGGCCGGCAGGCGCTCACCGAGATCCGGGAGGCGGTGACCGGCTACCGCGAGGGCAGCCTGGCCACCGAGCTGACCCGGGCCCGGTCGGCGCTGTCCGCGGCCGGCGTGGAGCCGGTGGTCCGCCGGACCGGGACGCCGCTCACCCCGCAGGCCGAGGTGCTGCTCGGCTGGGTGGTGCGCGAGGCGGTCACGAACGTGGTCCGGCACAGCGATGCCGGCCGCTGCGAGATCACCGTCGAGGGCGCCGCCGAGCGGGCCCGGCTCACGGTCACCGACGACGGCACCGGCAAGGCCGTCAGCCGGCCCCGGGAGGGCATCGGCGGCACGGGCCTGACGGGGCTGACCGAGCGCCTCGCGGCGGCGTGCGGCTCCCTGACCGCCGGCCCGTCGCCACGCGGCGGTTTCACGGTCACCGCGGAACTCCCGACGGACGCCGAGGAGCTGACGGCGATCGGGCTCACGACTCCTTCGGCTACGGCTACGGCTACGGCGCCCGGGGTGAGCTGACCGCCCAGCTCACGTCGTCCGCCGCGGTCACCGGCGCGCAGACCGTGAGGAGGGGACGTCCGTGGGCGTCAACTCCTGGGGCAGGATGGAGGCGTGGCGACCGACGCGGACAAGATCGAGCTGAGCGAACACGAACTCCGGGAGATCACGGGCTATGCGGCCGAGTGCGCGCGCAGGGTGCTGTCGATCTACGAACGGAGTCTTCCCGCCGACCCGCGCCCCCGCGACGCCGTCGACGCCGCGCGCGCCTTCGCCGGGGGCGGCAGGCGTACGCAGGCACTGCGGCAGAGCGGGTGGGCGGCGTACCGGGCGGCGCAGGAAGCCGCTCCCCCCGCCGCCGTCGACGCGGCACGTGCGGCGAGCCACGCGGCCGGTGCCGCCTACCTTCATCCCCTTGCGAGCGCCCATCAGGTGAGACACGTCCTCGGCGCGGCGGCCCATGCGGCACGGGCGGAGGAGCTGGCCGCCGGAGACGACCGGCCTGCCACCGCGGGGACCCTCGACTGGGCGCGCCGTCACGCACCGGCAGCGGTCAGCGCGGTGCTCGGCCGGCTGCCCGCCGCGCCTCCCGGCGGCGGCCGGGTGGGTGAACTCATGCGCGAGCTCGACGCCGCACTGCGCCCCTGAGGGGCGATCAGGGGGCGGCCCGGCGGCCGCCTGGCGCCGCGCTGCGCGGACCGCGCACCACGCGCGAAGGTTCCGCGTTCCGGTCCGGCGCCGGGCCGGCGCCCCGGCCGTAATCTGAGCGCATGAACGAGTTGCCCCGGGAGCGCCGGCCCGTGAAGTCCATCCGGGTTCTGCTCGCCGAGGACCAGGGCATGATGCGCGGCGCGCTCGCCCTGCTGCTCGGCATGGAGGAGGACATCGAGGTCGTGGCCCAGCTGTCCTCGGGTGAGGCCATCGTGGACTGCGTGCTCACCCACCGTCCGGACGTCGCCCTGCTGGACATCGAACTGCCGGGCACCAGCGGGCTGGACGCGGCGGCCGAGCTGCGGGAGCAGGCGCCCGACTGCCGGGTGCTGATCCTCACCACCTTCGGCCGGCCCGGTTATCTGCGCCGGGCCCTGGAGGCCGGGGCGGCCGGATTCCTCGTCAAGGACGGGCCGGTGGAGGAGCTGGCCACGGCGATCCGGCGGGTGCTCACCGGGGAGACCGTGGTCGATCCGGCGCTGGCCGCCGCCGCGCTCAGCGCCGGGCCCAATCCGCTGACGGCCCGTGAGTGCGAGGTGCTGAAGGCGTCGGTGGACGGGGCGACGGTCGCCGACGTCGCCGGGCGGCTCCATCTGTCCGAGTCGACCGTCCGCAACTACCTGTCCTCGGCGATCGGCAAGACAGGGACCCGGAACCGGGCGGAGGCGGTGCGGGAGGCCCGGCAACAGGGCTGGCTGTAGCCGCCCCCGAAGGCCCCCGCGCCGGACCTACCGCGTGACCTCGGAGTCCTTGTAGGTCGCCCCGGCCGGACCGGCGCACACGAACCAGTTCGCCCCGGGGTAGCCGGCGACCGGCCGGATCAGCGACGAGCCGTCGTGGGCGGCGGGCGCGGATCCTGCCGGGCGGGCCACGGTCGTCCTGCCGTCCTTCCAGGTGCAGGTGACCTCCCGGGCCGTCCTGGCGACCTTGCCGACCACCAGGCGGTAGGAGCCCGTGGAGCCGTTCTCTCCCAGGCGGCGCCGACCCTGCGCCAGGCCGCGTAGACCTGTTCGAGCGTCGTCTGGACCAGGTCCTCGGCGGCGTGCTGTTCTCCCGTGAGGAGAAACGCCGTACGCATCAGCCGCGGCCGGCGGCCGACCATGACCCGGAGAGTTTTTTTCCGGCCGCCCGCTTCGACGGCGGCCGAGCCGTTCACTTCCGCGGCAGCCACACCCGGATCAGGACCGCCCCGCCCAGCAGCACGGCCGTGCTGGTGCGGAAGGCCAGCGCGTAGCCGTCCGTCAGCGCCTCGGGGCCTTCCCCGCCGCCCGTCCCGGTGGCGGCGACGGTCGACATCACGGCGAGCCCCAGCGAACCACCCATGGTGCGTGAGGTGTTGACCAGCCCCGACACCACGCCGGCCTCGTCCGGAGCGGCCCCCGACGTCGCCAGTGCGGCGAGCGGGGTCGTGGCCAGGCCCGCGCCGAGCATCATCAGGATGCCGGGGATCATGATCGCGGTGAGGTAGGCCTCGTGCGCGCCCATCGTGGACTGCCAGCCGAAGCCTGCCGCGGCCGTCAGTGTGCCCGCCACCGCCACGTTCCGTGCGCCTGCCCGCCGCATCAGACGCGGCGCCAGCTTGGAGCCGGCGACCACGGCCAGCGAGCTGGGCACGAGGGCGAACCCGGCCTCCAGCGGCGAGTAGCCGAGTACGTTCTGGGCGTACAGCGTCATGAAGTACCACATGCAGAACATCGCCGAGCCGGACACGAACATCGCCGTGTTCGCCGACGCCACCGAGCGCAGCCGCAACAGGCCGAGCGGCATCAGCGGGGCCGCCGTACGCGCCTCGACCAGCAGGAACAGGCCTATCAGCAGCAGGCCGGCGAGCAGCGGCAGCAGCGTGGCCGGTGCCGTCCAGCCCTCCGTCTCCGTGCGCGAGATGCCGTAGGCCAGGGTCGCGAGGCCCGCCGTCACCAGCAGTGCGCCCGGCAGGTCCGGGCGCCGCCGGTCGCCGGCCCGGCTCTCCGCGAGCCACCGCACCGAGCCGGCCAGCACCACGGCGCCCACCGGCACGTTGATCAGCAGCACCCACCGCCAGGACAGCAGCTCCACCAGTGCCCCGCCGACCAGGCTGCCCGCGGCTCCGCCGCCGGCGCCCACCGCGGTCCAGGTGGCGATCGCCCGCGCCCGTGCCGCGCCCTCGGGCACCGCCGAGGTCACCAGGGTCAGCGTCGAAGGGGCGAGCACCGCCGCGCCCAGCCCCTGCACGGCCCGCGCCAGCAGCAGCTGCCCGCCCTCCTGGGCCAGGCCGCCGCCCAGCGAGGCCAGCGTGAACAGGCCGAGCCCGACCAGGAACATGCGCTTGCGGCCGTAGAGGTCGCCGGCCCGGCCGCCCAGCAGCATGAAGCCGGCGAAGGCGATGGCGTACGCGTTCACCACCCACTGCAGGCCCGACGGGCTCAGCCCGAGGTCGGTCCGCATCGCGGGCAGGGCCACGTTCACGACGGACACGTCGAGTACGACGAGGAACTGTCCGACGCAGGCCAGCGCCACCACGAGCCAGGTCACGGGTGCGGGGCGGCGGGACACCGGGGGCGAGGTGCGGGCGGCTTCGAGCATGGGTGTCATGCTCTCAACCAGGATGCGGTCCTTGCATCGGCATATCGGCGGGGAGCCGTCCGACCAATGGCCTACGCCGCTCGCAGCACCGTCACCACCGCGGCGCCGCCCAGCCCGATGTTGTGCGCGAGGGCGACCCGTGCGCCCGGCACCTGCCGCTCGCCCGCCTCGCCGCGCAGCTGCCACACCAGCTCGGCGGTCTGCGCGAGGCCGGTGGCGCCCAGCGGGTGGCCCTTGGAGATGAGCCCGCCGGAGGGGTTCACCACCCAGCGGCCGCCGTACGTCGTCGCGCCGGACTCCACGAGTTCGCCGGACTCGCCGGCCGCGCACATGCCGAGCGCCTCGTAGGTGAGCAGTTCGTTGACGGAGAAGCAGTCGTGCAGCTCGATCACGTCCACGTCCTCGATGCCCAGCCCGGACCGCTCGTACGCCCGGCGCGCCGCCTGCCGCGACATCGGCTGCCCGACGACGTCGATGCAGGAGCCGGAGGCGAAGGACTCCTCGGTGTCGGTGGTCATGGCCTGCCCGGCGATCTCGGCCAGGCCGGTCAGCGAGCGGTCCCGCGCGAAGCGTTCGGAGACCACCACGGCCGCCGCGGCCCCGTCCGAGGTCGGCGAGCACTGGAGCTTGGTGAGCGGCCGGTGCACCATGCGGGCGGCGAGGATGTCGGCCACGTCGTACACGTCCCGGAACTGGGCGTAGGGGTTGGGGGCGGAGTGCCGGTGGTTCTTGGCGGCGACCGCGGCGAACTGCGCCTCGGTCGTGCCGTACTTCTCCATGTGCTCGCGGGCCGCGTCACCGAAGATCTGCGCCGTGGGCGGGGTCGCCTCGAAGCCGTGCCGGGCGGCCATGACGCCGTAGTGCCGGGCGACCGGGGAGGTGGCGAAGTCACCGCCCTCCGCGCCGGAGCCGAGCGCGCCCTTCCTCATCTTCTCGAAGCCCAGTGCCAGCACGCAGTCGCAGGCGCCGCCCTCGACGAGCTGGCGGGCGAGCATGAGCGCGGTGGCGCCGGTCGCGCAGTTGTTGTTGACGTTGTAGACGGGGATGCCGGTGAGGCCGAGTTCGTAGGCGGCGCGCTGGCCGGCCGTCGAGGGCTGGAAGCAGTATCCGACAGGAACCTGTTCCACATCGGTGTAGGTGACCCCGGCATCCCTGAGCGCCGCGCTCCCCGCCTCCCGCACCATGTCCCAGTACTGCCACTCACGAGTCTCGGGCTTCTCGAAGCGGGTCATCCCGACCCCGGCTACATAGGCCTTCATGGCGCGCCAGATTAGAACGTGTTCCATGGACACACCAGATCCCTGACGGCGGATCAGAATCCCATGAGATGGTCAAGGATTCGTTAGAGGCCCGAAGCAACGGAATAGTTGCCTGTGCATACGAGGTTTACCCGGCACTTATCCACGCGGGAGGCCCCACTCAATGACGCACACGACGACCGACCAGCCCCACCGGAGGGCGAGCGGAGCCGTGGTCCCGGTGCTCGCCTTCGCCGGCATCGTGGTCGCGGTGATGCAGACCCTGCTCGTGCCGGTCATCAAGGACCTGCCGCAGCTGCTGGACACCGCCCCCAGCAACGCCACCTGGGTCCTGACCTCGACCCTCCTGTCCGGCGCCGTCGCCACCCCGATCATGGGCCGGCTCGGCGACCTGTACGGCAAGCGGCGGATGCTGATCCTCAGCCTCGCCGTGATGGTGGTCGGCGCCCTGGTCAGCGCGGTCACCAGTGAGCTGCTCACCATGATCGCGGGCCGTACCCTGCAGGGCTTCGCCATGGGCGCGATCCCGCTCGGCATCGGCCTGATGCGGGACATGCTGCCGCGCGAGAAGCTCGGCTCGGCCATGGCCCTGATGAGTTCCTCGATCGGCGTCGGCGGCGGCCTGGCGCTTCCCGCAGCGGCCCTGGTGGCGCAGCACGCGAACTGGCACGCACTGTTCTACGGCGCCGCGGGCCTCGGCGCGCTCGCGATCGCCCTCACCCTTCTCGTCGTGCCCGAGTCCCCGATGCGCGCCGAGGGCTCCTTCGACCTGCTCGGCGCGATAGGCCTGTCGACCGGCCTGGTGCTGCTCCTGCTGCCGATCACCAAGGGCAGCGACTGGGGCTGGTCCTCCGGTACGACGCTCGGCCTGTTCGCCGCGTCCGTCGTCGTGCTCCTCCTGTGGGGCGTGTACGAGCTGCGCGTCCAGGCGCCCCTGGTCGACCTGCGCACCACCGCCCGCCGCGAGGTGCTGCTCACCAACCTCGCCTCGATCATGGTCGGGGTCAGCTTCTACGTCGTCTCGCTCGTCCTGCCCCAGCTGCTCCAGCTGCCCGCCGCGACCGGCTACGGCCTCGGCCAGTCCATGGTCGTCGCGGGTCTGTGCGTGGCCCCGCTCGGCCTGACCATGATGTTCACGGCGCCCGTCTACGCCCGCCTGTCCGCCCGCTACGGCCCGAAGACCACCCTCGTCATCGGCCTGCTGGTCATCGCGATCGGCTACGGCGGCGGCCTCGGCCTGATGGACGCGGCCTGGCAGACGATCGTCACCTCCGTGGTCCTCGGCGCGGGCATCGGCCTCGCCTACTCCTCCCTGCCCGCACTGATCGTCGGGGCCGTCCCGGCCTCGGAGACCGGCGCGGCCAACGGCCTGAACACCCTGATGCGGTCCATCGGCACGTCCGTCTCCAGCGCCGTCATCGGCATGGTGCTGGCCAACACGGCGAACGACGTGGGCGGCGTCGCGATCCCGACCATGCACGGTTTCCGCGTCTCGTTCCTGATCGCCACGGCCGCCGTCGCGGTGGGCCTGCTGCTGGCCTTCTTCCTGCCGAACGCGGCCCGCCCGGCCCAGCACACGCAGCTGCGGGCGAGCAGCGAGGAGGACGCCGCCCTGGAGCACGCCGAAGAGGTGCTGCGGGGCTTCCGTGGCCGGGTCCTGGACGCAGACGGCGCCCCGGTGGCGCGGGCCAAGGTCACCCTGATCGACCGCCGGGGCCGGCAGGCGGGCGCCGCCGTCTCCGCGGAGGACGGCTCCTACGCCCTCGCCGTTCCCGCGCAGGGCGCGTACGTGGTGGCCGCGAAGGCCGCCGGCCACGGGCCGCTCGCCTCGTCCGCGACCCACTCGGGCGACGACCACACGGTGGACCTGGACCTCTCGCTTCCGGGGGAGACGGTCAGCGCGTAGCGCTCCGCGGGGAGCGGCGACGCGCCCACCGGAGGTTCGCGCTGTGCCCTCCGGCGTCCGCGGCCTCGTCGCGGCGTGTCGCCCCCGTGCGGAGCCGCACGGCGGCACGTCCCCGCGCCCCTCGACGCGTCACCCCGCACCCCCTGTCGCCCCGGCGACAGGGGGTGCGGCAGCATGGGCGTCCAGACAGCCGTACGACCGAGAGGCGCCCGATGCCCGCCGCACCCAAGCCCGAGATCCTGGCCGCGTTCGAGGCGGCGAAGGGGTTCATGCCCGTGGACGAAGGGCTGGCGCTGTACGCGGCGGCGGTGGAGGCCGGGCGGCTGGGGCTGCCGCTGCTGGAGGTCGGCACGTACTGTGGCCGCTCCACCGTCCTGCTCGCCGACGCGGCCCGCGAGGCCGGCGTCACCGTGCTGACGGTCGACCACCACCGGGGCAGCGAGGAACAGCAGCCCGGCTGGGACTACCACGACCCGGAGACGGTGGACCCCGAGATCGGTCTCATGGACACGCTGCCGGCCTTCCGCCGCACGCTGTTCAGGGCGGGCCTGGAGGACCACGTGGTCGCCCTGGTCGGCCGTTCCCCGCAGATCGCGGCGATCTGGAACTCCCCGCTCGGCTTCGTCTTCGTCGACGGCGGCCACACCGACGAGCACGCCACCGCCGACTACGAGGGCTGGGCGCCCCATGTCGCCGAGGACGGGCTGCTGGTCATCCACGACGTCTTCCCGCACCCCGAGGACGAATTCACCGGCCAGGCGCCGTACCGGGTCTACCTGCGGGCCCTGGAGTCGGGGGCGTTCACCGAGATCTCGGCGACGGGCTCGCTGCGGGTGCTGCGCCGGACGCGGCCGGGGATCTGAGATTCCGCGGCCGGGCGCCGGCGGCCCTTAAGGTGGCAGCGTGTCGTACGTAGGCCCCGACTTCGATCCCCCGCAGCCGCGCCGGTCCCGGCGCGGCCCGATGACCGTGGCGCTGGCCGCGCTGGTGCCCGGCGCGCTGCTCGGCTGGATGGTGTACGAGGCGGTGGGCGGCGGCGGTTCGGGCGGCTCGGACCGTACGGCCTCCCCCGCCCCGGCCTCGCGCACGGCCTCGGCGTCCTCCTCCCCGTCGACCCGGTCCGCCTCGCCCTCGGACGACGGCAAGCAGGCTTCGCCGGGCTCCGCGACGCCGACCGCGGCGCCCGCCGGCTCCGGGCCGCTCAAGGGCAAGGTCGTCGTCATCGACCCGGGCCACAACCCGGGCAACTTCCAGCACGCGTCCGAGATCAACCGTCAGGTGGACATCGGGACCAACCGGAAGGAGTGCGACACCACCGGGACGTCCACCAACGCCGGTTACACGGAAGCCCGGTTCACTCTGGACCTGGCGCACCGGCTGCGCACGCTCCTCCAGCAGCAGGGCGCCACGGTGAAGTTGACGCACGACGGGGACAGCCCGGCCTGGGGGCCGTGCGTGGACCAGCGGGCCCGGTACGGGAACGCGGCGCACGCCGACGCGGCCATCTCCCTGCACGCCGACGGCTCGGCGCCCGGCAACCGCGGCTTCCACGTCATCCTGCCGGGCTCCGTGCACTCCGGTGCCGCCGACACCCGGGACATCGTCCGCCCTTCCCACGACCTCGGGGTGCGCGTCGCGGGCAACTTCGTGCGCGAGACCGGTGAGCCGCCCTCCAACTACCTCGGCGGAGGTACCGGTCTCGTCACACGTACGGACCTGGGTGGTCTCAATCTGTCAACAGTTCCCAAGGTGTTCATCGAGTGCGGCAACATGCGCGATAACAAGGACGCGGCACTGCTGACCAGCGGCGCCTGGCGGCAGAAGGCGGCGCGAGGGATCTCTGAGGGAATCGTGAGTTTCCTGCGTCAGTCGTGACCGACGGGCGGAACCGGTCGGACAGCCGGATCTTGCGGACGATAGTGTCTACCGACGTCGAGACGACCTACGAAGGACCTGAAGTGAATATCCGCTCCCTCACTAGAGGCGATGGCGTGGTGATCGGAGCAGCGGTGGTGCTGTTCATCGCGTCGTTCCTCCACACGTTCGACCAGTCCGGCGACGGTTCTCCCAACGCATGGGACAACCTCGGCCTGGTGATGAGCATGTACGTCGGTGGCATCGTCGGCGCGGTCCTGATCGTCGTCGCCCGTGCCCTGCCGCAGCCGCGCAAGGTCGTCGGCCTCGACCTCGGTCAGGTGGGCGTCGCCCTGACGATCTTCGCCGCCTGGACGTCGTTCTGGTCGATCATCGACCCGCTGGGCGCCTTCAGCGACGACTTCGGCAGGTTCGACGTCGGCGCAGGCGCCGGTCTCATCCTGGGTCTCATCGCCGCCCTGATCCTGGCCGCCGCGGCCGTCGCCACGCCCCTCGTCCCGGCGCTCCAGGCCGCGCTGGTCTCGGCCCCCAAGCCGGCCGCCCCGCAGCCCTACGGCGCCCAGCCGCAGGGGGGTTACGGCTACCCGGGTGCCCAGCCGCAGCAGCCGTACGGTGCCCAGCCGCAGCCGGGTCAGCCGTTCGCGCCGCAGCCGGCCCCGCAGGGCGCTCCCGCCCCGCAGGGTGCTCCGGCGCCGCAGCCGGCCGGCGGGGACTTCTCGCCGTTCTGGTTCGCCGTGCCGGTGGCCCGCCCGCTGTTCGCGGAGGACGGCGCGACCAACCCGATCGCCGAACTGGCGCCGGGCACCTGGTACCTGGCCGTCGAGCAGCGCGGCGCCGCGCTGGTCGCCCAGACCCAGGACGGCCGCCGGGGCGTCCTCCAGGACACCTCCGGCATCCAGCGCGGCTGAGCCGCACGCCGCACCGCACGACGGCCCCTCGCCCTTCCGGGTGGGGGGCCGTTGTCGTACAGTCGGCCCCCCGTACGGAAACTGACGGTTCGTCAGGAGGCAGACGTATGCGGCTCGGTCTCGCACTCGGCTACTGGGGACGCGGCCCGGACGCCGGACAGGTGCCGCTCGCCCAGGAGGCGGAACGGCTCGGCTACCACTCGGTGTGGACGGCGGAGTCCTGGGGCTCGGACGCCTTCACCCCGTTGACCTGGATCGCCGCGCGGACGTCGACGATCAGGCTGGGAACGGCCGTGGCCCAGATGGCCGCCCGCTCACCGGCCGCGACCGCGATGCACGCGCTCACCCTGGACCACCTCTCCGGCGGGCGGGTGCTGCTCGGCCTCGGGCTGTCCGGGCCGCAGGTGGTGGAGGGCTGGTACGGCCGCCCGTTCCCCAAGTCGCCGCTGACCGCGACCCGGGAGTACGTGGACGTCGTCCGGCAGGTGCTGCGCAGGCAGGCGCCGGCGCAGGTGGACGGGCGGTTCCATCCGCTGCCGTACCGGGGGCCGGACGGCACCGGTCTCGGCAAGCCCCTGAAGTCGATCACCCACCCGCTGCGGTCCGGCCTTCCCGTGCTGCTCGGCGCCGAGGGGCCGAGGAACGTCGCCCAGACCGTCCGCATCGCCGACGGCTGGCTTCCGCTGTACTGGGCGCCGAGCCGGCCCGAGGTGTACGGGGACGTCGTACGGGAGTTGCCCGAGGGGTTCCTGGTGGCTCCGATGGCCCGGGTGAAGGTGTGTGCGGACGTGGCCGAGGGACTGCTTCCCGTGAAGGCCATGCTCGGGTTCTACATCGGCGGGATGGGGCACGCGGCCCACAACTTCCACGCCGATCTGATGGCCCGCATGGGGTACGGGCAGGAGGCGCGGCGGATCCAGGAACTCTTCCTGGCGGGGCGGCGGGAGGAGGCCGTGCTGGCCGTGCCGGACGCCTTCGCCGACGAGATCTCCCTGGTGGGTCCGCGCGAACGCATCGCCGAGCGGCTGGAGTTGTGGCGCAAGGGCCCGGTGACGGACCTGCTGGCCCTGTCACCGGACCCGCACACCCTGCGGGTGCTGGCGGAGCTGAACTCCTAGGGGGTTTCGTTCGGTTCAGGGCGGCCCCGGGCCGATCCGAGCGAAGCCCGCTAGCCCTTGGCCAGCTCGGAGGCCGAGGGCACCTGGTCCTTGACCGGGGCGCCGGCGCTCTTGCCCGCGTCCTTCACCTGGTTGATGACGTCGTCGAAGGAGTTCGCCGCGTTCTCGTCGCCCTTGCGGAGCTTGGCCGGCAGTTTCTTCAGGGCCTCGATGCCCGCGGTGAGCGGCGCGAGGGCCTTGGCGAGGGCCGGATCGCCCTGGGCGTTCTTGTGGGCCGCCTTGAGCCGGTTGTAGGCGAAGGCACCGGCGAGACCGGCCTTCACCAGGGCCAGCTTGCGGCCCTTGGCGCCCTTCTTGAACTTGCCCGCCTTCCAGGGCTTCACGATCCACTGGTAGGTGGCGCCGGCCGCGAGGCCCGCGTTCGCCACGAACCGGGTCTTGGCGAACTTCTGGCGTTCGGCGGACGTGGTCGGGCTGGGAGTGGCCTGGTCGGCGGCGGCCGTCGCCGGGGCGGCTGTCTTCGTGCTGGTCGTCTTCCCGCCGCCTCCGCAGGCGGCGGTGCCGGCCACCAGGGCGCAGCACAGGGTGAGCGCCACGACGAGGCGCCGTATCGGTACGGGCACGGGTCCTCCGCAGGTGTCTCCCCGAGTGGTCTGCTTCCTCGGGAAGCCTCACCCGGGGCGGCCGTGTGCGCCACTTGGCGGACACCGTTCGGGTTTCACCGCGCACCGCCCGGCAATCCGGAAGGTATGTCCCCTCGATATCGCAACAGTGCGAATCAGGCCGGCACGGTCATAGCCGTCGTCGCCGACATCATGGCCTTCATCCTCGGCCTGTGGATCGTGATGTACCTGCTGGACGCGAACCGGGCCAACAGCCTGGTCCAGTTCGTCCACGACGCCGCCTCCTGGCTGGCGGGCTGGTCCCACGACCTCTTCACCTTCGACGAGGCCTGGGCCCGGGTGGTCGCGGGCTACGGCCTCGCCGCCGTGGTCTACCTCTTCATCGGTCACGCCATCGCCAACCGCATGCACCGCCACTGAGCCCCACGGGGGCCCAGGGGGGCTCCGTTCGGAAACGAAACCCCCTAGTGGGAGCAGTCGGGAGCCAGGCCGGCCGGCAGGTGTTCACCGCCGAAGACCGCGCAGGTGGCGTCGTGGCCGCCGAGTGCGGCCACGGCGAGGAGGAGGGAGCCGGCCGTCCAGGTGGTCAGCTCGCGGGGCCAGATCGCGCCGTCCTCGAAGACGTAGCCGGTCCAGTACAGGCCGGACTCGGGATCGCGCAGGTGCTGGATGGACTGCAGGACCTCCAGGGCGCGGTCGGACTCGCCCATCGCCCACAGGGCCAGGGCCAGCTCGCTGGACTCGCCGCCGGTCACCCAGGGGTTGGGGACCACGCAGCGCACGCCGAGTCCGGGGACGACGAACCGGTCCCAGGACTCCTCGATGCGGGCCTTGGCCTCCGTGCCGGTCAGCGCGCCACCGAGGACCGGGTAGTACCAGTCCATCGAGTAGCGGTCCTTGTCCAGGAAGCGCTCGGGGTGCCTGCGGATGGCGTGCCGCAGCGCTCCGACCGCCAACTCCCAGTCCGGCTGGGGCTCTTCGCGCTCCTCGGCGATCGCCAGGGCGCAGCGCAGCGCCTGGTGGATGGAGGAGCTGCCCGTCAGCAGCGCGTCCGCCGTCGGTGTGCCGTCGTCCTCGCGGCGCCAGCCGATCTGCCCGCCGGGCTGCTGCAGCGCCAGCACCCATTCCACGGCCGCGTAGACGCACGGCCACATGCGGTCCAGGAACGTGTCGTCGCCGGTGGAGAGGTAGTGGTGCCACACGCCGACGGCTATGTAGGCGACGAAGTTCGACTCGCGGGCGCGGTCGGTGACGTCGTCGTGGGCGCCGTCGGCATAGGCGGCGTACCAGGAGCCGTCCTCGTTCTGGTGGGTGGCGAGCCAGGTGTACGCCCGCTCGGCGGCCTCGTGCTCACCGGCCGCGTCCAGGGCCATGGCGGCCTCGGTGTGGTCCCACGGGTCGAGGTGGTGCCCGCGGAACCACGGGATCGCCCCGTCCTCCCGCTGCGCGGCGAGGATGCCGCGGACGGTCGCGGCGGCCTGCTCGGCGGTGAGGACCCCGGGCAGGACGAGGTGTTCTGTCCGGGGGGTGGTCACTGGGCGGCCGCCTCGGAGGTCTCGGTGAGCCGGGGCAGATGCGGCTTGGTCGCGTAGACCACGAAGCTCTTGCCGATCAGCGGGTTCAGCGCCTGCTCGGCGACCCGGGTGGCGAGCGGCTTCTTCATGATGTCCCAGACCAGCAGCTTGTGGTACGCCCGCACGGGCAGCGCCTTGTCGTTGTCGACGCCGAAGGCGCACTTCAGCCACCAGTACGGCGAGTGCAGGGCGTGCGCGTGGTGGCTGCCGTAGGGCTTCAGGCCCGCCTCACGGATCTTCGCGACCAGTTCGTCGGCCTTGTATATGCGGATGTGGCCGCCCTCGACCTCGTGGTAGGCGTCGGACAGCGTCCAGCAGACCTTCTCGGGGCCGTAGCGCGGCACGGTGACGGCGATGCGGCCACCGGGCCTGAGCACCCGGACCATCTCGGCGAGCACGCCCTTGTCGTCGGGGATGTGCTCCATGACCTCGGAGATGATGACGACGTCGAAGGACTCGTCCGGGAAGGGGAGGGCCAGCGCGTCGCCCTCCATCGCCGTCGCGGTGGCGCCCTCGGGGGCCTCGCCGGCCTCCTTCATCGCCGCGAACCACTTGGCGACCTCGCGGATCTCCTCACCGTTCTGGTCGAGGGCCACGACCTGGGCGCCGCGCCGGTAACACTCGAAGGCGTGCCGGCCGGCCCCGCAGCCGAGGTCCAGGACACGGTCGCCGGGGGCGAGCGGGAACCGGGAGAAGTCGACGGTCAGCACGTGGCCCTGCTTTCGGGAGAGATTCCTGCAACAGTCGCTGCGGCCGCCGGGCGGCCGGGGTTCTGAGCCGCGGACCGGCCGATCGCCTCGCGGTAGCGGGCCACCGTCCCCTCCGCGGCGCGGGCCCAGGTGAAGTGGCGCAGCACCCGTTCCCGGCCCGCCGCACCGAGCCGCGCCCGCAGGCCGGCGTCCCCCAGCAACCGGCCGAGCGCGGCGGCCAGCGCCCCCGCGTCGCCGGGCGGCACGGCCAGGCAGGTCTCGCCGTCGCGGCCGGCGACCTCCGGGATGGCGCCGCCGGTGGTGGCGACCAGCGGGGTGCCGGTGGCCATGGCCTCGGCGGCGGGCAGCGAGAAGCCCTCGTACAGGGAGGGCACGCAGGCGACCTCGGCGGAGCGGGTCAGGTCGACCAGTTCGGCGTCGGAGATGCCCTTGACGAACTCGACGGCGCCGTCGAGGCCGTAGCGTTCGACGGCCTGGGCGACCGGGCCCTCGGTCGGGCGTTTGCCGACGACGACGAGATGGGCGGCCGGGTGCTCGGTGCGCACCTTGGCCAGCGCCTCCACGAGGAAGACCAGGCCCTTGAGGGGCACGTCGGCGCTGGAGGTGGTGACGATCCGGCCGGGGACCTCGGGGACGGCCGGATTCGGCGCGAACAGGTCGGTGTCGGCGCCGATGTGGACCACGTGGACGCGGTCGGTGCGGACGCCGAGGTGGTCCACGATCTCCTGGCGGGAGGTGCCGGAGACGGTGAGGACCGAGGGCAGGCGGCGGGCGACGCGCTTCTGCATCCGGGTGAAGGCGTACCAGCGGCGCACCGAGTAGCGGCGCTGCCAGGTGTCGGCCGCGTCCAGCTCCAGCTGCCGGTCGACGGTGATGGGGTGGTGGATCGTGGTGACCAGGGGCGCGCCGATGTCGCCCAACAGGCCGTAGCCGAGGGTCTGGTTGTCGTGGACGACGTCGAACTCGCCGCGGCGGGCACGCAGATGGCGGCGGGCGCGCAGCGAGAAGGTCAGCGGCTCGGGAAAGCCGCCGGTCCACATCGTGGCGACCTCGAGGGCGTCGACCCAGTCCCGGTACTCGTCCCGTCCGGGGGTGCGGAAGGGGTCGGGCTGGCGGTAGAGGTCGAGGCTGGGCAGCTCGGTCAGGGTGAGGTCGGGGTAACCCTCGTCGATGACGGGGTACGGCTGGGAGCCGATGACCTCGACCCGGTGGCCGAGGCGGGCCAGCTCACGGGAGAGATGCCGTACGTAGACACCCTGTCCGCCGCAGAACGGGTTCCCCTTATAGGTGAGGAGCGCGATGTCGAGCGGTCGCTCGCCGTCGGCTGCGGGGTCCTCCTGGGCACCCGCTTCCCGGGCCTCAGCGGTCACTCCGTGCCCCCTTCTGCCTGCACTGTCCCGCGAGACTACGACGGGACGCTAATCTAGAACAAGTTTCAGACTTGATCGTTCAAGAGGCTCTGAATCTACCGGCAGGTAGGGGCGCTGTGACCAGTGGATCAGGTGATTCACGCCACGGCCGGCCGCCCTGCCGCGCTGTCTGATCACGTGCCCTACAGACGCCCTCACCGACTGTCACGGAACGGGACCCATGCCTGCGGAATCCAAACTGCAAGCCAGTACGGACCGGCCCTCCTCGTCCCCGCTCACCGAGCGGCAGGAGGCCCGTCGCCGCAGGATCCTGCACGCGAGCGCGCAGCTGGCCAGCCGGGGCGGTTTCGACGCCGTGCAGATGCGCGAGGTCGCCGAGTCCTCCCAGGTGGCCCTCGGCACCCTCTACCGCTATTTCCCGTCCAAGGTGCACCTGCTGGTGGCGACCATGCAGGACCAGCTGGAGCACATGCACGGCACCCTGCGGAAGAAGCCCCCGGCCGGCGACACGGCGGCCCAGCGCGTCGCGGAGACCCTGATGCGGGCCTTCCGCGCCCTGCAGCGCGAGCCGCACCTGGCCGACGCGATGGTCCGCGCGCTCACCTTCGCCGACCGCAGCGTCTCCCCCGAGGTCGACCAGGTGTCCCGGCAGACGACCGTGATCATCCTGGACGCGATGGGCCTGGAGCATCCGACCCCCGAGCAGCTCTCGGCGGTCCGGGTCATCGAACACACCTGGCACTCGGCCCTCATCACCTGGCTCTCCGGCCGCGCCTCCATCGCCCAGGTGAAGATAGACATCGAAACGGTGTGCCGGCTGATCGACCTGACTGAGCCGGGGGCGTCCCGCTGACGCGGCTGGGGCCTCTTGCCCGACCGTGTTCCACAGCCCTCAAGCCTTCCGGAACCCGGTGACCCTGCTCCCGCCCCCCTACTCCTCCGGTGGGAACACCGGCTCGCCGTTGCCCAGCAAGGTGATCACTATGGCCTCCACCGGGCAGCTCTCGGCCGCCTCCAGGAGCTGTTCGCTCGCGTCGGTGTCCGGCTCGGCGGGGTGGGACTGGCGGGCGGAGTCGAGGCGGAAGCCGTCGGGGGCGTGGTGGAGGCACTGGGCGGAGCCGATGCACACGGAGCGGTCCACCTCGACGTGCCAGCGGTCGCCCATTCCTACGCCCCCGCCGGCAGGTGGATCATCTTGTGCTCGAGGTACTCGCCGTAGCCCTCGGGACCGAACTCCCGCCCGAGGCCGGAGTTCTTGTAGCCGCCGAACGGGCCGAGCATGTCCAGGCTGAAGGTGTTGACGGAGTAGGTACCGGTACGGACCTGCCGGGCGACCTCGATGCCGTGCTCGACGTCGGCCGTCCAGACGCTGCCGGACAGGCCGTACTCGGAGTCGTTGGCGATCTTCACGGCCTCCTGCTCGTCGCCGTACGGCAGCAGGCAGATGACCGGGCCGAAGATCTCCTCACGGGCGATCCGCATGGAGTTGTCGACGTCGCCGAAGAGGGTCGGTTCGACGTACCAGCCGCGCTCCAGGCCCGCGGGACGGCCGCCGCCGGTGAGGATCTTGGCGCCCTCCTCCTGGCCGATCCGGATGTAGTCGAGGTTGCGCTGCTGCTGGCGCCGGGCGACCAGCGGGCCGACCTGGGTGGCCGGGTCGAGCGGGTCGCCGGTCCTGAGCGCGCTCGCGGCCTGTGCGAAGGCGTCCGCGAACTCGTCGTAGCGGGCGCGCGGGAGGAGGATGCGGGTCTGGGCCACGCACGCCTGGCCGTTGTTCATCCAGGCCGCCGGGACGATGCCCGCGACCGCCGCCGACACGTCCGCGTCGGGCAGCACGACCGCCGCCGACTTGCCGCCCAGCTCGAGGGTGACCCGGGTGAGGTTGCGGGCCGCCACCTCCATCACCCGCCTGCCCGCCGCGACCGAGCCGGTGAAGGACACCTTGTCGACGCCGGGGTGCCCGACCAGGTACTCGCTGACCTCACGGTCGGCGGGGAGGATCGACAGGACACCCTCCGGCAGACCGGCCTCACGCGCGATCTCGCCGAGCAGGTACGCGTCCAGCGGGGACTCCGGGGACGGCTTGAGGACGACCGTGCAGCCGGTCAGCAGCGCGGGGGCGAGCTTGGCGGCCGCGACGAACTGCGGGACGTTCCACGGGACGACGGCGGCGACCACGCCGACCGGTTCACGGCGGACGAGGATCGGGCCGAGGACGCCGTCGCGGCGCTCCTCGTAGGTGAAGTCCCGGGCGACCCGGATCGCCGTGTCCCACACCATCATCGCGCCGAGCGCCTGGGCGAGGACGCTCCAGGAGTACGGGGAGCCGTTCTCGGAGGAGATCACCCGGGCGATCTCCTCGTGCCGGGCGAGGATGCCGTCCTTGATGCGCGTGACGACCTCGATCCGCTCCTCCAGCGTCGCGCGCGGCCAGGACCCCTCGTCGAAGGCGCGGCGCGCGACGGCCACGGCCCGGTCGACGTCCTGCCGGGAGGCGTGCGGCACCCGGCCGATGACCTCCTCGGTGTGCGGGGACACCACCTCGATGACGTCCTCGCCGAGGGGATCGGCCAACTCCCCGCCGATGAACAGCTGCCCGTGTTCCACAAGCCCGGTCATGCCCGCCCGCCTCCCGCCGCACCGCCTGTTTCTGACGCAGTATCAGAACTGATATCAGTTCTAGTTATAGTGGGCAATGGCCGTGCTGCGCGGGCGACGGGGTGGAGGACGGATGGCGAGGACGTTCGATCACGGCGGGGGCGTACGGTCCGTTCAGGTGCCGATCCCGGACAACCCCCTCGGCCACACGCTGGTGTACGTCGTGGACACCGGCCGGGGGCCGGTGCTGGTCGACACCGGCTGGGACGATCCCGCCTCCTGGGAGGCTCTGGTGGCGGGCCTGGCGGACTGCGGTACGGCGGCGGAGGAGGTGTACGGGGTCATCATCACGCACCACCACCCCGACCACCACGGGCTGTCGGCGCGGGTCCGGGAGGCGTCCGGTGCCTGGGTGGCGATGCACGCGGCCGACGCGGCGATCGTGCGGCGGACGCGGGAGACGCGTCCGGAGCGCTGGTACGCGTACATGGCGGACAAGCTGACGGCCGCCGGGGCGCCCGAGGAGCACATCGCCCCGCTGCGGGCCGCCCGGGCCCGCCGCACCCTGCCCGGTCTCTCCCCCGCCCTCCCGGACCGGGAGATCGTCCCCGGCGAACTCCTCGACCTGCCCGGCCGCCGGCTGCGCGCGATCTGGACCCCGGGGCACACGCCCGGCCATGTCTGCCTGCACCTGGAGGAGGCGCATCCGGCGCACCTCGCGGGCCACGGGCGTCTGTTCAGCGGCGATCACCTGCTGCCGGAGATCACCCCGCACATCGGTCTGTACGAGGATCCCGACGACGCGACCGTGACCGACCCCCTCGGTGACTACCTCGACTCCCTGGAGCGGGTGGGCCGGCTCACCCCGGCCGAGGTGCTCCCCGCCCACCAGCACGTCTTCGCCGACGCCCCGGGCCGGGTACGGGAGTTGCTCGACCACCACGAGGAACGCCTGGCCGGACTGCTCGCCCTGCTCGCCGAGCCCCTCACCCCCTGGCAGCTCGCCGAGCGCATGGAGTGGAACCGCCCCTGGGCCGACATCCCCTACGCCTCCCGCAACATCGCCGTCTCCGAGGCCGAGTCCCACCTGCGCCGCCTGGTGAAGCAGGGCCGGGCGGAACCGGTCGCCGGGAGCGATCCGGTGACGTACCTGGCGGTGTGATCCCGAAGGGCCCACCGGTCGAGGGCCGATCGGTCGGGGCCGGTCAGTTCAGGGTCGACAGGAAGGCTCGTTCGGCGGCGGTCAGCGGCGGGCCCGCGAGCGGCGGGAGCGGGGGGCCGGTGAGGGCGGACAGGACCGCGTCCGGGCGCATCAGCCGGGTCGGGCCCGTGCGCAGGCAGGTGACGTCCCACAGGGCGGACGCCGCCGTGTAGGAGCCGGTCGCCGCCCTGGTGAGCCGCCGCGAGTATCCCGCGGCGAGGCGGTCGGTCACGGTCGGCCTGCCGCCTTCGACGCCGGGGTAGAGGACGTCGGTGCTGACGGCCATGGCCCAGGCCGCCTCGACGGAGCGGGCCATCGCGCGCTGGACGCCGCGGGCCAGGCCGGGCGTGTGGAGGCCGCTCTCCTCGAGCGCCCCGGCCAGGGCCCGGGCCCCGAGTGCCGCGACCGACATGCCCTGGCCGTAGAGCGGGTTGAACGTGGCCGCGGCGTCGCCGACCGCGACGAAACCGTCGGGCCAGACGCGGGCCTTCTCCAGGTACCGGCGGGAGTTGCTGGTGCTGCGGCTGGTGAAGACCTCGGTGAGCGGCTCGGCGCCGGCGATGAGCCGGCCCACCAGGGGGCTGGGCAGGCCGAGGGCGTACTCGAGGAAGGCGTCGGGGTCCTTCGGGGGTTCGCTGCCGCGCATCCCGCCGAGGCTGACCATCCATTGGTCGTTCTCGATGGGCACGATCATGCCGCTGCGTCCCGGCAGGCCGGTGTAGGGGTCGGGCTGGATCAGCGTCAGCGGCCAGTCCCGCGCGCCGGGCGGCGTGCGGTAGACGCGAGTGGCGTTGGCCAGACCGGAGTCGACGGACTTCTCCCGGATGTCGTGGACACCCAGGTCCTCGAGCCACGAGAGCACGCGTGTCCCCCGGCCGCAGGCGTCCACCACCCAGTCGGCGTCGAGTTCCTCCGAACGGCCGTCGGCGGCACGGCGGATGCCGTGGCCGGCGAGGAGGCCGGTGCCGGACCCGGCATCGACACCGACGGCACCCGCACCCGCACCCGCACCGGCACCGGCACCGGCACCGGCCTCCAGGCGTACCCCGAGAACCCGGCGCGAGCTGCCGCGCAGCCCGGTGACCCGGGCCCGGTGGATCTCGACATTGGCGTGGCTGCTCAGCACCGCCCTGCGCACGACCCACTCCAGCAGGGGCCTGCTGCAGGTGAGCGTGACGTAGGTGTGGTGCCGCCAGCGCCTGAACCAGCCCGCGGGGGTGTGGGCCAGCATGCCGGAACTCAGCGCCAGCTCCCTGGCTCCGGCGGCCAGCAGGTGCTTGCGCAGCTCCGCCTCCGGAAGGAGCCGCTCCATCGCCTCCAGGCCCCCGGGCATGAGCAGGTGAGCGTGGCGGCCCTGGGGCACGCCCCGGCGGTACTCGGGCGCGTCGGGCAACTCGTCGCGGTCGAGCACGACCACGTGGTCCACGGACCGCGCCAACGCCGCGGCGGCGAGCATGCCGGCCGGTCCGGCACCTACGACAACAGCTCTGGACGACATCACGGCTCTCTTCCGACAACAGCTCTGGGCGACATCACGGCTTGCTTCCTTCAGCTCCGAGCGGCTCGCGCCGCGTCTTCGCGCGCTGCTCTGACCACGGGTGACCTGGCCAACGCACGCGACAGTTGCACCAGTTCGCCCGTGTCGGAGAACACGGCGGTGTGCAGACGGGACGTTCCGGCCGACTCGGGGGTCACGGACGGCTGCGGCTGCCGGGCCTGGTGCGCGGCATCGACGACCATGGCGGCGGCCGCGATGAAGTGGGCTTCACCGGGCGCGCTTCCCTGACCGCGGGCCTGCCGGTACGCCACCTCCCGGACCCGGCCGTCGCAGCGCGACTGCAGGGCGAGCAGGGCGTCGAGGATGCGCACCTCACGGTAGTACAGCCGGCCGCGCGGCAGTTGCCAGCGCGGCGGCGCGGGCTTGGGGGCGGTCGGCACCGCCTGGAGTTCGGCCCAGAGCGGGGCCAGGGCCCGGTAGTCCCAGAAGCTGTGCCACTGGGCCAGCGCCGCGGGCAGGAGCCGGGGCAGCGCGAAGCCCGTGCTGCAGATCAGAGCGCCCAGGGCGGAGGCCGGCGGAGCGAGGTCGGTGGACAGGCGGTCCAGATCGTGTGCCGCCCATCGGGCGATGACCGCGGTGATCTTCGCGCACTCGAAACCGATCACGTCGACGACCAGCCCGGCCATGATGAGCCGCAGTCCCACGCGGAGGATGCCGGTGACCTCGCGGGACCATTTCAGGCACATGTAGCACGTGATCAGCGCGCAGGCGCCG
This sequence comes from Streptomyces sp. NPDC031379, assembly GCF_055569615.1. NCBI lineage: Bacteria > Bacillati > Actinomycetota > Actinomycetes > Kitasatosporales > Streptomycetaceae > Streptomyces > Streptomyces sp. NPDC031379. The sequence continues at coordinate 21,111 of NZ_JBVIIT010000026.1, read as the reverse complement.
TGCCCGAAGAGGTAGAGAACGATCATCTCGCGCATGTACGGCGTGTTCGCGTAGTACGTGTCGAGGTCCCGGAGCCGCTCGACCGGCGCGTTCCCCAGGGCGAACAGCGTGATGATGGCGACGATCAGCAGGCTGTACACCGTGGCGACCCGTACGCCCCAGCGCCTGATCTGGTCGGCGGGACCACCGCGCCAGTTGATCAGGAGGATCAGCAGGGAGGCGCTGTAGGCGGAGATGACGCTGTAGGTCATCGGCGCGCCCAGGTTGGGCGTGCCGGTGAGCCCGTTCACCGCGGCCAGGGTGACGGGGGCCGAACAGAAGAAGCAGAGTCCGCCGAGGAAGATCGAGACGCAGGTCGAGGCGGTCAGGGGGTCTCTCAGGGCGACACGCGGTCTGCGGAAGAGGAGCAGGGAGGTCAGGACGAACAGACACGCTGCCGAGTACACGACAAGGCTCATGGGTCGAGAACTCCGTTCAGCACATGGCCAGGGCGCGCTCGCCATGGCTCTCGGCGAGTGCGTCGGCGATGCGGAGGAGAGCCGAAAGGTCCGGGCGTTCCGGTAGCGGTGCCGCTTCGCCGGCCACCGCGAGCCCGGGTCCGCTGTCGCTCACGGTCCGGGTCGCGGCGGTGATGGCCGTGGCCCACGCGGTGGCCTCCGCCTGGTACCGGTCGCCGGTCACGCGCAGCCGATCGGTGTACGTCTGCCGGTACAGCCCTTCGTCGAAGTACCGTTCGAGGTAGCGCAGTCCGTTGTAGATGGTGCTCTGCCGCCAGGTCAGCCAGCGGGAGGGTGAGGGCCAGAAGGGGCGCGGGACGCTGAGGTACTCGCGCCGCAGCAGCTCCATCAGTTCCTGCTCCAGCGGGCCCAGGCGCGCGTACTCCCGCCAGCATCGCGCACGCGTAGCCAGGAAGGGGCCGACGAGAGGGATCACGGTGCCCGTCACGGTCAGCGCCGCTCCCAGTCCGGCGCAGGCCGGCGAGAGCGTCGTACCGAGCACGGACCAGTCGCGTCCGCACCAGCGGGCGACGACGGCCACGAGCTTCGAGGCGCTGTACCCCGCGCCGACGACGGTCCCCGCCCCCATGGTCAGCAGTCCCGCCCTGAGCGCGCCGCGCAGTTGCCGGGCCCAGGTGAGCGAGCGGTACGCGGTGACGACGACGGACGTGAAGTGCCCGACGAGGTACAGGACGATCATCTCGGCGATGTAGGGCGTGGTGGCGTAGTAGGTGTCGAAGTCGGTCCGGCGCTCCACCGACGTGTCGCCCAGGACGAACAGGGCCGCGACGCAGGCGAGGACGCCCCAGTATCCGAGCACCCAGCGCCGGACGGCGCGCGTCGCGCCCGGCCCGCCGCGCCAGCTCACGACGAGCACCAGGGACGCGGCGCCGTAGGCGGTGATGGCCGCGTAGGTCAGCGGTGCGGCGAGGTTGGGCACGCCGCTGACGCCGTTGATGAACCCCACCGTGCGCGGGGCGCCGAACAGGAAGCACAGCGAGGCGAACGCCAGGGCGCTGCTGAGGGCCAGCAGGAACGGGTCACGCCATCTGCGGGCGAGGTCGGGGGCCTTGATCAGCAGGGCCAGCCACAGCAGTCCGCAGCTCACATAGTTGATCAGGTCGCTCACCTCTGGGCCCCGCGGTAGTTGAGGGCCGCGCCTATGCGTCCTGCGAGGTCGTCGTTGGAGGGGGTCTGTGCCGCGTAGACGGAGTCGGGGGCCGCTTTCAGCCAGGGCCGCAGTCTGTCGCCGATCAGCATGCCGAACAGGTCGGCGCGCTGTTCCGCGGCTTCCAGGAACCGGGTCCGCGCGGCGGTCGGCCGGGAGGCGTCACCGGCGGCCGACGGGATCGCGTGCTCGGCGTGCGCGGCCAGGTGGGCCGGGTCGTCATCGGCCATGTGCCACAACTCGTGGCCGAGGATCACGAGTTTCATCCAGGGCGGTGCGTCCGCCTCGATGATGATGTCGTCGGACGTACTGCGCTCGATCCAGAGCCCGGTGGCGGAGGTGTGCGGCGGAAAGTTGGCCTGGTGGACGACGATGGGGCGGCCGCGCCAGCGGGAGGCGGATTCGACCAGGGCAGCGAGAAGATCACCGGGGTCCGCGGGAATCGGGACCCTGAGGGGGTCGATGAGCGCGTTGGCGAACCGGCGCATCTTCCTCGTTGTGCGCACCATTCCCCCGAAGGCTGCGGCTGACATGGGAGCGGCGGTCGGGTCGGCGTGCCGCTGCTCGACACGACCGTGCGGGTCACGTCTGATCGCCAATATGCCAACTCCCCGCCGCTACGGCCAGCTTCGCCCGTCACCCGAGCACGGGAGGAAAGGGACGTTCAGCGGAAACGGGATGCCGCGCGGTCCGGCGGGTGACCGAAACGCGCGCCCAAGGGCGACCGCTCCGGACACCCGGTCCACAGGCCGCTCCGGACACCCGGCCCAGGGGCCACTGCGGACCCGCGGCCCGCACCCGTTCCGGCACGGGGCGGTGCGCGAGCCGCCGGTCTCGGCCGTGACCCCGGTCACCGCCCCCGTGTGCCCACGGCCACCCCTCGGGCCGCGCGAGGCTGCCGGTAAAGTGGCGGAGTCGTCATCACACCCGTACGGGGGGAAGCCGGTGCAATTCCGGCGCTGACCCGCAACCGTAAGCCGTCCCGGACGGTGAGCCGGACCACCCCGGACGGGACGTTGACCGGCTCACGTGCGTCGGCGGCCCGCCCGCGCACGGCACCGTCGAGGTTTACGGAGCCGAGCCGCCCGGGGTGTCTCCCGTGCGCTGCCGGCTCCCCGCAGGAGAGGCAGTCGCCGACCATGAACGTACGCCGCAGCGCCGCGGCTCTCGCCGCCGTAGGCGTGCTGGCCGCGGCCGCGCCCGCCACGGCCGCCGACCCGTCCCCCAGTGCCTCTGAGAAGGTGACGATCCCCTCCGGCCTGTACGGCAAGGCGGACCCGACCTACGACGGCGTGTGGCGCCAGTCGCTGACGCTCCTCGCCCAGCGCACGCTCGGCTACCGCCCGGCCACCGAGGCCGTGGACTGGCTCACCGGGCAGCAGTGCGCGAACGGCGCCTTCGCCGCCTTCCGCGCCACGCCCGCGAAGGCCTGTGACGGCAAGGTGCAGGTGGACACCAACAGCACGGCGGCCGCCGTCCAGGCCCTGCGGGCGGTCGGCGGGCACGACGCGGAGGTCCGCAAGGCCCTGGTCTGGCTGACGAACGCGCAGAACAGGGACGGCGGCTGGGGGTACTCGCCGGGCAGCCCGAGCGACACCAACTCCACCGGCGTCGTCATCGGCGCGTTCGCCGCGGTCGGCCAGGATCCCGCGCAGGTGCACACCGGGAGCAAGACCCCCTACGACCTGCTGGCCGCGCGGGCCGTCCCCTGCGACCAGGACGGCGGCGGCGCCCTCGCCTACCAGCCGGACAAGAAGGGCAAGCTGCTCGCCAACGCGGACGCGACGGCGGCGGGCGCGCTGGGCGCCCTCGGCCAGGGCTTCGTGGCGAAGGCCGGCAAGGCCCCCGCCGCGGCCGGCTGCACGAAGGCCGGCCACCTCACCCCGGCCCAGGTGGCGGACAACGCCGGCGCCTACCTGGCGTCGGCCGTCGCCAAGACCGGCCACCTGCGGTCCACCCTGCCCGGCGCCGAGGCCCAGCCCGACTTCGGCAACACGGCGGACGCGGTCGTCGCGCTCTCCGCGGACGGCCGCACCGAGCAGGCGCGGAAGGCGTACGCCTGGCTGGAGAAGAACGCCAGTCAGTGGGCGGCGCAGAGCGGCCCGGCCGCCTACGCCCAGCTGATCTTCGCCGCGCACGCGGTCGGCGCGCAGCCGGGCGACTTCGGCGGCACCAGCCTGGTCCGCTCCCTGAACGCCCAGGGCCCGGCCCCGCGGATGGAGAAGTCCGCCGAGCACAAGTCCGAGGCGTCCGACGACGACTCGAACACCGGCGTGTGGTGGATCGTCGGCGTCGGCCTCGTCGCGGGCATCGGCATCGGCTTCCTGCTCAGCGGCCGGAAGAAGAAGCCGTGACCGCCGTCCGCCGTGCCGCGCCGGTGCTCGTCGCCGCGCTGCTGCTCCTCGGCTCCGCCGGGTGGGCCGGCGCCACCGGCTATCGCTACTGGTCGTTCTGGGAGCGCGCCGGCGGCCACTGGTCGTACGCCACCCAGGGCCCGTCGACCGCCCGTCCGGACGACGGCGCGGTCCAGGGTTTCCGCTTCGCGGTGAGCGCGGACTCCGCGGACGCGAGCCGACCGCGTGGCACGGCGGACTTCGGCACGATCTGCGCGGACACGGCGGCGAAGCCGGGTACGAAGCGGGTGGCGCTGGTCCTCGACTTCGGCACTCCGTCCGACGCCCCCTCGGGCGAGACTCCGCCCGCCCGCCGCACGGCCTGTGCCCGTGTACCGCTCGACGCGACGAGCGCCGAGGCGGTGGCGGCCGTGGCCAAGCCGCTCCGCTACGACACCAACGCCCTGTTGTGCGCCATCTCCGGGTATCCGGAGAAGGGGTGCGGGGAGCAGGTGGCGGCGGGCGCGAAGCCGGCGGCCCCGGCGAAGGAGAAGAACGACTCCGGCAGTGGTCCCTCGCTGGGTCTGCCGATCGGCGCGGGAGTGGTGGCCGTGCTGGCGGGCGCGGCGATATGGCAGGCACGGCGGCGACGCGGGAATGACTAGCGCGGGGTCCGTGCGCGGCTGCGGGCGGTGTGCGGCCGATCGCGCAGTTCCCCGCGCCTCTGGGGAACTGCAGCCGCCGCCGTCCCGGAGGCAGGCGCCGGCCGGTGGGCGGAATCGGCACCGCGCGCAGGTGCATCCCGGGGCCTGGTGGCTGTGGGCTCTGTTCCTGGGCACCGCGGCCACCCGCACCACCAACCCCCTCCTGCTCGCCCTCCTCGTCGCCGCCTCCGCGTACGTCGTGGCGACACACCGCTCCCCCACCCCCTGGTCCCGCTCCTACACCGCCTTCGCCAAGCTCGCCCTCGCCGTCCTCCTCGTCCGCCTCCTCTTCGCGACGGCGCTGGGCTCCCCCATCCCGGGCACGCACACCCTTTTCACGCTCCCCGAAGTCCCGCTCCCCGACTGGGCGCAGGGCATCCGCCTGGGCGGCAAGGTCACCGCGGAGGCACTCGTCTTCGCCGCCTACGACGGCATGAAACTGGCCACCCTCCTGATCTGCGTCGGCGCGGCGAACGCCCTCGCCAGCCCCTCCCGCCTCCTGAAGTCCCTCCCGGGCGCCCTGTACGAGACGGGCGTGGCCGTGGTCGTCGCCCTCACCTTCGCGCCCCACCTCATCGCCGACGTCCAGCGGCTGCGTGCCGCCCGCCGGCTGCGCGGCCGCCCCGACCGGGGCCTGCGGGGCCTGCTCCAGGTCGGACTGCCGGTCCTGGAGGGCGCGTTGGAACGCTCGGTGGCGCTCGCCGCCGCCATGGAGTCCCGTGGCTACGGCCGTACCGCCGACGTCCCCGCCCGCGTCCGCCGTACGACGGCCGCGCTCACTCTCGGCGGCCTGCTCGGCGTGTGCGCGGGGACGTACGGGCTGCTCACCGCGGAGGGCGGTACGTACGGGCTGCCGGTGCTGCTCGCCGGGGTGGCCGCCGCGCTCGCGGGGCTGCGGCTGGGCGGCCGCCGCTCCCTTCGTACCCGGTACCGTCCGGACCCGTGGGGCGTACGCGCCTGGCTGGTCGCGGGTTCGGGCGCCGCGGTCGCCGCGCTGCTCGCGCTCGCCTCCGCCCGCGATCCGGACGGGCTGCACCCCGGGGTCGTCCCCCTGGTCGCGCCCACGCTCCCGCTGTGGCCCGCCGCCGCGGTCCTGCTCGCCCTGCTGCCCGCCTTCGTCGTACCCCAGCCCCCGAAGGAGCCGTCGTGATCCGCTTCGACCAGGTCGGCGTGACGTACGACGGTGCGGCCGAACCCACTCTCCGCAACGTGGACTTCGAGGTGCCCGAGGGTGAACTGGTGCTGCTGGTCGGCCCGTCCGGGGTCGGCAAGTCGACCGTGCTCGGCGCGGTCAGCGGGCTGGTCCCGCACTTCACGGGCGGCACCCTGAGCGGTCGGGTCACGGTGGCCGGGCGGGACACCCGTACGCACAAGCCGCGTGAACTGGCCGACGTGGTGGGCACGGTGGGGCAGGATCCGCTCGCCCATTTCGTGACGGACACCGTGGAGGACGAACTGGCCTACGGCATGGAGTCGCTGGGGCTCGCCCCGGAGGTGATGCGGCGCCGGGTGGAGGAGACCCTGGACCTGCTGGGCCTGGCCGGACTGCGGGACCGTCCGATCGCCACGCTCTCCGGCGGACAGCGGCAGCGGGTCGCGATCGGCTCGGTCCTCACCCCGCACCCCCAGGTGCTCGTGCTGGACGAGCCGACCTCGGCGCTGGACCCGGCGGCGGCGGAGGAGGTGCTGGCCGTGCTGCAGCGGCTGGTGCACGATCTGGGGACGACGGTCCTGATGGCCGAGCACCGCCTGGAACGCGTGATCCAGTACGCGGACCGGGTCGTGCTGCTGCCCGCCCCCGGCGCCGCCCCGGTCGTCGGCACCCCGGCCGAGGTGATGGCCGTCTCCCCGGTCCACCCCCCGGTGGTGGCCCTCGGCCGCCTCGCGGGCTGGACCCCGCTCCCGCTGACCGTCCGGGACGCCCGCCGCCAGGCCCACACCCTGCGCACCCGCCTCTCGGACGTGGCTGCGGGCAGTCGTGCCACCGGGGCGGCGCCCGTCCCGAAGGGAGCGGTACCCCGCCGGCACGGGCGAGCGAACCCCGCGCCCACCTCCGCGAACCCCGCCCGCCGTCTCCTCCCCCTCTCCCTCCTCCGCCGCCGCCCCTCCTCCACCGCGGAACCCCAGAAGGCACCCATCGCCGAGACCCGCGCCCTGTCCGTCCGGCGCGCCCGCATCGACGCCCTGCACCACGTGAACCTGACCGTGTCCCCGGGCGAGACCGTCGCGCTCATGGGCCGCAACGGAGCGGGAAAGTCGACCCTGCTCGGCTCGCTCGTAGGCCTCGTGGAGCCCACCACCGGCACGGTCCGCATCGGCGGAGCCGCCCCCCACCGCACCCCGCCCCGCGACCTCCTGCGCCGCGTGGGCCTGGTCCCGCAGGACCCGCGCGACCTGCTGTACGCCGACACCGTGGCCGCCGAGTGCGCCGCCGCCGACCGGGACGCGGGCGCCGAGCCCGGCACCTGCCGGGCGCTGGTGGCGGAGTTGCTGCCGGGCATCACGGACGACACGCATCCCCGTGATCTGTCCGAGGGCCAGTGCCTGGCGCTGGCCCTGGCCGTCGTGCTGAGCGCCCGCCCTCCCCTGCTCCTGCTGGACGAGCCGACACGCGGCCTGGACTACGCGGCCAAGGCCCGTCTGGCGGCCGTCCTGCGCGATCTGGCCGCCGAGGGGCACGCGATCGTGCTGGCCACGCATGACGTGGAGCTGGCCGCCGAGATCGCCCACCGGGTGGTGCTGCTCGCCGAGGGCGAGGTGATCGCGGACGGCCCGACGGCCGAGATCGTCGTGTCCTCCCCCTCCTTCGCACCGCAGGTGACCAAGATCCTGGCCCCGCAGCGGTGGCTGACGGTGGCCGAGGTGCGGGAGGCGCTGGCGTGACCCCCGCCCCGCGGGTCCGGGCCGTCCGCCTGGGCCCCCGCGCCCTCGCCGCCCTCGTACTGACCAGCGCGGTCGGTGTGGTGGCCTTCGGCTGGCCCTTCCTCGCCCCGCCCACCGCGCAGCTGAGCGCCCACGCCCAGGACGCGCCCTGGCTCTTCGCGGGCCTGCTGGTGCTGCTGGTCGCGGTCGTGGCGGCGACGATCTCCGAGTCGGATCTCGGGCCGAAGGCGGTGGCCATGCTGGGCGTGCTGGCCGCGACCGGGGCCGCGCTGCGCCCGATCGGCGCGGGCACGGCCGGGATCGAGCCGATGTTCTTCCTGATGGTGCTCAGCGGGCGGGTGCTCGGCCCCGGCTTCGGCTTCGCGCTGGGCTCGGTGACGATGTTCGCGTCCGCGCTGCTCACGGGCGGGGTGGGGCCGTGGCTGCCGTTCCAGATGCTGTCGATGGGCTGGTTCACCATGGGGGCCGGTCTGCTTCCGGGGCCGGTGCGGCTGCGTGGCCGGGGCGAGCTGCTGATGCTCGCCGCGTACGGCTTCCTGGCGGCCTTCGCCTACGGGACCCTCATGAACATGGCCGGCTGGCCCTTCCTGGGCGCCGCCGCCTCGAACATCTCCTTCGACCCGCACGCCCCGGTCCCCGCGAACCTGGCCCGCTTCGTCGCGTACTGCCTGGCCACCTCCGTCGGCTGGGACCTGGGCCGGGCCGTCTGCACGGTGCTGCTGACCCTGCTCCTCGGCCCGGCGGTGCTGCGGGCGCTGCGGCGGGCCACCCGGCGGGCCGCGTTCGAGACCGCGGTCACATTCGACGGTCCTGTCGGGTGACGGGGGGCACACGCGGCCGTACCGCTGGGTGAGGTGCCGCATCCGTGACGTGAGCGAGGCGGTGAAGCACCCCACATGACGCACGTCACCTACGACCTGGGACCGTAGTCCGATTTGCCCGATACGCCCTTTCCGGCACCCCCGCTGACCTGCGGTTCGAGGCCCACGTCACAGAGTCGACGTTTCCCTCCGATCCGGCCACAACTAGTAAAAGGGGTCATTGCGGACGGATTTCGCGCCTGCTTATCTGGACGACGTCGCCAGGCGCCACGAGCCCTCCCGGGCCGCGGCGCCGACGCATACGGCCACAGCGCGTGGTCCACGCCATGCGGGCGATCCCCTGTCCCCGACGCAAGAGGTTCTCCGTGTCCGTCTCCTTCATCCGCCGCATCGCTTCCCCGAAGAAGGCCCTCACCACCGTCGCCGTGGCCGCCGCCACCGCCGGTATGGCTCTGAGCGCGGCGCCCGCCCAGGCCGCCCCCGCCGCCGCCTCCTCCGCCCAGGCGATCGCGCACAAGATGATTCCGGACTCCGCGCAGTACAACGCGTTCAGCAAGATCGTCGAGCACGAGAGTGGCTGGAACCCGACCGCCACCAACAGCTCCTCCGGCGCCTACGGCCTGGTCCAGGCCCTGCCGGGTTCGAAGATGTCCTCGGCCGGTTCCGACTGGAAGACCAACCCGGCCACCCAGATCAAGTGGGGTCTGGACTACATGAACTCCCGCTACGGCAGCCCGGTCCAGGCCTGGAGCTTCTGGCAGGCCAACGGCTGGTACTGAGCCGCTCCCTCCCGAGCCGCTCGGCGACAGGCCGCCCCGCCGCCGCACCAGCGCGCGGTCCGGGCCAGGGCCGCCCGGTACGACCCCCCGTGGTCGACGGCCCCCACGTTCAGCACCCGCACCCTCGCCCCCGCTCGGCGAGGGTGCGCGCGCATGCCCGAGCGTCGCCGACCGGCACGTCCGTGAAGACACGCTTCGCCGGGACATCCGAGTTCCCCCCGCGCCCGTGGTGGAGTTGTCACCACTTTGCCCGTCCGGCCGACCGGAGGAACGATGACGCCCCCGACGACAGCGGACGCGGAGGACCGCGGGGTGCGGCTGGTGGCCGTACTGCTGGTGCTGACCGTGGTGAGCGGTCTGATCGACGCCGTCAGCTATCTGGGCCTGGGCCGGGTCTTCACGGCCAACATGACCGGCAACGTGGTGGTCCTGGGCTTCGCGGCGGCCGGTGCCCCGGGCTTCTCCGTGCCGCACACGGCCACCTCCCTGGTCTGCTTCCTGCTGGGCGCGGTGGTGGGCGGCCGGGTGGCGGCCCGCATCGGGGGCGGCTCCCGGCGCCGGTGGGCCCGTCTGACCCTGGCGGCGGAGGCGGGCCTGGTGGCGGTGTCGGCGGCGGCGGCGTTCGCCTGGCCGGGCACCACCGGCACGGTCTACGCCCTCATCGCGCTCACGGCCTTCGCGATGGGTCTGCGCAACGCGACGGTCCGCAAGCTGGGCGTCCCCGACCTGACGACGACGGTCCTGACGATGACCCTGACCGGCCTGGCCTCCGAATCCCGGCTCGGCGACGCCACCGGCCACCGCTCCCCGCGCCGCACGGCCTCCGTGATCGCCATGCTCGGCGGCGCCTGCCTGGGCGCCTGGCTGGTCCTCCACCACGGTCTGGGCATCCCGCTGCTGCTCGCGGCCCTGGCGTCGGGCGTGCTGGCGCTCACGGCTTCGGGACGGGAATGACTCCACCGGGCAGGGGCGGGACGCCCGCCGGCGGTCAGCCGGCGGTGACCCGGAGTTCCTTGACGCCGTTGATCCATGCCGAGCGCAGCCGGCGCGGGGGCTCGGCGAGCCGCAGGACGGGCATCGCGTCGGCGAGCGCGTTGAAGATCAGGTCGATCTCCAGGATCGCGAGGGACTTGCCGAGGCAGTAGTGGGGACCGCCTCCGCCGAAGCCCAGGTGGGGGTTGGGGTCACGGGTGATGTCGAAGGTGTCGGGGTCGGTGAAGACCTCAGGATCGTGGTTGGCGGAGGCGTAGAACAGGCCCACCCGGTCGCCCTTCCTGATCCGTACGCCGCCCAGCTCCGTGTCCTGGGTCGCCGTCCGCTGGAAGGCGTTGACCGGGGTCGCCCAGCGGACGATCTCCTCGGCCGTGGTGGACGGGCGCTCACGGGTGAACAGGCCCCACTGGCCGGGGTGGGTGAGGAAGCCGTGCATGCCGTGGGTGATGGCGTTGCGGGTGGTCTCGTTGCCGGCCACCGCCAGCATCAGCACGAAGAAGCCGAACTCGTCGGAGTTGAGGTTGCCCTCGTCCTCCGCCGCCACCAGCGTGGTCACGATGTCCTGCGCGGGGCACTGCTTGCGCTCGGCGGCCATGTTCATCGCGTACGCGATGATCTCGACGGCCGACTGCGCCCCGACCTCCTCCGTGATCGCGTACTCGGGGTCGTCGTACGCGATCATCTTGTTGGACCAGTCGAAGATCTTGGAACGGTCCGCCTGGGGAACACCGATCAGCTCGGCGATGGCCTGCAGAGGCAGTTCACAGGCGACCTCGGTGACGAAGTCGAAGACCCCGGAGCGGGCGCGGGCGGCGGCGACGATCGCCTCGGCACGGGCGCGCAGCCGGTCCTCCAGGGCACGGATGGAGCGTGGCGTGAACCCGCGCTGCACTATCTGGCGCACCCGCGTATGTTCCGGTGGATCCATGTTGAGCAGGATCAGTCGCTGCGCGTCGATCGCGTCACGCCGGATGTGCTCGTTGAAGCGGATGATCGCGGTGTTGAGAGTGGAGGAGAAGAGTTCCGGGTGTGTGGAGACGTACTTGACGTCGGCATGCCTGGTCACCGCCCAGTAGCCGGTGTCGGCGAAACCCGCGATGCCGTGCGGCTGCGGGATCCAGCGGACCGGCTCGGTGCGGCGCAGCTCGGCGAACTCCGGGAGGGGCACACGGTGGTGCAGCAGATCGGGGTCGGTCAGGTCGAACCCGTCGGGCAGCGCTGGACAGGGCATCGGCGACTCCAGCCATCTGACGGTCCATCAGTGGGTGCCGTGAAGGTAGTAACGGGTTCTACAAGTCGCAAGGGGTAGGGCACCCCCAATCGGTGCGGAAGTCGTGCAGATCGAACCCCCGGCACCTGCAAGACCCTTGCGGTGATGGACGTCACGTCAGCAGACTGCTCAGCAGAACTAGAACGCGTACTAGTTCTGGAGGAGAGCCCTCTCGGAGAGGACCCGCACCCATGGCCGCCGAACCCGTGATCGTCGAAGCCGTCCGCACCCCGATCGGCAAGCGCGGCGGCGCGCTCGCCAACCTGCATCCCGCCTACCTCCTGGGAGAGACCTACCGTGAACTCCTCGGCCGCACCGGCATACCCGCCGACGCGGTCGAGCAGATCGTCGGCGGCACGGTGACGCACGCCGGCGAGCAGTCGATGAACCCCGCGCGCACGGCCTGGCTGGCGATGGGGCTGCCGTACGAGACGGCGGCCACGACGGTCGACTGCCAGTGCGGGTCCTCGCAGCAGGCCTCGCACATGGTGGCCAACATGATCGCCTCGGGTGTGATCGACGTGGGGATCAGCTGCGGCGTCGAGGCCATGTCGCGCGTACCACTGGGCTCGGGCTCGAAGCACGGTCCGGGCAAGCCGTTCCCCGACGAGTGGAACGTCGACCTGCCCAATCAGTTCGAGGCGGCCGAGCGGATCGCCCGGCACCGGGGGCTGACGCGGGAGAACGTCGACACCCTGGGGCTGTCGTCGCAGGAGCGGGCGGCCAACGCCTGGGCGGAGGAACGTTTCAAGCGGGAGACCTTCGCCGTGCAGGTGCCCACCACCGAGGAGGAGCAGCACGCCGGACAGGGCATGTGGCGGCTGGTCGACAAGGACGAGGGGCTGCGCGACACGTCGATGGACGCGCTGGCGGGCCTGAAGCCGGTGATGCCCACGGCCGTGCACACGGCCGGGAACTCCTCCCAGATCTCCGACGGCGCGGCGGCGATCATGTGGGCGTCGAAGCGGATGGCGCGCGCGCTGAAGCTGAAGCCGAGGGCACGGATCGTGGCCCAGGCCCTCGTGGGCGCCGACCCGCACTTCCATCTCGACGGCCCGATCGACGCGACGCACGCGGTGCTCGGCAAGGCCGGGATGTCCCTCAAGGACATCGACCTCGTGGAGATCAACGAGGCTTTCGCGTCAGTGGTGCTGAGCTGGGCTCAGGTCTTCGAGCAAAACCTGGACAAGGTCAACGTGAACGGCGGTGCGATCGCTCTGGGACACCCGGTCGGAGCGACGGGGGCCCGCCTGATCACCACCGCCCTGCACGAACTGGAGCGAGCGGACAAGGAGTTCGCGCTCATCACCATGTGCGCGGGCGGGGGGCTGGCGACCGGGACGATCATTCAGCGGCTGTAGAGGTCCAGGAGAGGAACGTGGTGAACGCGGCGGGGCCGACGGTGAGGATCGGTCCCGCCGGGTTCTTGGAGTCGCGGATGGCGACGGAGGCGTCCGCCGGTTCGGCGACCTCCACGCACTCACCGCCCTGGTCGCTGCTGTAGCTCGACTTACGCCACTTGCTCTCCATAGCGGCCCTCCAAGACACCCCGGATCAGCTCCGCCGAGTCCCTGATGGAGAGCGCGGCGGCTTGAAGATGATCGTAACGGTGCGAGCAGTCCTCGACGGCGTCCGGGTTCGCGGTCGGGTGCGCGCTGCCGTAGCTCTCCGTATAGACGATGGCGGGATCGCTGGTGAAGTTGAAGAGGGTGAATGAGCCTGTGAGCCCTGCGTGTTCTCCGGCCGAGAACGGCAGGATCTGAATGTTGACCCCTGGATGGCGCTTGCAGGACAACAGGTGAGCCAGTTGCTCGCGCATCGTCCCGCGGCCTCCGATCTCCTGGTACAACGCGGCCTCGCTGAAGACCACCCAGAAGGCCGGCGGCTTGCCCTTCTGGGAGATTCGTTGCCGCGCAAGTCGCGCGGCGGTGCGATCCTCGACGCCGGTCTCGTCGGTCGTGCCGAGCGTGGCCCGCGCGTACGCAGGTGTCTGAAGCAGACCGTGGATCATGCCCATCTGGAACGTGCAGATCTTCGCCGCCCGCGTCTCCAGTTCGGCCACTTCCCTGAACCACGCCGGAAGTTGGCTTCGAAGCACGAGGTCGACCAGCCGCGAAAGTAACCCATCCGTCCCCAGCGCCGCATCCACCCGTTCGCTGAACTCCGCTGTCGGCACCTTCCTGGCCGTTTCCACCTGGCCGACGAGCGACCCCGTGTAGTTGACGACGTCCCCCAGTTGCCGCTGTGTCAGGCCGGCGGCCTCCCGGTGGCGGCGGAGTTCGAAGCCGTAGTAGTCGAGCGGTGAGGCGCCCGGGTCGAGGGTGTTGATGTTGGCCACGACAGGCCCCTCTCACGCGGCAGAGTCCACATCGGGACCCGTTGTGTCCATCCTGTAGCCCAGAGTAGTGACGCCAGGTCAGCCTCGTAGCGTGAACCTCAACATTCCCCGCGCCCGCCAGTACCGCATGCACCTCACCGTCGGCGAGCACTCCGTACGCCACATCCGCCGGATCGTCCGCTCGCTGCTGCGCGAGTGGGAGCTGACGGAACTGACCTTCGCCGTGGAGCTGGGGGTGAGCGAGCTGGTCAGCAACGTCGTCCGGCATGTCCCGGACCGCCGCTGCACGGTGCTCGTGGCACGGCGGACGGCGGGGGTACGGGCCGAGGTGACCGACGGCTGCGGCCGGCTGCCCTCGCTGCCCGCGGAGACCGACCTCGCCGCGGAGAGCGGGCGTGGCCTCACCCTGCTCGATGCCGTGGTCGACAAGTGGGGCGTGTCACCGGGGGCCGGCGGCGGAAAGACGGTCTGGTTCGAGTGCGGGGCGGGCTGAGGCCGCGGCCACGGCGGCCCGCGGCCCCTGGAACAGGTACGACAGCCCGAAGCCCGCGCCGACCACCACCGCGCCGCCGACCGCGTCCAGCACCCAGTGGTTGCCGGTGGCGACGATGGCCGACACCGTGAAGAAGGGATGGACGAGACCGAGGGCCTTCATCCACCACCTGGGGGCGATGACCGCGATGACCACCCCGCACCACAGGGACCAGCCGAAGTGCAGGGACGGCATCGCCGCGTACTGGTTGGTCAGCGCGGTCAGGGTGCCGTAGTCCGGCTTGGAGAAGTCCTGGACGCCGTGGACGGTGTCGATCATGCCCAGGGACGGCAGCAGGCGCGGCGGGGCCAGCGGGAAGAGCCAGAAGCCGACCAGGGCGAGCAGGGTGGCGAAGCCGAGGGAGGCGCGGGCCCAGCGGTAGTCGACCGGGCGGCGCCAGTAGAGGACGCCGAGGACGGTCAGGGGGACCACGAAGTGGAAGGACTCGTAGTAGAAGTCGAAGAAGTCCCGCAGCCAGTCGATCTTCACGACGGCGTGGTTGACGGCGTGCTCGATGTCGATGTGCAGGAAGCGTTCGACGTCGAGGATCAGACGGCCGTGGTGCTCGGCGGTGGCCCGGCCCTCGGAGTTGGTGCCGCCGGTCGCGGCGAGGCGTACCTGCTGGTAGGCCGCGTACGTGACGCGGAGCAGGAGCAGTTCGAGGAGCAGGTTCGGGCGGCTGAGCACCCGGCGGAGGAAGGGCAGGAGCGGAACGTTGCGGAAGCGGGCCGGGACCTGGGGGGCGCACTCCGCCGGGACCGGGACCTGGTAGTGCGGTGAGGTGCGGGACAGGAAGGGGACGGCCGTGGCGGCGGCCAGGGCCGCGAGCAGGACGACGTTGTCCCGCAGCGGGTACAACGACGTCATGTTCGGCAGCATCATCGTCGCCGGGAGCGTGGTCACCAGGACGACGGCCACCGGCCAGACGTAGCGGTCGGAGGCCCGCCTGCCGACCCGGCCGACCACCGCGAGCAGCAGCCACAGCATCTGGTGCTGCCAGGTGGTGGGAGAGACGGCGACCGCGGCGCAGCCGGTGAGGGCGACGGCGAGCAGGAGCTGCCCGTCACGGGCGTAGCGGACGGCCCGGCGCAGTGCGAGGACGGTGACGGCTGCGCCCAGCACCAGGAAGAGGGCGATCTCCAGCGGGCCGGTGAGGTCCAGGCGGAGCAGGGCACCGTGCAGGGACTGGTTGGCGAGGGCGTCGGCCTCGCCGCCGAGGCCCGCGCCGGCCATGTGGTGCACCCAGTAGGTGTGGGAGTCGTGCGGCATCGCCGCCCAGGCGAGCAGGGTGCAGGCCGCGAAGGTGCCGGCCGCGGTGCGGGCGCCCCCCCGGCGGTCGGTGAACCACAGCAGCGGGGCGAACAGCAGCACGGTCGGCTGGAGGGCGGCCGCCAGGCCTATGCACAGGCCGCTCAGGCGTTCCCCGCGTACGGTGAAGCAGCCGAGCAGGACGAGCAGCACCGGGATGATGCTGGTCTGGCCGAGCCAGAGGGTGTTGCGGACCGGCAGCGACAGCATGAGCAGGCTGATGGCGACCGGAGCGGCCAGCAGGGAGGTACGGCGGCTGACCGGCGCGGGCAGCGCGCGGGCGGCGATCAGGCCGAGGGCGACGACCAGCAGCAGGGTGCCGAAGGTCCAGCCCCAGCCGAGGGCCGCCTCGGCGGCCCGGGTGAGCGGTTTGAGGACCAGGCCGGCGAAGGGGGTGCCGGTGAACCGCGTCGAGTCGTAGAGCGAGCCCTTCACGTGCAGGACGCCCTCGGGGCCCACCCAGGTCTCCAGGTCGGTGAGCCGCTCGCCGCTCGGGGTGGTCTGGACGACGGCCACCTGCCGTACCGCGAGGATGGCCGCCACCGCCCACAGGGCGAGCCGGACGGCCCGCAGTCGCGCTCCGATCGCGGCCGGCCCGTAAGCCTCCGTCGGTCGCCCGCCGTGCTCCACGTTCCCCACGCCTCGTCGGCCTCCCGCCCCGTTCGTCCCGGGCGCGCCGCGCGCCGGGTTCCCGCTGCGAATCCCCAAGAGCCTTGCAGACCCCTTGAAGCAGGACGCGGGCACCCCCCCTTTACCTGACATCCGTCCGCCTTTGTCCGAAAGACGATAGTGCGCACAGGCCACGGTTGCGCGGCCAGGGCGCGAGAAGCATCACAGTGAGCAGGAGGAATGGCGCTGCGTAAGCGGGCAGACGTACCTGCGTACGTGCCCTTTAGCTGCACTATGCATCGATGCGCTTACAGGACGTAAGGGGCTGAAGTCCCCCTATGGTCGCTTTTCGGCCCGATTCCCGGCAGCGCCGCCGTCCGGGCCGCGTACCTGTCCCCGTCGAAAGGTAGGCGAGCCTCGTTTTGGCGACCGCCACAGCCGTCACCCCGCATCCGAAGACCCGCCGGGCCACCAAGGCCCGTGACGTCACCGTCACCGACCCCGCGCTCGTCAAGCGCGCCGTGAAGGCGGCGGCGCTCGGCAACGCGATGGAGTGGTTCGATTTCGGTGTCTACAGCTACATCGCCGTCACCCTGGGCAAGGTCTTCTTCCCGTCCGGCAACCCGACCGCGCAGCTGCTGTCGACCTTCGGCGCCTTCGCCGCGGCCTTCCTGGTCCGCCCCCTCGGCGGCATGGTCTTCGGTCCGCTGGGCGACCGCGTGGGCCGGCAGAAGGTCCTCGCCCTCACGATGATCATGATGGCGGCGGGCACGTTCGCGATCGGCCTGATCCCGTCGTACGCCACGATCGGCGTGGGCGCGCCGCTGCTCCTGCTGGCCGCCCGCCTGGTGCAGGGGTTCTCGACCGGTGGTGAGTACGCGGGCGCGTCGACGTTCATCGCCGAGTACGCGCCGGACAAGAAGCGCGGCTTCTTCGGCAGCTGGCTGGAGTTCGGCACGCTCGCCGGGTACATCGGCGGCGCGGGCCTCGTCACCCTGATGACGGCTCTGCTCTCCTCGGACGACCTGCTCTCCTGGGGCTGGCGCATTCCGTTCCTGATCGCGGGCCCGATGGGCATCATCGGCCTGTACCTGCGGATGCGCCTGGAGGAGACCCCGGCCTTCGCCGCCGAGGTCGAGAAGGCGGAGGCCGCCCGGCCGAAGGTGCCGCTGCGCGAGATGGTCGCGGGCCAGTGGAAGGCGCTGCTGATCTGCATGGGCCTGGTGCTGGTCTTCAACGTCACCGACTACATGCTGCTGTCGTACATGCCGAGCTACCTCACCAGTGAGCTGAAGTACGACGAGACGCACGGGCTGCTGGTCGTGCTCGGTGTGATGGCCCTGATGATGATCGTCCAGCCGTTCGCGGGCGCCCTGACCGACCGGATCGGCCGCCGTCCGGTGATCGCGGCCGGCTGTGCGGGCTTCCTGCTCCTCTCCATCCCCGCGCTGCTGCTGATCCGCCAGGGCAGCCTGGTCGCCGTGGCGCTGGGCATGGGTGCGCTGGGTCTGCTCCTGGTCTGCTTCACGGCGGCCATGCCCGCCGCTCTTCCGGCGCTCTTCCCGACCCGGGTGCGCTACGGCTCCCTGTCCATCGGCTTCAACGTGTCCGTGTCCCTCTTCGGCGGGACGACTCCGCTGGTGGTGACCGCGCTGATCGGGGCGACCGGGAACATGATGATGCCCGCGTACTACATGATGGCCGCGGCCGTCGTGGGCGGGTTCGCGGTGTGGCGGATGGCCGAGTCCGCGGGCCGGCCCCTGCCGGGTTCCGCCCCGGCGGTGGAGCAGCGGTAAGCGCCATAGGACTCGCGGTCGTCTCCCGGCCGCGGGCCGGGTGCCGCTGGGGGGCGCAGCGGCACCCGGCCCGCACCGGTCAGCGTCCCCGGTCAGCGCCACAGGGCTCGCCGTCCTCTCCCGGCCGCGGGCCCGCCGTGGCCGATCGCGCGCCCCTGCGGGGCCCTCGTAGGCCTGCGGCACCGGAACCGTTTCTCGTGTCGGGGCCGTCTGTGTCGCTGTGACTCGCGCCCGGATACTCACCGCCGTCCTCACCCTGCTCGGCATCCAGCTGACCTGGTTCATCGCACCCGCGTACGCGTGCGGCTGCGGCGCGATGGTCCCGGGCCCGGTGACCCAGATCTCCGTGTCCGACGAGCAGTCGCTGCTGCGGTGGGACGGCCGGCGGGAGGAGATCGTCATGCGGCTGACCGTCGGCGGCGACGCCACGCACGCCGCCTGGATCATGCCCGTCCCGCACCGGGCGACGGTCCGCCTCGGCGACCCGGCCGTCTTCACCGACCTGGCCAGGGCCATCGCCCCCGTGCACCGCACCCGCCACCACTTCTGGCCGCGCGACGGCGACTGGCCCTTCGACAGCCGCGACCTGGTCGGAGACGCCGCACCCCCCGCGGCGGGCGGGGTCTCCGTGGCCGGCCGGCAGCGGCTCGGCCCCTTCGACGTGGCCCGGCTGACCGCCACCGACCCGGCCGCCCTCGGCGACTGGCTGCACGCCCACGGCTTCTCCCTCCCGGACCGACTGAAGACCGCCCTTCAGCCGTACGTCGACCGGCACTGGGAGTACGTGGCCGTCCGCCTCGCCCCGCGCACGGACGGCACCCGGCTGCACGGCGCCCTGGATCCGCTCCGCCTCTCCTTCGCCGCCGACCGGCCCGTCTACCCGATGCGCCTGTCCCGCCTGGCCCGCACCCCGCAGTCACTCGGCCTGTACGTGCTCGCCGCACACCGCATGGAGACCCGCACGACGATCGGCGGCGCACCGCCCCAGGTGGTCTTCGCGGGACGTCTCGCCCCGCGCGACGGCGCCCTGGGCGAGCTGGCCGCGGGGACGCCGTACCTGACGGCGCTCCAGCAATCGTTCCCCGACCCCGGCCGTATCTCCGGCGACCACGAGCTGCGCCGGGCCGCCGCGGACACCCCGGTCCAGCCGGTGATCCACGACGAGGAACTGCTCGAGGTCGCCGGGATCCCCGCCTGGCTGCTGACGGTCGGCGGCGGGCTGCTCGTGATCGCCGCGGCCGTCGCCGTGGTCGTCGTACGCCGCTCCCGCCGGCCGGTGGCTCCCCCGCCGCCGTTCTCCCCGTCCGCGCCGCTCGGCTGCGATGATCGAGGCGGGCAGGGCCGAGAAGCCTCGGGACGACACTCGGGAAAGGCAGCAGACGCATGAGCGGGTCGCAGCGCTGGGACGACGTCGACGACTACTTCATCAGCCAACTCTCCCCGGACGACGAGGCGCTCCGGGCGGCTCTGCGGGAGAGCGAGGCCGCCGGGCTGCCGCCCATCGGCGTCACGGCCGCGCAGGGCAAGTTCCTGCAGCTGATCGCCCAGGTGCAGGGAGCGCGCACCATTCTGGAGATCGGCACGCTGGCCGGGTACAGCACGATCTGGCTGGCCCGCGCGCTGCCCGAGGACGGCAGGCTGGTCTCGCTGGAGTACAACGCCAAGCACGCCGAGGTGGCCACCCGGAACCTCGCCCGCGCGGGCCTGGAGCGGATCGCCGAGGTGCGGGTGGGCCCGGCCCTGGAGTCGCTGCCCAAGCTCGCCGACGAGAACCCGGCCCCCTTCGACCTGGTGTTCATCGACGCCGACAAGGCCAACAACGGGCACTACGTGGAGTGGGCGCTGCGGCTCACCCGCGCGGGCAGCCTGATCGTCGTGGACAACGTGGTGCGCGAGGGCCGGATCGCCGACGCGGACAGTACCGCGCCGGACGTGGTCGGTACCCGTGCCGCGATCGAACTGATCGCCACCCACCCCCGGTTGACCGGTACGGCGATCCAGACGGTCGGCCACAAGGGCTACGACGGCTTCGCGCTGGCCCGCGTACTGGGCTGACCCCGCCCCGGGCCCCCGCGCCCCGGCCCGGTGGGCTCACACCTCGTGGAAGAAGCCCACGTTGACGCTGCGCGGTGCGGTGCGGTCCTGGACGACGATCTCGCCGGAACCGCCGTGCGGCAGCGGCACGGTCGCCCCGTAGGCGAGGGGCTGCGCGTACTCCCCGATGGTCAGCCGCACCTCGGACGCCGGGTCGGCCTGGGAACCGCGCAGCCAGGTCAGCTGCCAGCCCCCGTCGGGGCCGCACAGGAACTCCAGGTGGACGCGGGAGACGAAGAGCCAGTCGTCGGGGGTGACCAGCCGGCACACGGAGGCGTCGCGGCCGACCCGCAGTACCGCGCCGGGCTCGCTGGGTGCCTCGGCCATCGTCATGCCTGCCGTGGCGCCGGCGTCGGCACCCGAGACGGTGGCCATGGTGAGTTCGAGCACGGGTGTTCCCCCTGAGGCAGTGGAGCGGTCGCAGCGTCCGTGAGTTCCAGGGCGGTGGCCGGATCGCCGTACCGCCGCCGCATGATAAAACGCCCGGCGGGGTCGCGTCCGGCACAATGGGCTCATGACCGAGCGAAAGCCACCGGGTGTCCCGTTCGAGTCCTGGGTCGACAAGCAGATCCGCGACGCGCAGGCGCGCGGTGAGTTCGAGCGGCTGCCGGGGGCGGGCGAGCCGCTGCCCGCCGAGCTGGACTCCGGCTACGACGAACTGTGGTGGGTCAGGCGGAAGATGGCCCGCGAGGGGCTGGCCGTGCTGCCGCCCGCCCTCGCCCTGCGCAAGGAGGCCGAGGACGCGCTCGAGGCGGCGTACGCGGCGCCCTCGGAGCGGATCGCCCGGAAGATCATCGAGGACGTCAACGTCAAGATCCGCGACATGATGTTCAGGCCGCCGCCCGGCCCCCCGCTGGGGAAGAAGCCGTACGACGTCGAGGAGGTCGTGCGGACGTGGGGGGGGGGGGGGGGGGGGGGGGGGGGGGGGGGGGGGGGGGGGGGGGGGGGGGGGGGGGGGGGGGGGGGGGGGGGGGGGGGGGGGGGGG